>NZ_JAPFCG010000004.1:0-294151 GCF_026240995.1 Pseudomonas sp. DCB_BI | reverse complement strand
CCCCCCCCTCGTGTTGGATGCTTCGCGGGACACGCCCGCTCCCACAGGTACCCCCGCTGTCTTGAGGCTGATGCAGTACCTGGGGAATCAACTGGCTTGCTCAATTTCCAGAATCTAGCGCAATCCCTGTGGGAGCGGGCTTGTCCCGCGAACACGGGCGAAGCCCGTGCCATACACCGTGTTGGATGCCTCGCGGGACAAGCCCGCTCCCACAGGCACCCCCGCAGACTTGAGGCTGATGCAGTACCTGGGGAAACAACTGGCTTGCTCAATTTCTAGAATCTAGCGCGCTCCCACAGGTACCCCCGCAGGCTTGAGGTTGATGCAGTACCTGGGGGAAACAACTGGCTTGCTCAATTTCCAGAATCTAGCGCAATCCCTGTGGGAGCGGCTTTAGCCGCGAACACCGGCGGAGCCGGTGCCATCCTCCGTGTTGGATGCTTCGCGGGGCAAGCCCGCTCCCACAGGGACCCCGCAGGCTTGAGGCTGATCCAGAATCTCGCGCGAAGCGCTGAGGCTGGTCGCTATTGCGCGCCGTGTCGGGCCAGCGCCCACTCGACATGCTCGCGCACCAGTTCCGATTCATCGTCACGCCGTGCCTTCAGCGCCTCGATCACCGGAATCGTCGATGGCGCATTGCCCAACCCCACCGCCAGGTTGCGCAAGAACCGCTCATACCCCGCCCGGCGCAACGGCCCGCCCTCGGTCTTGCGCAGGAAGGTGCGTTCATCCCACAGGAACATCTGCGCCAACTCGGCATTCTCCAGCCCGTGCCGGGGTTGGAAGTCCTGCTCCTGGCTGTGCTTGGCAAAGCGGTTCCATGGGCAGACGATCTGGCAGTCATCGCAACCGAACACCCGGTTGCCCATCATCGAACGCAACTCGACCGGGATCGGCCCCCTCAGCTCGATGGTCAGGTACGAGATGCAGCGCCGCGCGTCCAGCACATAGGGCCCGACAAAAGCCTGGGTCGGGCAGACGTCCAGGCAGGCCTGGCAGCGACCGCAGTGTTCACTGGTGGTGGCTTCGTCCACCGGCAGCGGCAGGTCGACGAACAGTTCGGCGAGGAAGAAGTAACTGCCCGCCTTGCGGTTGAGCAGCAGGGTATTCTTGCCGATCCAGCCCAACCCGGCTTGCTCGGCCAAGGCTTTTTCCAGTACCGGGGCGCTGTCGACGAAAGCTCGGTAGCCGAACGGACCGATGGCTTCCTGAATGCGGTCAGCCAGGAACTGCACGCGTTTGCGCACCAGCTTGTGGTAGTCGCGGCCCAGCGCGTAGCGCGACACGTAGGCTTTCTCTGGTTGGGCCAGGCGCTGGGCCATTTGGGTGTCGTCGGGCAGGTAGTCCATGCGCAGCGAGACCACGCGCACCGTACCCGGGATCAGTTGGTCGGGGTGTGACCTTTTGCTGCCGTGGGCGCCCAGGTACTCCATTTCGCCCTGGTAGCCGGCGTCGAGCCAGCGCTGCAGGTGGTGTTCGTGTTCGCCAAGGTCGACCCCGGCGATGCCAACGTGGGCAAAACCGAGTTCCTGGCCCCAGATCTTGATCGATTGGGCCAGTTGGGCGAGGTCAGGTGTAGACGCGGACATGGATGGGCAAGGCAATACGGGCTCAGGTGCGTATAATTCTGCCAGACATTGGAGCCTTTGACCCCATGCCGCAGACCAAACACCCCGGCAATGCCCCGCAACAGCTCAGCAGCGTGACCGTCGCACACCTGCCGGCGCGGGATGCGCATGCCCATAAGGGCGACTTCGGCCATGTGCTGGTGGTCGGTGGCGACCTCGGCACCGGTGGCGCAGTATTGCTAAGCGCCGAAGCCGCCCTGCGCTGCGGCGCCGGGTTGGTCAGCGTCGCGACCCGGCCCGAACATGTGGCCGCGAGCCTGGCGCGCCTGCCTGAGGTCATGTGCCTGGGCGCCAGTTCGGCCAACCAGCTGATGGGCGTGCTGGAGCGCGCCACGGTGCTGGTGGTCGGCCCTGGCCTTGGGCAGGCGGCGTGGGGCCGTAGCCTGTTGTCGGCTGTCGCCCATGCCGAGCGGCCGCAGGTGTGGGACGCCGACGCCCTGAACTTGCTGGCGCGCACTCCGCTGGCCCTGCCCAGTGGCAGCATCCTGACCCCGCACCCTGGGGAGGCAGCACGTCTGCTGGGCATATCCACCGAGGCGGTGCAGGCTGACCGCCCGGGGGCGGCACGCAAGCTGGCGCGCCGTTACAACAGCGTCTGTGTCCTGAAGGGGGCCGGCACGCTGGTGGCGAACCCGGGCGGCCAGCTGGCGCTGTGCGAGCGTGGCCACCCGGCAATGGCCGGGGCCGGCCTGGGCGATGTGCTGACTGGCGTTCTGGCGGCGCTATTGGCCCAAGGCCTGGACGCCTGGAGCGCGGCCTGCCTGGGCACTTGGCTGCATGCCTGTGCTGGCGAGCGTCTGGGGGTAGAAGGTAGAGGCCTGGCGGCCAGTGATCTGGCGCCGGTCATTCGTGAGTTGTTGGAGGAGCATTCTGCGTGTCTGGCTTAAATCTGTTTCTGGCCGATGAAGCGGCCACGGTCGACTTTGGTGCGAAGATGGCCGAGGTGACCGGTGGTCGCGGCGTTATTTTCCTCGAGGGCGACCTGGGGGCGGGCAAAACCACCCTGTCGCGTGGCCTGATCCGCGGCCTGGGCCATACTGGTGCAGTGAAAAGCCCGACCTTCACCGTGGTCGAACCCTATGAGATCGGCGAGGTCCGAGCTTTTCACTTCGACCTGTATCGCCTGGTCGATCCGGAGGAGCTGGAGTTCATGGGCATTCGTGACTATTTCGAAGGCGACCCGCTGTGCCTGTTCGAATGGCCACAAAAGGGTGCGGGCGTTTTGCCAAAGCCTGACCTGACCATTACCATAAGCCCCCAAGCGGGCGGACGCTCGCTGATCCTTTCGCCGCAGGGGGCTCGCGGCGAGGCCTGGTGCGTGGCACTGGCCGAACACTATAAACAGTAAGTGGGGTAGGTATGCGCATACGCGCGCTGGTCGCCATCGTTGGGCTGCTGCTGACAACGGTGACCGTTGACGCTCTGGCCGTCACTCAAGTCAAGAGCATGCGCCTGTGGCGCGCGCCAGACAACACGCGGCTGGTCTTCGACCTGTCTGGCCCCGTGCAGCACAGCGTCTTCACCCTGAGTGCGCCTGATCGCCTGGTCATCGACATCAATGGTGCGACCCTGGCCGCGCCGTTGAACGTGGCGACCTCCAATACGCCGATCAGCAGTGTGCGTTCGGCCCAGCGTACCCCGACCGACTTGCGCGTGGTGGTCGACCTGAAAAAGTCGGTTACCCCGAAAAGCTTTACCCTGGCGCCCAATGCCCAGTACGGCAACCGCCTGGTGGTTGACCTGTACGACCAGGAAGCCGATGCGATCGCGGCCAGCGCGCCAACCCCGGCGCCGGCCCCGGTGCAGACGCCTGCGACCACGCCAGCGGTGCCGGTGAGCCCGGCCCAGCCCGCCATCAAGCTGCCACCCGTACCCAGCGGCAAGCGTGACATCGTGGTTGCCATCGACGCCGGTCACGGCGGCGAAGACCCTGGCGCCTCGGGCTCGCGTGGCCAGCACGAAAAAGACATCGTGCTGCAGATCGCCAAGGAACTGCAACGCCAGCTGAATACCGAAAAAGGCTTCCGTGCCGAGCTGACGCGTACCGGCGACTACTTCATTCCGCTGCGCAAGCGCACGGAAATCGCCCGCAAGAAGGGCGCCGACCTGTTCATCTCGATTCACGCCGACGCCGCGCCGTCGCGCGCTGCCTTCGGTGCCTCGGTATTCGCCTTGTCTGACCGCGGTGCTACCTCCGAGACCGCACGTTGGCTGGCTGACACGGAAAACCGCTCCGACCTGATCGGTGGTGCCGGTAATGTAAGCCTCGACGACAAGGACCGCATGCTGGCCGGTGTGCTGCTCGACCTGTCGATGACGGCCACGCTCAGCTCCAGCCTGAATGTCGGGCAAAAGGTACTGGGCAACATGGGCCGCATCACCTCGCTGCACAAGCAGCGGGTGGAGCAAGCAGGCTTCATGGTGCTGAAGTCGCCGGATATTCCATCGATCCTCGTTGAAACCGGGTTCATCTCAAACAACAACGAAGCTGCCAAACTGGCCACTGCCAGCCACCAGCAGGCCTTGGCGCGTTCGATCCACACCGGCGTGCGCCAGTACTTCCAGCAGAATCCGCCGCCTGGCACCTATATCGCCTGGTTGCGTGACACTGGCAAGATCGCCGCCGGCCCGCGCGAGCACACCGTGCGCCCAGGCGAAACCCTGGCGATGCTCGCGGTGCGCTACCAGGTCAGCGTGGCCAGCCTGCGCAGCAGCAACAGCCTCAAGACCGATGAGCTGAAGGTAGGCCAACGCCTCGACATCCCTGCCACCACACTGGCCTCGCAATGAGTGGCGGTTCGCGCATCCAGCTGCTTAGCCCGCGGCTGGCCAACCAGATTGCTGCTGGCGAGGTTGTCGAGCGGCCGGCCTCGGTGGCCAAGGAGCTGCTGGAAAACAGCCTGGACTCTGGTGCTCGGCGCATCGATGTGGAAGTGGAGCAGGGCGGCGTCAAGCTGCTGAAAGTGCGCGACGATGGCAGCGGTATTTCCGCCGATGACTTGCCATTGGCCCTGGCTCGTCACGCCACCAGCAAGATCCGCGAGCTGGAAGACCTTGAAGGCGTGTTGAGCCTGGGCTTCCGAGGCGAGGCCTTGGCCTCGATCAGCTCGGTGGCGCGCCTGACCCTGACGTCGCGCACCGCCAGTGCCACAGAGGCCTGGCAGGTAGAAACCGAAGGCCGGGACATGTTGCCGCGGGTGCAGCCGGCGGCGCACCCCGTAGGCACGTCGGTGGAAGTGCGCGATCTGTTCTTCAATACCCCGGCGCGCCGGAAATTCCTCAAGGCCGAGAAAACCGAGTTCGATCACTTGCAGGAAGTGATCCGCCGGTTGGCGCTGGCGCGTTTCGATGTGGGTTTCCACCTGCGCCACAACGGCAAGAGCATTCTCAGCCTGCACGAAGCCCATGATGAAGTGGCGCGTGCGCGGCGGGTGGGCGCCATTTGCGGCCCGGGCTTCATGGAGCAGGCGCTGCCGATCGACGTCGAGCGCAACGGCCTGCGCCTGTGGGGCTGGGTCGGTCTGCCAACTTTCTCGCGTAGCCAGGCCGACCTGCAGTACTTCTTCGTCAACGGCCGAGCGGTGCGCGACAAGCTGGTCGCCCACGCCGTGCGCCAAGCTTACCGAGACGTGCTGTTCAATGGCAGGCACCCGACTTTCGTGCTGTTCCTGGAGCTCGAGCCCAACGGCGTGGATGTCAACGTGCACCCCACCAAGCATGAAGTGCGCTTCCGCGAAGGGCGCTCGGTGCACGACTTCCTCTACGGCACCTTGCACCGTGCCTTGGCCGATGTCCGCCCGGAGGACCAGCTCGCAGCGCCCGCTGCCGTGCCTGACCTGGTACGCCCCACCGGCCAGCAGGCTGGTGAGTTTGGCCCTCAGGGTGAAATGCGCCTGGCCTCACCTGTGCTTGAACGACCACAGGCGCCGCAGCATACGATCTCCAATGGCGGTAGCGGTGCCGGTTACCAGTACCAGTACACCCCACGCCCTTCGCAGCCGTTGCCTGTCGCCGAGACGCAGGCGGTATATCGCGAATTTTACAAGCCGCTGGAGAATACTGCGGGCTCGGGGACGGCCCTGCCTGAAAGCCAGGGTGACATTCCCCCACTGGGCTACGCGCTGGCGCAGCTCAAGGGCATCTACATCCTGGCCGAGAACGCCGTTGGCCTGGTACTGGTTGACATGCATGCCGCCCACGAGCGGATCATGTACGAGCGCCTGAAGGTGGCCATGGCCAGCGAAGGCCTCAGCGGCCAGCCGTTGCTGGTGCCGGAAACCCTCGCCCTCAGCCAGCGTGAGGCTGACTGTGCCGAGGAGCACGCGCAATGGTTCCAGCGCCTGGGTTTCGAATTGCAGCGCCTGGGCCCGGAAACTTTGGCGATCCGCCAGATCCCGGCCTTGCTCAAGCAGGCCGAGGCCAACCGCCTGGTGCAGGACGTGCTTGCCGATCTGATGGAATACGGCACCAGCGATCGTATCCAGGCGCACCTCAACGAACTGCTCGGTACCATGGCCTGCCACGGCGCAGTGCGCGCCAACCGGCGCCTGGCCATTCCCGAGATGAATGCCCTGCTGCGTGACATGGAAAACACCGAGCGCAGTGGCCAGTGCAACCATGGCCGGCCTACCTGGACCCAGATGGGCCTGGACGACCTGGACAAACTCTTCCTGCGCGGTCGATGAAATGAGCGGCAAGCCCCCTGCAATATTCCTGATGGGCCCGACGGCGGCCGGCAAGACCGACCTGGCCATCGAACTGACCAAAGTGCTGCCGTGTGAGCTGATCAGTGTCGATTCGGCGCTGGTCTACCGTGGCATGGACATCGGTTCGGCCAAGCCCTCGAAAGAAATCCTCGCCGCCCACCCGCACCGGTTGATCGACATCCGTGACCCGGCCGAGAGCTACTCGGCCGCGCAGTTTCGCGCCGACGCCCTCGAGGCCATGGCCGAGATCACTGCGCGCGGCAAGATCCCGCTGCTGGTCGGTGGCACCATGCTCTATTACAAGGCGTTGATCGATGGCCTGGCCGACATGCCAGCGGCCGATGCCACGGTACGCGCCGAGCTGGAAGCCCAAGCCGAAGCGTTGGGCCTGGCCGAGCTGCACCGCCAACTGGCTGAGGTCGACCCGGAGTCGGCGGCGCGCATTCACCCCAACGACCCGCAGCGGCTGATTCGTGCGCTTGAGGTTTACCGGGTGAGCGGCCAGAGCATGACGGCACATCGCCAACGTCAATTCGCGGAAAGTCGCGGCGCAGACGCAGGCGCTGACGGGCATTTGCCCTATACTGTCGCCAGTTTGGCGATTGCTCCTACAGATCGTCACATTTTGCATCAGCGAATTGCGTTACGATTTTCGCAGATGCTGGAACAGGGCTTCGTTGACGAGGTCCGATCGCTGCGAGCCAGAAGTGACTTGCACGCCGGGCTGCCGTCTATACGGGCAGTGGGTTATCGGCAAGTCTGGGATTACCTGGACGGCAAGCTGACTGAGAATGAGATGCGTGAACGCGGTATCATTGCTACCAGGCAGCTGGCCAAGCGGCAGTTCACCTGGTTGCGTGGCTGGCCTGACGTACACTGGCTTGACAGCCTGGCCTGCGACAATCTGTCCCGCACCTTGAAATACCTTGGGGCCGTCTCCATATTGAGCTGAGTCCCTGCTGATTGCCGTCTATTCTTGCGAAGGGGCGGCCTAATATATCGATTTTATTGATTTTCTATTATTTATCCTTACAGGAGTGCGGCATATGTCAAAAGGGCATTCGCTACAAGACCCTTACTTGAACACCTTGAGAAAAGAAAAGGTCCCGGTTTCCATCTACCTGGTCAACGGTATCAAGCTGCAGGGTTCGATCGAATCGTTCGACCAGTTCGTGGTACTGCTGAAGAACACTGTCAGCCAGATGGTCTACAAGCACGCCATTTCGACCGTCGTTCCGGCCCGTCCGGTCCGCCTGCCAAGCCCGACCGACGGCGAGCACGGCGACAGCGAGCCAGGCAACGCCTGATAGGAGCCTGCATTGTTCTTTGAGCGCCACGGTGGTGGTGAGCGGGCGTTGCTCGTTCACTTGGAAGGTCAGAACCCTGAGGCGCGCGAAGACCCGCAGGAGTTTCAGGAACTGGCATTGTCGGCCGGTGCCGACATCGTCTCTCTGGTCACGGTGTCAAGGCATCAGCCTTCCGCCAAATACCTGATTGGCAGTGGCAAGGTCGAAGAGCTGCACGACCTGGTCCATGCCGAACAGGTAGACCTGGTGATTTTCAATCACACCCTCACGCCCAGTCAGGAGCGCAACCTTGAACGTGTGTTCGAGTGCCGTGTGCTCGACCGTACCGGGCTGATCCTCGATATTTTCGCCCAGCGGGCGCGTACCCATGAAGGCAAGCTGCAGGTCGAACTGGCCCAGCTGGAGCACATGAGCACGCGGCTGGTACGCGGCTGGACTCACCTTGAGCGTCAGAAAGGTGGTATCGGCCTGCGCGGTCCGGGTGAAACCCAGCTGGAAACCGACCGCCGCCTGTTGCGAGTGCGCATTCGCCAGATCAAATCGCGCCTGGAGAAGGTGCGCAGCCAGCGCGAGCAGGCGCGTCGCGGGCGCAAACGCGCGGATATCCCTTCGGTGTCGCTGGTGGGTTATACCAACGCCGGCAAGTCCACGTTGTTCAACGCCCTGACCCAATCCGAGGTATACGCCGCGGACCAGCTGTTTGCCACCCTCGATCCGACCCTGCGCCGGCTCGAGCTAAACGACCTGGGGCCGATCGTGCTGGCCGACACCGTGGGCTTCATTCGCCACCTGCCGCACAAGCTGGTCGAGGCATTTCGGGCTACGCTCGAAGAGTCGAGCAACTCCGATCTGCTGCTGCATGTGATCGACGCCCATGAGCCAGAGCGCATGGAACAGATCGAGCAAGTGCTGGCCGTATTGGGCGAGATTGGTGCCGAAGGGTTGCCGATCCTCGAGGTGTATAACAAACTCGACCTGCTCGAAGATGTCGAGCCACAGATCCAGCGCAATGCCGATGGCAAGCCGGAACGGGTCTGGGTATCGGCACGTGATGGGCGTGGCCTGGAGCTGGTTGGCCAGGCGATTGCCGAGTTGCTGGGGGATGATCTGTTTGTCGGCACCCTGTGCCTGGAGCAGCGTTTTGCCCGCCTGCGCGCGCAATTCTTTGCCCTGGGAGCGGTGCAGAGTGAAGAGCATGATGAAGAAGGGCGCAGCCTGCTGAGCGTGCGACTGCCCATGGTGGAACTGAATCGCCTGGTCAGCCGCGAAGGCATGGAGCCGCAAGTGTTTGCCGAGCAACACACTTTGCAATAAATGCCCGTCGAGGTCGCCGGGCAGCAGTGACAGGCATTCTGTAGCATTGGACGGCGCGCCGTGGGCGCGTCTTTGCTTTATCAGATGGAGAGCGCTATGGCTTGGAACGAGCCGGGTGGCAACTCGAACAATCAGGATCCCTGGGGCGGCCGCCGTGGTGGCGGTGGCGGTGGTGGTGACAAGAAAGGTCCGCCGGATCTGGACGAGGCCTTCCGCAAACTGCAGGACAGCCTGAACGGCATGTTCGGCGGTAAAAAGAAACGTGGCGGCGGTGACCGCAATGTCGGCAAGGGCGGTGGCCTTGGCCTGCTGGGCATAGGCCTGGCGGTGCTGGCTGCCATCTGGCTGTACAGTGCCGTGTACGTGGTCGACGAGCAGGAGCAGGCCGTTGTGCTGCGCTTCGGCAAGTACTATGAGACGGTCGGTCCCGGCCTGAACATCTACTTCCCGCCGCTCGATCGCAAGTACATGGAAAACGTCACGCGCGAGCGTGCCTACACCAAGCAGGGGCAGATGCTGACCGAAGACGAGAACATCGTCGAGGTGCCGCTGACCGTCCAGTACAAGATCAGTAACCTGCAGGACTTCGTGCTCAACGTCGACCAGCCCGAGGTCAGCCTGCAGCACGCGACCGAAAGTGCCCTGCGCCACGTGGTGGGTTCCACCTCGATGGATCAGGTGTTGACCGAAGGCCGTGAGCAGATGGCCGTGGATATCCGCGAACGCCTGCAGCGCTTCCTCGACAACTACCGTACCGGTATCACCGTTACCCAGGTCAACGTACAGAGCGCGGCAGCCCCGCGTGAAGTGCAGGAAGCCTTCGACGACGTGATCCGTGCCCGCGAAGACGAGCAGCGTGCCCGCAACCAGGCCGAGTCCTACGCCAATGGCGTGGTGCCGGAAGCCCGTGGTCAGGCCCAGCGCATCATCGAGGACGCCAACGGTTACCGCGACGAAGTCATCGCTCGTGCCAAGGGTGAGGCCGACCGCTTCAGCAAGCTGGTCACCGAGTACCACAAAGCACCTGATGTGACCCGTCAGCGTCTGTACCTGGAGACCATGCAAGAGGTCTACAGCAATTCGAGCAAAGTCATGGTGGCGACCAAGGACGGGCAGAACAACCTGCTCTACCTGCCGCTGGACAAGATGGTCGAAGGTGGCCGCAACACCTCCGCGCCAGCTGCCACAGTGTCGCCATCGGCCAACGATGCGGCCGCGCGTGCAGCGCAGGACCTGCAACAGCAACAGCAGCAGCTGCGTACTAGGGAGAGCCGCTGATGAGCAATAGATCGCTGATCGCCCTGATCGCTGCCGTGGTCCTGGCCATCGTGGCCTGGAACAGCTTCTACATCGTGTCCCAGACCGAGCGTGCAGTCATGCTGCGTTTCGGTAAGGTGGTCCAGGCAGATGTCCAGCCAGGCCTGCACGTGAAGATCCCGTACGTGAACCAGGTGCGCAAGTTCGACGCCCGCCTCATGACCCTCGACGCCCCGACCCAGCGGTTCCTGACCCTGGAGAAGAAAGCGGTGATGGTCGACGCCTACGCCAAGTGGCGCGTCAAGGATGCCGAGCGCTTCTACACCGCCACCTCCGGCATGAAGCAGATCGCCGACGAGCGCCTGTCCCGTCGCCTGGAAAGCGGCCTGCGTGACCAGTTCGGTAAACGCACCCTGCACGAAGTGGTATCCGGTGAGCGTGATGCACTGATGGCTGACATCACTGCATCGCTGAACCGCATGGCCAACAAAGAGCTGGGTATCGAAGTGGTCGATGTGCGCGTCAAGGCCATCGACCTGCCGAAGGAAGTCAACCGCAGCGTGTTCGACCGTATGAGCACCGAGCGTGAGCGTGAAGCTCGCGAGCACCGTGCCAAGGGTAACGAGCTGGCTGAAGGTATTCGTGCCGATGCCGACCGTCAGCGCCGCGTGCTGCTGGCCGAGGCTTATCGCGAAGCAGAAGAGACCCGCGGTGACGGTGACGCCCAGGCGGCCGCCATTTACGCCAAGGCTTACACCCAGGACGCGGATTTCTACGCGTTCTACCGTAGCCTGAAAGCGTACCGCGAGAGCTTCTCGAGCAAGAGCGACGTGCTGGTCCTGGACCCGAAGAACGAGTTCTTCCGCTTCCTGGACAAGAGCAAGCCGTGATGCTCAGGCCCTGATTTTCGTGCAGCGGCGCCCCGCCTGGCAGCTAAAACACCAGGCGGGGTGCATCCTGAATGAAAAGGGGTGTATGATGAGGCAGCCGGGAAATTTCCCGGCTTTTTTGCGTCTGCAAGGTTGATTGGCACAGCGCCAGTTGACGGTTTGGTCAGCTCGCAAGGCAATTCGAGGGTATCGGGTACGGTGGCTGCGCTGGGATCAGTGCTGCCCGCTGCTGTGCGCGATACCGGCTTTACTGACGGCTCGCCTGCTGGCTAGCCGCCCGGACCAGAGGGGAAATGGCGTAATGGCAACGGTAGACCGCTGGCTGCTGCCAGATGGCATCGAGGAAGTACTGCCACCTGAGGCTGCGCGCATCGAGATCGCGCGCCGCCAGGTGTTGGACCTGTTCCAGAGTTGGGGCTACGAACTGGTCGTCACCCCGCATATCGAGTACCTGGAGTCGCTGTTGACCGGCGCCGGCCAGGACCTGGATCAGCGCACCTTCAAGGTGGTGGACCCGCAGTCCGGCCGCCTGATGGGCTTCCGCGCCGACTTCACCCCGCAGGTGGCGCGCATCGACGCCCACACCCTGCGCCGTGAAGGCCCGAGCCGCCTGTGCTACGCCGGCAGCGTGCTGCACGCCCAGCCGCGGGCACTGTCGACCTCGCGCAGCCCGATTCAGCTGGGTGCCGAGCTGTACGGCGACGCCAGTCCGACCAGCGACGTTGAAGTCATCAGCCTGATGCTCGCCACGCTGCAGCTGGCCGATGTGCCGGATGTGCACATGGACCTCGGCCACGTCGGTATCTACCGCGGCCTGGCCCGTGCTGCCGGCCTCTCCGGTGCGGTCGAGCAACAGCTGTTCGACGCCATGCAGCGCAAGGCCGTCGATGAAGTCCAGGCGCTGACCGCCGACCTGCCGAAGGACCTGGGCAACATGCTGCGTGCGTTGGTCGAGTTGTGCGGTGGTCGCGAAGTCCTGGCCGAAGCCCGTGTGCGGCTGGGCCGTGCCCCGGCCAGCGTGCTGGCAGCGCTGGACGACCTGCTGGCGATCGCTGACCGCCTGGCGTCGCGCTACCCGGACCTGCCGCTGTACTTCGACCTCGGCGAGCTGCGCGGTTACCACTACCACACTGGCGTGGTGTTCGCCGTGTTTGTCCCGGGCGAAGGTCAATCGATCGCCCAGGGCGGGCGCTACGACGACATCGGCGCCGACTTTGGCCGGGCACGCCCGGCTACCGGTTTCTCCACGGATTTGAAGACCCTGGTCACACTGGGGCGAGCGGAGGTCGTATTGCCAACTGGCGGCATCTGGATGCCGGACAGTGGCGACGCGGCCCTCTGGCAGCAAGTCTGCCAGTTGCGCAACGAGGGCCAGCGTGTGGTCCAGGCTTTGCCTGGCCAGCCGTTGAGTGCTGCTCTCGAGGCGGATTGTGATCGGCAATTGATTCAGCAAGACGGGCGCTGGCAGGTTCTGCCGCTGGCCCAGTGAGTTTCTGCGTCGGCAACAGGCCGGCAACCAAGTTTGCGTGAATGAGGACCAATGTAATGGGTAAGAATGTCGTCGTCCTGGGCACCCAGTGGGGTGATGAGGGCAAAGGCAAGATCGTCGATCTGCTGACCGAACATGCTGCCGCCGTAGTGCGCTACCAGGGTGGTCACAACGCGGGCCACACCCTGGTGATCAACGGTGAAAAGACCGTGCTGCACCTGATTCCGTCCGGCATCCTGCGTGAGGGCGTACAGTGCCTGATCGGTAACGGCGTGGTCGTTGCCCCGGATGCGCTGATGCGTGAAATCACCAAGCTGGAAGAGAAGGGCGTGCCCGTGCGCGAGCGCCTGCGCATCTCTCCGGCTGCGCCGCTGATCCTGTCGTACCACGTGGCCCTGGACCAGGCCCGCGAAAAAGCCCGTGGCGAAGCCAAGATTGGCACCACCGGCCGTGGTATCGGCCCAGCCTACGAAGACAAGGTTGCCCGCCGCGGCCTGCGTGTGGGCGATCTGTTCCACCGCGAGCGTTTCGCCGCCAAGCTGGGTGAGCTGCTGGACTACCACAACTTCCAGCTGGTGAACTACTACAAAGAGCCAGCCATCGACTTCCAGCAGACCCTGGACGAGTGCATGGCTTACGCCGAACAGCTCAAGCCGATGATGCTCGACGTCACCGCCGAGCTGCACAACCTGCGTCGCGCCGGCAAGGACATCATGTTCGAAGGCGCCCAAGGCTCGCTGCTGGACATCGACCACGGTACCTACCCGTACGTCACCAGCTCCAACACCACTGCTGGCGGTATCTCTACCGGTTCCGGCGTTGGCCCGATGTACCTCGACTACATCCTCGGCATCACCAAGGCCTACACCACTCGCGTAGGTTCCGGTCCTTTCCCGACCGAACTGTTCGACGAGACTGGCGCTACCTTGGCCAAACGTGGCCACGAGTTCGGTTCCACTACCGGCCGCGCTCGCCGCTGCGGTTGGTTCGATGCCGTGATCCTGCGTCGCGCCATCGACGTCAACAGCATCTCGGGCATCTGCCTGACCAAGCTGGACGTACTGGACGGCCTGGAAACCATCAACATCTGTGTTGGCTACAAGAACGAGAACGGCGCTGTCATCGACGCGCCTTCCGATGCCGACAGCTACATTGGCCTGGAGCCGGTGTACGAAGAGATGCCAGGCTGGAGCGAGTCGACCCTGGGCGTGAAAACCCTGGAAGAGCTGCCACAAGCTGCGCGTGACTACATCAAGCGCATCGAAGAGCTGGTAGGCGCGCCGATCGACATCATTTCGACCGGCCCGGACCGCAACGAGACCATCGTGCTGCGTCACCCGTTCGCCTGATCCGCCCTCCAGGCTGATCTGACGCCGCGGCCCTGAAAGGGGCTGCGGCGTTTTCATTTGTGCAGTACGCCACGACAGGCAGCCCCCCTTGCTGAACCTTGGCGTTTATCCCTGCTGCCTCCGGCACAACCCTTGCTGTAAGAAGTTTCTGAAGATGCCATCAAAATAGTGGCGCCAGAAAACACGAGGGTTACACCGTGTCTGCCATCCTCTCACTGTTACGAAGCCGCCTTTTGCGGCCTGTGTTTGTTGCCCTTGGTATCGCTCTATTGGTGCAGGTGCTGGTTGCAGTTGCCCTCACTCGCAGCACGGTCACCGCTTTGGAAGCCGACTTGGGTGAACGCCTGGGCGATGACAGCCGCCAACTCGCCAGCGACCTGGAGCAGGCCGGGCAGGATGTGCGCGCGGGCCTGGACAGCCTTTCCAGCAGCACCCGCCAGCGCCTGAGTGCCGGGTTGTCGGAGCGCCTGCAAAGCGAACAGCAGCAACTGCGCAGCACCCTGGAAAAGAACCTCAAGGATTCCGCCAACGACATGGCCGAGCTGCTGGCTTCGGTTGCCCCGCGGGCAATCTGGGACAACGATGTGCCAGTGCTCTCCGATTTCGCTCGCCGTGCCCAGCGCAATCCCAATGTGCTGTTCGTCGTCTACGACGATGCCCAGGGCCAGCACCTGACCCGCTACCTGAACCGGCAGAATCCGATCAACCAGGCACTGATGGAAAAAGGCCAGGGTGAGCGCGCCTTGGACAAAGTGATCGATGCCGCCCGGCGCGACCCAGGGGTGTATTTCGTAGAAGCCTCGATCAACCCCAATGGTGCAGAAATCGGCAAGGTGGTGATGGGCGTATCCACTGCCGGCATCGACCAGGAACTGAAGGCCCTCGACCAGCGCTTCGCTGCGCTGATCGCCAGTGGTGAGCAACTGGTCGGCGACAGCTTGGTCGGTGCTGCCGCCGACAGTGGCAAGACTCTGCGTGAGCGCCTGGAGAAGGCGCAGGGCAGCGCTGCCGCAATGCAGGCCAATACCGCGCAGACCGTGCGCGATGCTGCTGCTGAGCTGCGCTGGCGTATCGGTCTGGGCCTGGTGCTGGTCGGCCTGTGCGTGTTGCTGGTGGTGGCCGTGGTGCTTGGTCGTCGGGTCCTGAGCAAGCTGCGCCTGCTGATTACCGCCCTGGACGACCTGGCGGCGGGTGAGGGCGACTTGACCAAGCGCGTGCCGCTCGACAGCCGTGACGAAATTGGCGACATGGCTTCGGCTGTGAATCGCTTTGTCGACAAGTTGCAACCGATCGTGCGTGAGGCGGGCGAGGTGGCGCAGCGCACGGGTGTGGAGATTGGCGCGATGGCCCAGCGCAACGCTGGCGCGGATGCTGCCGCCGCATTGCAACGCGATGAAGTGGCAGCCAGCCTGCGCGACCTTTCGAGCATGGCCGATGAAGCTCAGGCGGAAAGCCATGCGATGCAGGCGGCCTTGAAACAGGTGGTGGATATCCGCCAGGCCACCGACGAAAACAGCCGCACCTCGACCCAGCTCGCGGGGTTGATCGAGAACCTGGCAGGCCAGGTGCAGACGGGCTCCCAGGTGATCGAGCGGCTGGCCAAGCAAAGCGAGCAGATCGAAGTGGTGTTGACGGTGATCCACGGCATTGCCGAGCAGACCAACCTGCTGGCGCTGAACGCGGCCATCGAAGCCGCCCGGGCAGGGGAGACCGGGCGCGGGTTTGCCGTGGTGGCCGATGAGGTGCGGGCGTTGGCGAGCAAGACGCAAAGCTCCACGGGGGATATCCAGTCGCACATCGCGGCGTTGCAGAAAGGCGCTAAGGAGGCCGTGGCGACCATCAGCCAGGCCGGGCTCAAGGCCAGCGAAGGGCTGCTGGTACTGCGTGATAACGAGCGCCGGCAGCAGTCTGTGCAGGCGGCGGTGGAGCAGGTGCATGCGGCCATTGGCCTGGCGACCCGCGCAGCTGAGCAGCAGGCGAGCGGGGCGCAGGCCGTGCGGGGGCGGGTGGAGACTATCCATGCCCAGGCTGAGCGCTCGGCCGAAGTGGTGATGCAGACAACAGCCAGCAGCAAGGTGCTGGATGACCTGGCCGCGCAGCTACGGGCAAGCCTTGGCCAATTCCGCGCTTGATCGGCTGATGCGTTCTCTGTGGGAGGTGTTGCTATGATGGCGGCGACACATGGCAAAGGGAGTTGTTCATGTCCGCCCAACTGGTCGCCGCTCCGGCTGAACTGGATTTTCTTCATAGCGATGGCATTTGCGTCACCGCACCAATGACCGCCATCCAGGCCTACTGCGCCATGACCTCGGACGTTCCGGGCTGGCTGGCCATGGCTTTTCGCCTGCGCGACTTCATCTCGCGTCGGTTCAACGTTGCCACTATCCACGGTTTTTCATCGCGTAACCCCGAGCGGGTTCCGGCAGTGGGTGAGCTACTGGATTTCTTTACCGTCGAGGGAATCAGCGACCAGCAACTGGTCCTGACCTCGCGTGACACGCATCTGGCGGTGATGGTGAGCATGGATCTGGATGAAGCAGGGCAGGGCTGGCAACGCTTGAATGTGACCACCTCGGTGCAGTGCTTCAATCGTTTCGGTCGCCTCTACATGCTGCCCGTCGGTAAGGCTCATGGGCCAATCGTCCGCCGGATGCTGCGGAACATCTGATGGCTCCATCGCCGGCATCCCACAGGTACTGCACAGGCCTTGAGGGCGGCGCGATACCTGTGGGAGCTGGCTTGCCGGGGATGAAGGCGACGCGGATCAAGCCTTGTTCAAATACATCCGCGTAGTCAGCAGATACACCGGCAACCCCGACACCACTATCAGCAATGCCGCATAAGGCGCCGCTGCCGCGAACTCGACGTTGGCCGTGTGCGCCCACACCTCGGTGGCCAGTGTGGTCATCCCGGTCGGGCTGAGCAGCAGGGTGGCAGTCAGCTCCTTCATGGCATCCAGGAACACCAGCGCGAAAGCCGCGGCCATGGCCGGGAAGATGATCGGCAGGGTCACTCGGCAGAACGCCGCAAAGCTGCTCGCACCCAGCGTGCGTGCGGCCTCCTCCAGCGTTGGCGAAGCCTTGTTCAGCGCGGTTCGTACCGGCGACTGGGCCAGTGGCAGGAACAGCAGCGCATAGGCCAGCAGCAGCAATGCCGTGGTCTGGTACAGCGCCGGCACGTAGTGCAAGGCGAAGAACACCAGGGTCAGGGCAATCACCAGACCGGGCAGGGCGTGCAGCAGATAGGGCAGACGCTCGGCCCAGATCGCCAGGCGGCCTTTGTAGCGCACCACCAAAAAGCTGATAGGCAGCGCCAGCAGTACGCAGAAGCCGGCACCGCCTAGTGACACCGACAGCGAGGTGAACAACGCCTGCGAGATGGCCGCCACCGGGAACGCCGCCGACGAACCCACGCTCAGCCAGTAGCCAAGCATCGCCAGCGGAATACCGCTGCCCAACACCGCCAGGGCCACGCAGAACAGTTGCGCCAACACCGCCCAGCCGCGCAGTCGCACCGGCTGTGCGCGGCGTGCCACGCCCTGGCCGATGCGTACATGGCGGGCCTTGCCACGTACGCGCAACTCCAGCCACAGCATCACCAGACACATCGCCAGCAGCACGGCAGACAGCATGGCCGCGTTGGCATTGCTGAACTCCAGTTCGAACTGTTGGTAGATAGCGGTGGTGAAGGTTTGCAGGCCGAGGATCGACAGGGCGCCGAACTCCACCAGCATGTGCAGGGCAATCAGCAGCGCGCCACCGAGCATCGATGGCCACAACAGCGGCAGGGTGACCTTGATGAGCACGCCCCAGCGGCTACAACCCAGGGTGCGCGCCGACTCCTCCAGCGAGGTATCGAGGTTGCGCAGCGTGGCGGCCACCGGCAGGAACACCAGCGGGTACTTGGACAGCGCCATGACCATGATCGCCCCGCCAAGCCCTTCGAAGTCCGAGCTGAGCGACACCCAGGTAAAGCTGCTGACGAACGACGGTACGGCGAATGGCAGGCACAGCACCACGCCCCACAGCCGGCGGCCGGCCAGGTTGCTACGTTCCAGCAGCCAGGCAAGCGCCAGGCCTACCACCATGCAGGTCAGTGTTACACCGACCATCAGCATCAGGGTGTTGCGCATCAGCCCCCAGACAAAGGGCCGCCACAGCAGGTGCAAAGCCTCCCGCCAGCCGGCTTCCCAGGCTTTGATGGCGACATAGGCCAATGGCAGCAGGCTCATCGCCACCAGGAACAGCACAGGCAGCAGCACCCAGATCGAGGGGCGCTTGCGGCGCGGTACGAAGCGTACCGGCGCCGGCTCGGACAGGGCGGCGGTCATCAGAGCAGGCCGACCTCACGTTCAAGCTCGATGGCTTCCTCGGCATTGCCCAGGTCAGCCGGCGAAATCTTCGGTGGGCGCAGCTCCTCGAACGGTTTCAGGCCGCGGTCGGAGACCATGCCTTTATGCAGCGGGTATTCGGCGGTGGTCTGGGTGATCACGCGCTGGCCTTCTTCGCTGGCCATCCAGTTGAGCAAAGCCTGGGCTTCTTTCGGGTGCTTGCTGGCCTTGACCGCGGCGGCGCCAGAGATAGTCACCAGGTTGCCGGCATCGCCATCGGCCAGGTAGTACAACTTCGAGTCGAGCTTGCCGCGCTCACGCTCCAGTGCGTACCAGTAGTAGTTGTTCACCAGCACGGCAGCGACTTCGCCTTTTTCAACGGCTTTCAGCGCGACCATGTTGTTGGTGTAGGTCTTGCCGAAGGCTTTCAGACCGGTCAGCCATTCTTCGGTGGCTTCGCGGCCGTGCATTTTCAGAATGGCTACGGCCTGTTCCTGGAAGGCACCGCTGGTCGGCACGTAGCCGACGCGGCCGTCCCACTCAGGGTTGGCGAAATCCATGACGGTGGTCGGCAGGTCTTTCTCGTCGATCTTCTTCGGGTTGTAGACCACCACCCGGGTGCGTGCGGTAACGCCCATCCAGGAGCCGTTGGCGGCCACATATTCCTTGGGCAGCATGTTCAGCGTGGCGTCGTCGATCTTTGCCAGCAGGCCCAACTCGCCAAGGTTGTTAAGTGGCGGGGACTCTTCGGTATAGATGATGTCGGCCGGCGAGCGGTCGCCTTCCTCGATGATCTGGCTGGCCAGCTGGTTGCTGCTGCCCTTGCGGATATTGATGTGAATGCCGGTCTTGGCCTCGTAGGCCTTGGCGATGGCTTCGCCGATTTCCTTGTGCTGACCGTTGTACATGGTCAGGGTGACCGGTGCATCTGCCATGGCGGCCGGGGCGCCGATGACCAGGCTCAGCACGGCGGCGGCCAGGGTGCGCATCAGCGGTTGCGGGCGGATCGTCATGCGGGTACTTCCTCGCTTACGGCTACATATTCGGAAACAATGGTAAACGAAATCGTTTCTCAAGTGGCCGGGTGACGAGAAATTCATGGTCAGACCATGGTGCAACGGTCTGAAAAGGCCGCGACAGGGCTATGCCTTATTGGCAAGGAGATAGCGGGGAAGGGCGGGAGGCAAAAAACGCAGGCAAGAAAAAACCCACTAGCAAGCTAGTGGGTTTTTGTATGGTGCCCAGGAGAAGACTCGAACTTCCACGACCTTGCGGTCACTGATACCTGAAACCAGCGCGTCTACCAATTCCGCCACCTGGGCAAAGCTTTTAATCATCTGATGAATGCGAAAAACGTTCGCTTTCACACAGTAGTAACAGATCCTTGGTCATCTGTTACTTGAAAATACTTGGTGCCCAGGAGAAGACTCGAACTTCCACGACCTTGCGGTCACTGATACCTGAAACCAGCGCGTCTACCAATTCCGCCACCTGGGCACACATTCGAGATTATTTGATGCTTTACAGCGTCGCTAATCTCTACTACAACTGCGGGCTTGTCCGTCGTTGTGGTGCGCACTATACGGACGGTCCGGGGGGCTGTAAACCCCCCAGGCAAAAAAAATTTCAAAAAATTCAACTTGTTGATTCCACAGGCCTATTCCTGCTGTTCATGCACTGCAGCGGGGGCTGTCCAAGGCCGACATTTCCGGTTTCAATACGCCTATGCCAGAATTCCTATCTATATACCCCAAGGTGAACCCCTTCTGATGGCCGATTGGCAATCCCTCGATCCCGAGGCCGCTCGCGAAGCGGAAAAATACGACAACCCCATTCCCAGCCGTGAGCTGATCCTGCAGCGCCTTGCCGACCGTGGCGAGCCTGCTGCACGCGAGGAGCTGGCGAAAGAGTTTGGTCTGTATGAAGAAGACCAGATCGAAGCCCTGCGCCGCCGCCTGCGTGCCATGGAACGCGATGGCCAGCTTATCTATACCCGGCGCGGCACTTATGCCCCGGTAGACAAGCTGGACCTGATCTGCGGCCGCGTCTCCGGCCACCGCGACGGCTTCGGCTTCCTTATCCCGGATGACGGCAGCGAAGACCTGTTCCTCAGCCCGTCGCAGATGCGCCTGGTATTCGACGGTGACCGCGGCCTGGCCCGCGTTTCTGGCGTCGACCGCCGTGGTCGTCGCGAAGGCGTGCTGGTCGAGGTCATCTCCCGCGCCCACGAAAGCGTGGTCGGTCGCTACTTCGAAGAAGGTGGCATCGGTTACGTGACCCCGGACAACCCGAAGATCCAGCAGGAAGTGCTGGTTACTGCCGGGCGTAACGGTGGCGCGAAGATCGGCCAGTTCGTCGAGATCAAGATCACCCACTGGCCAACCCCACGCTTCCAGCCGCAAGGCGACGTGGTGGAGGTCATCGGCAACTACATGGCCCCTGGCATGGAAATCGACGTTGCCCTGCGCAGCTACGACATTCCGCATGTCTGGCCCAAGGACGTGATCAAGGAAGCGCGCAAGTTCCGCTCCGAAGTCGAAGACAAGGACAAGGAGAAGCGCGTCGACCTGCGTCACCTGCCGTTCGTCACCATCGACGGTGAAGACGCCCGCGACTTCGACGACGCCGTCTATTGCGAACCGCTCGGCAAGCTGCGCCTGTTCTCCGGTGGCTGGCGCCTGTACGTGGCCATCGCCGACGTGTCCAGCTATGTGCGCCTGGGTTCGGCCCTGGACGTCGAGGCCCAGCAGCGCGGCAACTCGGTGTACTTCCCCGAGCGCGTGGTGCCGATGCTCCCCGAAGAGCTGTCCAACGGCCTGTGCTCGCTGAACCCGCATGTCGATCGCCTGGCCATGGTCTGTGAAATGACCATGAACAAAGCCGGCCAGATGGTCGACTACCAGTTCTACGAAGGTGTGATCCACTCCCACGCCCGCCTGACCTACAACAAGGTCAGCAGCATGCTCGAGCACTCGCGTACCCGAGAGGGCAAGGCGCTGCGCGAAGAGTACAAAGAGGTCGTGCCGGACCTGAAGAACCTGTACAACCTGTACAAGGTGCTGGTGGAGGCGCGTCACACCCGGGGTGCCATCGACTTCGAGACCCAGGAAACTCGCATCATCTTTGGTGACGAGCGCAAGATCGCGGAAATTCGCCCGACCGTGCGCAACGAAGCCCACAAGCTGATCGAGGAATGCATGCTGGCGGCCAACGTGGCCACTGCCGAGTTCCTGCAGAAGCACGGCGTACCGGCCCTGTACCGCGTGCACGACGGTCCGCCGCCGGAGCGCCTGGAAAAACTGCGCGCCTTCCTCGGCGAGCTGGGCCTGAGCCTGCACAAGGGCAAGGACCCGTCGCCGAAGGATTACCAGGCCTTGCTGGCGAGCATCGCCGGTCGCCCGGACTTCCACCTGATCCAGACGGTGATGCTGCGCTCGCTGAGCCAGGCCGTGTACAGCACCGAGAACAATGGCCACTTTGGCCTGAATTACGAGGCTTACACCCACTTCACCTCGCCGATCCGTCGTTACCCGGACCTGCTGGTGCATCGCGCCATCCGCAGCATCATCCGCTCCAAGGTCGATACCCCGCACGTCAAGCGTGCCGGTGCCATGAGCATCCCCAAGGCGCGTATTTATCCGTACGACGAAAACACTCTGGAGCAACTCGGCGAACAGTGCTCGATGACCGAGCGCCGCGCTGACGAAGCAACCCGTGACGTGGTCAACTGGCTCAAGTGCGAGTTCATGAAGGACCGCGTTGGCGAGACCTTCCCGGGTGTGATCACTGCGGTGACCGGCTTCGGCCTGTTCGTCGAGCTGACCGATATCTATGTGGAAGGCCTGGTGCACGTCAGTGCGCTGCCGGGTGACTACTACCACTTCGACCCGGTACACCACCGCCTGTCCGGCGAGCGTACCGGGCGTAGCTTCCGCCTGGGCGACACCATCGAAGTCAAGGTGATGCGCGTCGACCTGGACGAGCGCAAGATCGACTTCGAAGTGTCGGAGAAGACCCTTGCCGCACCGATCGGTCGCAAGCAGCGCAGCGCCGCACCCGCTGGCGACAAGGTTGAGCAGCCGCCGCTGAGCGAAGCGAAAGCCACGCCCAAGCCACGCAGCCGCAAGAGCGAAGCCGCCGAGGCTTACTTCCCGAAAGATGCCGTGCAGCGTAACGCCGAAGTGCGCAAAAGCCGCGAAATGAAGAAGGCGCTGATGAGTGAGGCGCGCACTGGCGGCCATGCCAGCAGCAAGTCGGACAAAGGTGGCAAGGCCACTGGCAAGCCTACCAAGCACCGTAAAGGCCCACCGAAGTCCGGTGCGCCACGCAAGAGCAAGAGCAAGTCATGAGTCAGCTGGAAAAGATCTACGGCGTGCATGCCGTGCAGGCATTGCTGCAGCACCATCCGAAGCGGGTCAAGCAGATCTGGCTGTCGGAAGGGCGCAGCGAACCTCGCCTGCAGGCGCTGTTGGCGCTGGCCGCGGAAAACCGCGTGGCGGTGGGCCAGGCCGAGCGCCGTGAGATGGATGCCTGGGTCGAGGGAGTTCACCAAGGCGTCGTTGCCGAGGTCAGCCCGAGCCAGGTGTGGGGCGAGTTGATGCTCGAAGAGCTGCTTGAACGCACAGAAACGCCACCGCTGATCCTGGTGCTGGACGGCGTGACCGACCCGCACAACCTCGGTGCTTGTTTGCGTACCGCGGATGCGGCCGGTGCCACGGCAGTGATCGTGCCCAAGGACAAATCGGCAACCCTTACCCCGGTTGTGCGCAAGGTGGCCTGCGGTGCTGCCGAGGTCATTCCGCTGGTGGCCGTGACCAACCTGGCGCGTACGCTGGAGAAGTTGCAGCAACGTGGTCTGTGGGTGGTCGGTACCGCCGGTGAGGCCGAGCAGGAGATTTATCAGCAGGATCTGACCGGGCCGCTGGTGATGATCATGGGCGCGGAAGGCAAGGGCATGCGCCGGCTCACCCGTGAGCATTGCGATTTCCTCGTGAAGTTGCCGATGGGCGGGAGCGTCAGCAGCCTGAACGTGTCGGTGGCCACCGGGGTTTGCCTGTTCGAAGCCGTGCGTCAGCGTCAGGCCAAGCGCTGATCCTCAGCCTGTTCCGGCCCATTCGCGGGTAAACCCGCTCCCACAGGATTTTCACTGGATTTCAAGCAGTGGGTACCTGTGGGAGCGGGTTCACCCGCGAATGGGCCGCTAGCCTGTGAATATGTTTCAGGCTGTTCAAATATTCACCAATTACCTTGCTTGTGGGCCCCGGCTTCTCTACAATTGCGCCCCTTGCCGAGCTGGCAGGCGCTCATGTGCCTCCCCTCCGTGCAAGACATACAGTGTCATTCACTCCTTGTCTGACCAGATTCACTGGCAGACTACTAACCCGTAAGGAGCATTCATGCGTCATTACGAAATCATCTTCCTGGTTCACCCGGACCAGAGCGAACAAGTCGGCGGCATGGTTGAGCGTTACACCAAGCTGATCGAAGAAGATGGTGGCAAAATCCACCGCCTGGAAGACTGGGGCCGTCGTCAACTGGCCTACGCAATCAACAATGTTCACAAGGCTCACTACGTGATGCTGAACGTTGAGTGCACCGGCAAGGCCCTGGCCGAGCTGGAAGACAACTTCCGCTACAACGATGCCGTTATCCGTAACCTGGTCATCCGTCGTGACGAAGCCGTTACCGGCCAGTCCGAGATGCTGAAGGCTGAAGAGAACCGCAGCGAGCGCCGTGAGCGTCGCGAGCGTCCTGAGCATGCTGACTCCGCCGAAGGCGACGACAGCAATGACAGCGACTCCAGCGATAACGCTGACGAGTAATCCACGGACCTTTAGAGGAGCCTATTAAATGGCACGTTTCTTCCGTCGTCGTAAATTCTGCCGCTTCACTGCTGAAGACGTGAAAGAGATCGACTTCAAAGATCTCAACACCCTGAAAGCTTACGTATCCGAAACCGGCAAGATCGTTCCAAGCCGTATCACCGGTACCAAAGCTCGTTATCAGCGTCAGCTGGCTACCGCTATCAAGCGCGCCCGCTTCCTGGCCCTGCTGCCCTACACCGACAGCCACGGCCGCTGAGACCGGGTCGTCGACAAGCAGTAAGGGATAAGCATGCGAGCGTTAGCAAGTTTCATCATGCGCGGTCGTGTGCAGGCCACCCTGGTGGTGGTCATCAGCGCGGTACTGCCGCTGCTGTTCTGGTTGAGTGCCGCTGCAGGCAGCCTTGTGCTGCTGCGGCGTGGGTTCAAGGATGCTACATCGGTCATCGCCGGCGGCTTGCTGGCCGGGCTGGCCGTGTGGGTCATGGGCGATCCCATCACCTTTCTGGTGATTGCGGGTGCCTTGGCCCTGGCCGCCATGTTGCGTGCCGAGCATCCCTGGAGCCGGGTGTTGCTCGCCAGTGCCGTGTTCGCCGTGGCTTTCAGCCTCGTGCTCGATCTGGCGCTGGCGCAAACCTTCGATGTGCTGGCCAAGGCGTTTGCCGAAGCCATGCCGCAAATCGAAGGGCAACCGGTGCTCTCCGGTGAGCTGATCCGCCCTGTGCTGGTCGCTTCCACAGCAGTGACGGTGCAATTGTTCAGTGTGCTGGCGTTGATGCTGGCGCGCTATTGGCAGGCAGCGTTGTACAACCCTGGAGGCTTCGGTCGCGAGTTTCGCGAACTGAAGTTGCCGAAACAGACCATGGCGGTCTTGGTGGCAGTGATGGTGGTGGCGCCGTTTATCGGCCCGCAGTTCATCATCCTGGCATCGGCTTCCAGCCTGGTACTGGTGCTGGCCGGCATCGCCTTGATGCACGGGCTGGTGGCACAGGGCCGACTGGCCGGTTTCTGGCTGGTGGGGATGTACGTGACGCTACCGCTGATCATGCAGCTGATTTATCCGTTGCTGGTGGTTTTGGCCATTGTCGACAGCCTGATTGATTTTCGCGGTCGCAAGTCCCCCAAGGGGAATGACTCCGCGAACGGTGAAGGTTAAAAGTTAAGAGGTTTTACCAAATGGAACTGATCCTGCTGGAAAAAGTCGCTAACCTGGGCAACCTGGGCGACAAAGTAAAAGTTAAGGCTGGTTACGGCCGTAACTTCCTGCTGCCATTCGGCAAGGCCACCGTTGCCAACGCCGCCAACCTGGCTGCGTTCGAAGAGCGTCGCGCCGAGCTGGAAAAAGCAGCCGCTGACAAGAAAGCTTCGGCTGAAAGCCGCGCTGCCCAACTGGCCGAGCTGGAAGTGACCATCACTGCCACCGCTGGCGACGAAGGCAAGCTGTTCGGTTCGATCGGCACCCACGACATCGCTGACGCCCTGACCGCCTCCGGCGTTGAAGTGGCCAAGGCTGAAGTTCGTCTGCCGAACGGCACCATCCGTCAGGTTGGCGAATACGACGTAGCCGTGCACCTGCACAGCGACGTTGAAGCCACCGTACGCGTGGTCGTCGTAGCTGCCTAAGCTGCGCTAACTGGCTGGCTCCTTGCGAGTCAGGCGGTTAACATCGGGCACGGTCCTGTTTTTGACAGGCCGTGCCCTTTGTCTTTTTCATCCTCCAGAATTCTTTCGTGGCCATGAACGAGATCACCACCTCCGAACAGCTTGACCTGCAAACCGCAGCCCTGAAGGTACCGCCGCATTCCATCGAGGCCGAACAGGCCGTGCTCGGTGGCCTGATGCTGGACAACAATGCCTGGGAGCGGGTGCTGGACCAGGTGTCGGACGGCGATTTCTACCGGCATGACCACCGGCTGATCTTCCGCGCTGTGCACAAGTTGGCCGACGCCAACCAGCCATTCGACGTGGTGACCCTGCACGAGCAGTTGGACAAGGAAGGCCTGTCCTCGCAGATCGGCGGTTTGGCTTACCTGGCCGAGCTGGCCAAGAACACCCCTTCGGTGGCCAACATCAAGGCCTACGCCGCGATCATTCGCGAGCGGGCCACGTTGCGCCAGCTGATCAGCATCAGTACCGACATCGCCGACAACGCGTTCAACCCGCAGGGGCGCAACGCTGCCGAGATTCTCGACGACGCCGAGCGGCAGATCTTCCAGATCGCCGAGGCGCGGCCCAAAACCGGCGGCCCGGTGGGGGTCAACGAGCTGTTGACCATGGCCATCGATCGCATCGACACGCTGTTCAACTCCGACAGCGACATCACCGGTATTTCCACCGGGTACACCGACCTCGACGAGAAGACCAGCGGCCTGCAGGCGGCAGACTTGATCATCGTCGCCGGCCGTCCGTCGATGGGTAAGACCACCTTCGCCATGAACCTCGTGGAAAACGCCGTACTGCGAACCGACAAGGCGGTGTTGGTGTTCTCCCTCGAGATGCCAGGTGAGTCGCTGATCATGCGTATGCTCTCGTCCCTGGGCCGTATCGACCAGACCAAGGTGCGTTCCGGTCAGCTGGACGACGACGACTGGCCGCGCCTGACCTCGGCGGTGAACCTGCTCAACGACCGAAAATTGTTCATCGACGATACCGCTGGTATCAGCCCCTCGGAAATGCGCGCGCGTACCCGCCGCCTGGCCCGTGAACATGGTGAAATCGCCATGATCATGGTCGACTACCTGCAGCTGATGCAGATTCCGGGGTCGGCCGGTGACAACCGTACCAACGAAATTTCCGAGATTTCCCGCTCGCTCAAGGCCCTGGCCAAAGAATTCAACTGCCCGGTCATTGCCCTTTCGCAGTTGAACCGCTCGCTGGAACAGCGCCCGAACAAACGCCCGGTGAACTCCGACTTGCGTGAATCCGGTGCAATCGAGCAGGACGCCGACGTGATCATGTTCGTGTACCGCGACGAGGTTTACCACCCCGAGACCGAACACAAGGGTGTGGCGGAAATCATCATCGGCAAACAGCGTAACGGCCCCATCGGCTTCGTGCGTTTGGCGTTTATCGGCAAGTACACCCGGTTCGAGAACTTGGCGCCAGGGATGTACAACTTTGATGATGATGAATAACCCATTGAGCTAGCAAGGCCGCTCCTACAATGTTTGTGGTGTGCCTGCTAGCGCTGAAATCTGAGCGATGTTCGTTTGCCCTTGGCTGATGATCCGCCCCTCGCTCAAGGTGATCACCCGGTCAAACCGCGACAGTGCGCTCTGATCATGCGTCACGCAAATCAGCCCTCGCCCTTTGAATGCTTCGAACAACAGGTCCCAGGTACGCTCTGCCGACGCGGCATCGAGCCCTGCTGTGGGTTCGTCAAAGAAATTGAATTCCCCAGGCTGATTAAGAAGGCGTAGCAGCGTCAGCCTGCGTGCTTCGCCACCCGATATCGATTCTGCGCGTGCATCCAGATCAAGTTCGTACCAGTCTTTGCTCAGGCCCAACCGTTCAAGCCATCGTTCGATTTGAGCGCGATCATGAGCTTGCTCGAACAGCACCGCGCGGGGCAGGGGGCCGGGTATGAAATGCGCATCCTGAGGGCAGAGTCGTAATCGACTGAATTGTTCACTAGCGTCGAGCGACGCCAGGCACCTGCCGTGCAGGTGCACATCCTTGCGCAACGGGAATATCGTTCCCGCCAGCGTATGCAGAAGTGTCGATTTACCACATCCGCTGGGCCCGATCAGTGCGACCCGTTCTCCTTTGTGCAGTACCAAGGGTTCTTCGATGTGAAGTTGTACAGTATCTCGAGCGCTCAACTGGCACGGAACGATGCTTAGGCCAGCGTCCTTGTCTTGGGACTTCGCCTCAGTAGTGCATGCTGGGCCGAACGAGGGGAGCTGGAGCCAGTGTTCGAGTTTACGTTTGTCTAGTCGAAACTGGTCTAGCAATCGCCAGGCCTCAGCAAGTTGCGCAACCCCTGCCAGCAATCCGCTCACCAAGGTGAAGAGAGCAACCAGCTCGCCCAGGCTCAATTGCGGTGTTGCCAGAGCCTGATCATGGATACCCCACATGAGCAAACCGCCGCTGCCCAGTCCTATGAACAGGGTGCGCAGGCTCTGAATCCAACCCCCACTGTGAGCTACCTGCACTGCTGAGTCGGCATAGTGCGAAAGTGTCTGGTTGACAGGGAGCATTGCGGCATCCTCGGCCTTTTCCAGTTTGACCGTTGCCGCGCTGGCGAAGGTATCCACCCATTGTTCCGCCAGTTCATCCTCGCGCGCGTTCACTGCCTCGATATGTGGCCGGCGCCAGCGCACCAGGCGATCGTTGGCCCACAGGTAGGCCAGGCTCAAAGGGATGAGGCCGATCAATACCGAAGTAGCCCCCAGGTAAGCGAAGAGCGTTATCAGCACTGCAGCTTCGGCTAGCACCGGCCATGCCGAGCCAATCAGAAAGCCTAACCACCGCTCCTGTGCAGTAATGCCCCTATCCAGTACTTTTACCAGTGTTCCGCCATGGAGTTGTCCATAGGCCTCGAAGCGCTTGTCCAGCAATTCGCGGCACCAGCGGATGGAAAGTTGCTTCACGCGTTCCTGGCAAAGCCGCGCTAGGCACCAGGCTTGTAGAGGGGTCATTGAGGCTTGTAATGCGACAAGGCATATGAAAGCTCCGAGCAGAAGCTGGGAAGACGCGGCTGAGGTGGCCAGGTTGTCAATGATATCGGCCAAGACTAGAGCAGGTACGACGGTCGCGATTTTCAGGAGCAGTGTCGCGCCGAGGGCGGCGAGAATTCCTCTATAGATTTGCATGTCATTGCCTTATGCCTTTGAGTGCACTCTGTGGCGCGACTGGAATACCTGATCTGATCAGGTGGAAGCGTTCAAGTCCGGGGATGAACACCTGAACAATCGTAGCGAGATTCGGGTGCTCATAAAGTGTGCGATAGAATGCGAACTTATTATGTTTTTCCAAGTTGATCAGTGTTCGCTTGACTTGCCCGCGCACGCTGAGATCGGTATGCGGAGGGTGAAAAGCGGGTACAGCATATGTGGGGCATGGGTGTATAAGTGCTGAAAGGCGGGTTGAATGAGTAAGCATTTTTTCAGCAGAGAGATCTTCTTGATTTTCTGTAGCCCCAGAAAGCTGCTCGCACTGAATCTGCTCCGTTACGGCGCGGTACATTGCAATGGAGGGGTTGACGGAACTGCCGGAGCCAATGCTGCTGAGTGAGCCTTCTTTTTTACTACGAGAAACAGCAATGCAAAATGAAACTTCGTAGTAGTCGTGCGTCAAGTATATTTCTAGTTTTTCGGCCCGGCGGAGAAGTTCGGTGTCATGGGCAAATGTTTCTTCCAGAAAAGAACTCGAAGGTTGGTAAAGTTTGGGTGGGGAAGTCAGGCCGCAAAGTGATAGGTAGTACATGGAAAGTGCGTGACGTTCGATAGCTTCATTGATGGCGTGGAGCAGAGCCTCGTTCTCCGTGCAGCCAAGTGCTGTGCCAGAGTTTGTCGAATATTTGGAAAGAAAGCCCGCTGCAGTTTTTTCGATTTCATCAATGTTTCTAGAGGAAGGTGCTATCAATATCGCGGGGATGGCTATTTCGTCGTAGCTGTTCAATGCCTGAAGACTGAAATAGGGTATTCGGCAATCCGGGGGAATGGATTTTAGGAGCCAATCGTCAAATGGGGCTATCGATTGCAAAATTTGGTCGCTTTCGATGAGGGGTGGAGTGCTCTTGTCGACGAAGTAATGCTCTAGGCTCTCGGCAAGGGCTCCTAGTTCGCAGTGTTCCCCTTTTCCTGCGCCGCAAGAAACTTCTTGGTAGGCGCTGTCGTATAAGTGGCATGTTGCGACCAAGCTACTCTTTTTTGATAGTTCTGTTTTCGATTGAAACCCTAAGTGATGATGCAGCCTTGTCAGACGGTTGTAGGCCTCTTCTATGTTCAACTCGCGTTCGGTAATCATGTACTGCTCCTTGGTAGAGCCAGAAGGGGCTAAGCCCCTTCTGGTTTGTCACTTACAGAAGGTTGAGAAATTCAACCTCGGACTCGGTGAATGTGTAATTCATCACGCGTGGGATCTGCAGAGTGTGGATTTCAGAACGACGACGTCCCATGGCTAGTGCTCCTGTAGAGTTGGTTTGAGTGCGCCTTTCAGCGCGTCACTGTTGTATCACTTGTTTTTTTATTGGTTCAAGATCTGCTCGAGATTTGTTGGAGAAAGCTGTCGTAGGATTTTTTACTAGGACTTGAAGTTCGATTCCTACATTTTTTCAAGGGCTGGAGAAAATCTACTAATAATTAGTCGGTTAGCATTTTCTGAGGGTTGGAGAGGCTAAATATTTAGTAAAGATCTGAAGGGATTGCGATCGCTCAGCAGGGGGCGCGATCGCCATCGGTCTAAGCAGGCCCAGTTTTTCCTGTGAGTAATCGCCTTGCTCTTGAGGTCTGCCTGGATCTGATAGGCAACAAAACTGTCGTCATATACCCGTCGGCCTTTAGTGGGTATAAATGCGAAGCCCTCACGGGGCGGGCTACGATTCTTGACCTGGTTGCCGAGAAATAATCAGCTTTTTCCCGTTGCGCATAGGCCGTTTCTGAAATCCCCCCTTTTCTTGAAGCCAACCCGATGCAGGGGCAGGTGTCTGCTGTAAGGCTTCGTTGATGTGAGCCTGGGCTGGCCCTTTCGCGGGTGAACCCGCTCCTACAGGTTCGCCACAGGCTTCAAGAGTGGCACCGTACCTGTGGAGGGGGTTTATCCGCAAAAGGGCCAGCCCAGGCAATGTTGGGCATGAGGCAGTGAGGGGTTGGCTTTAGGTTGCATGAAAGGCCGCCATGTGTTCGACGCAATAGTTTCAGCGCCTGTGAGATCGAGCGCCGCCCGCGCGGCGCTCGGTCTCACAGGCGCTGAAACTGCTGCGGCGAGCACTTGGCGACCTCATCACACGCCTCAAGCCCAGCACCTGGCAGCCTCCCCCCCAACCGTCGCCCACCCACCAATCCCCACGAATCCAGTCGGATTTGGTCAAAATTTGTGCTATATTCCGCGCCCGCGATTTCCCTGCACACCAGAACCGGTCACTGACATGCAAGCAGCCAAACCACTCTACGACTATCCCAAGTACTGGGCCGAATGCTTCGGGCCAGCACCTTTCCTGCCAATGAGCAGGGAGGAGATGGATCTGCTCGGCTGGGATTCCTGCGACATCATCATCGTGACCGGTGATGCCTACGTCGATCATCCGTCGTTTGGTATGGCCATCATTGGCCGTCTGCTGGAGGCCCAGGGCTTCCGCGTGGGCATCATCGCCCAGCCGAACTGGCAGTCGAAAGACGACTTCATGAAGCTCGGCGAACCGAACCTGTTCTTCGGCGTGGCCGCCGGCAACATGGACTCGATGATCAACCGCTACACCGCGGACAAGAAGATCCGTTCCGACGATGCCTACACCCCTGGTGGCCTGGCCGGCAGCCGTCCGGACCGTGCCAGCCTGGTGTACAGCCAGCGCTGCAAGGAAGCCTACAAGCATGTGCCGATCGTGCTCGGCGGCATCGAGGCTTCGCTGCGCCGCATCGCCCACTACGACTACTGGCAGGACAAGGTTCGTCACTCGATCCTGATCGACGCCAGCGCCGACATCCTGCTGTTCGGCAACGCCGAGCGCGCGGTGGTCGAGGTGGCGCAGCGCCTGTCCAGCGGCGAGAAGATCGAAACCATCACCGACGTGCGCGGCACTGCTTTCGTGCGCCGCGATACCCCGCAGGGCTGGTACGAGATCGACTCCACCCGTATCGACCGCCCAGGTCGCGTCGACAAGATCATCAACCCGTACGTGAACACCCAGGACACCCAGGCCTGCGCCATCGAGCAGGCCAAGGGCGACCAGGAAGACCCGAACGAAGCCAAGGTGGTGCAAATTCTCGACAGCCCGGCCGTGACCCGGGAAAAGTCGGTGATCCGCCTGCCATCGTTCGAAAAGGTGCGTAACGACCCAGTGCTCTATGCCCACGCCAACCGCGTGCTGCACCTGGAGACCAACCCGGGCAACGCCCGTGCCCTGGTACAGAAGCACGGCGAAGTGGATGTGTGGTTCAACCCACCACCCATCCCGATGAGCACCGAGGAAATGGACTACGTGTTCGGCATGCCGTACGCCCGTGTGCCGCACCCCGCCTACGGTAAGGAGCGCATCCCGGCCTACGAGATGATCCGCTTCTCGGTGAACATCATGCGTGGCTGCTTCGGTGGCTGTACCTTCTGCTCGATCACCGAGCATGAAGGCCGCATCATCCAGAACCGCTCGCACGAGTCGATCCTGCACGAAATCGAAGAGATGCGTGACAAGGTGCCGGGCTTTACCGGCGTGGTCTCCGACCTTGGCGGGCCGACCGCCAACATGTATCGCATCGCCTGCAAGAGCCACGAGATCGAGAAGCACTGCCGCAAGCCATCGTGCGTGTTCCCGGGCATCTGCGAAAACCTCAACACCGACCACAGCTCCCTGATCGAGCTGTACCGCAAGGCCCGTGCCTTGCCGGGTGTGAAAAAGATCCTGATTGCTTCCGGGCTGCGCTATGACCTGGCGGTGGAATCGCCGGAGTACGTCAAGGAACTGGTCACCCACCACGTTGGCGGTTACCTGAAGATTGCCCCGGAGCACACCGAGCGCGGCCCGCTGGACAAGATGATGAAGCCGGGTATCGGCACCTACGATCGCTTCAAGCGCATGTTCGAGAAATTCTCGAAAGAAGCGGGCAAGGAGCAGTACCTGATCCCGTACTTCATTGCCGCGCACCCCGGTACCACCGACGAAGACATGATGAACCTGGCCCTGTGGCTAAAGGGCAATGGCTTCCGTGCCGACCAGGTACAGGCGTTCTACCCATCGCCAATGGCATCGGCTACGGCCATGTACCACTCAGGCAAGAACCCGCTGCGCAAGGTGACCTACAAGAGTGAAGGGGTGGAGATCGTCAAGAGCGACGAGCAGCGCCGCCTGCACAAGGCGTTCCTGCGGTACCACGACCCGAAGGGCTGGCCGATGCTGCGTGAAGCGCTGGAACGTATGGGCCGAGCCGATTTGATCGGGCCAGGCAAGCACCAGTTGATCCCGGCGCACCAGCCGCAGACCGACAGCTACCAGAGCGCGCGCCGCAAGAACTCGACCCCGGCCGGCAGCCACAAGGTGGGCAAGGACCAGAAGATCCTCACCCAGCACACCGGCCTGCCACCGCGTGCAAGCGATGGCAGCAAGCCGTGGGATAAACGTGAGAAGGCCAAGGCCGAGGCGTTTGCGCGGAACCAGCAGGCGGCCAAGGAGCGCAAAGAGGCGAGCAAGGGCGGCAAGGGTAACAAGAAGCCGCGCCAGCCTGTCATTCCCCGCTGATCTTGAAGGCTACATAGCGCCCTGTGGGAGCGGGTTCACCCGCGAATGCGTCGGTAGATCCACTATCGATTCGCGGGTGAACCCGCTCCCACAGGGGCAGTGTTCGGCCCATCTATCTGGGTCAGTCAGGTTGCTTGTCGACCCACTTCGGCGCCACCGGCGCGATGAAACGGTCCATCCCGTCCAGCAGCTCGTCCGGCTGCTGCCCCAGCAGTAACATCGCCCGGTGTTGCGGGCGCACGAAGCCTTCTTCGACGATGTGGTCGAGGAACCCGCCCAGCTTGTCGTAGAAACCGTTCACATCCAGTAGCCCGAGTGGCTTGGCGTGATAGCCCAGCTGCCCCCAGGTCCACACTTCGAACAGTTCCTCCAGCGTACCCAGGCCACCCGGCAAGGCAATGAAGGCGTCGCTTAGCTCGGCCATGCGGGCCTTGCGCGCATGCATGCCATCCACCACTTCCAGCCGGGTCAGGCCTTTGTGGCCGACTTCAGCGTCCAGCAGGCTCTGCGGAATGATCCCGACCACTTCGCCGCCGGCCGCCATGGCCGCGTCGGCCACCACGCCCATCAAGCCGACTGCGCCACCGCCATACACCAGGGTCAAGCCACGGCGGGCAATGGCCTGGCCTAGCGCGACGGCTGCTTCACGGTAGGCAGGGTTGGCGCCCATGCTGGCGCCGCAGAACACACAAACGGAACGTACGGGCATTGCTCATCTCCTGTCACTCAGGCGCACAGGGTACGGCGCATGCCCGTCGCTTCCAAGGCCGGGTTCATTCTGGTCGGGAGAATTCGCAGATGGCTCCTGTGGCCCCGTGGGCGTAGGCCGCAAGCAGGCTGTTGAGGAAGCTGGAGATGGGCATTTGGTATTGCTCCTAAATGATTGGTTGTCCCATCGTCTAATAAAAGGGCATGATGTGCCCTTAGATTGGTTGTATACAATCCATTGAACAATTCTACTGGCTGGCCGCTTGACAGCCCCTTGACTCATATCACCAAGGGGCTGAACGGTTTCAGGCAGTCTCGCAATTGATAAAACCCTGCCAAGGAGATTCATGATGTTTGCGAAAGCTGTAGCGGTATCCCTGCTGACCCTCGCCAGCGCTTCTGTCTTCGCCGCCGAGTGCTCGGTCACTGTCGACTCGACTGACCAGATGTCCTACACCAGCAAGGAATTCACCGTCGACAAGAGCTGCAAGGAATTCACCGTCAAACTGACCCACTCTGGCAGCCTGCCGAAGAACGTCATGGGTCATAACCTGGTGATCAGCAAGACTGCCGACATGCAGGCCATTGCCACCGAAGGTATGAGCCAGGGTCTGGATAAGGACTACCTGAAGGGTGACAACGCCGCGATCATCGCCCACACCAAGATGATCGGCGCGCCTGAGAAAGAAACCGAAGTGAAGTTCGACACTTCCAAGCTGGAAGCCGGTGGTGACTACAGCTTCTTCTGCACCTTCCCGGGCCACATCTCGATGATGAAAGGCAAGGTCATCGTCAAGTAATCAAAGCCTGACGGTGAACCCTGTGGGAGCGGGTTCACCCGCGAATGCGTCGGTGGATTCACCCTTGTATTCGCGGGTGAAACCGCTCCCACAGGTCCTTCTATAGCCTTATCAAGGGGCGAACGGCAGTTCGCGCTTGTGCTGGGTTTTGCGGTAGGTGGCCACGATGATGTCGAACGCTGCCTGGTCAACCGGCTGCCCATGCAGGAAGGCATCGATCTGCGCGTAGGTCACGCCATGTGACGCCTCGTCCGGCTTGCCCGGCTCCAGGTCTTCCAGGTCGGCCGTTGGCACCTTCTCTACCAGTGACTCCGGCGCACCGAAGCTGCGCGCAATGGCCCGTACCTGGTTCTTCACCAGCCCGCTCAGCGGGGCCAGGTCGCAGGCACCATCACCAAACTTGGTAAAGAAGCCCATCACCGCCTCGGCGGCGTGGTCGGTTCCGATCACCAGACCTGCGCGGGCGCCAGCGATGGTGTACTGGGCGACCATGCGGGTACGTGCCTTGACGTTGCCAACCACGAAGTCCACCAACGTCGGCGAGCCGTTCTTCAGCGCCACCACTTCAGTTGCCAATGCACGCACCGCCGGGGCGATGTCCACGGTGTGCACTTCATCGGCCTTGATCACTTCAAGGCAGGCCTGGGCATCATGCTCGTCATGCTGTACCTGATACGGCAGGCGCACGGCAATGAAGGTGTACGCCTTGTCGCCGGTTTCGGCGCGCAGCTCGTTGATGGCGCGCTGGGCGAGCAGGGCGGCGGTCAGCGAGTCGACGCCGCCGCTGATGCCCAGTACCAGGGTCTTGAGCCGGGCGTTGGCCAGGCAGTCCTTGATGAACGCCACGCGCCGGGTGACCTCGGCCTCGAGCGCGGCAGCGTCGGCGAATGGCGGCTGTACCTTCAGCGCCTGGGCAATCTCTTGCTGAACCGCTTGCATGGGTTACTCCTTGCTGGGGACTTTGAATACGTGACGCATGTAGGCAACGAAGTTCTCGTCGCGGCATTGGGTCTTGGCGGCTTCATCAGAGATCTTCGCCACCGGTGCGCCGTTGCAGTCGGTCATTTTAAGCACGATGCTCATGGGCACCACACCCGGGATATCGCACGTGAGGTTGGTGCCGATGCCGAAACTGACGTTGATGCGACCGCGCAGGGCACGGAAGATTTCCAGTGCACGGGTCAGGTTGAGGCCGTCGGAGAACACCAAGGTCTTGGTCATCGGGTCGATACCCAGTTTCTGGTAGTGGGCAATGGCCTTCTCCGCCCAGGCCACCGGCTCGCCCGAGTCGTGGCGCAAGCCGTCGAACAGCTTGGCGAAGTACAAATCGAAATCGCCAAGGAAGGCATCCATGGTGATGCAGTCGGTCAAGGCAATACCCAGCAGGCCGCGGTACTCGCGCACCCAGCAGTCCAGCGCGGCGATCTGGCTGTCGATCAGCCGCGGCCCGAGTTGCTGGTGGGCCATGATCCACTCGTGGGCCATGGTGCCCAATGGCTTGCTATCCAGTTTCCATGCCAAGTCGACGTTGCTGGTGCCGACAAAGCGGCCCGGGAAGTCGTCGCGCAGCACCCGTACCACTTCTTCCTGCACACGGCTGGAAAAACGCCGGCGGGTGCCGAAGTCGGCCACCTGCAGTTCGGCCAGCTCGTCGTCGCTGGCATGCGCGCGCAGCCAGTCGAACTTGCGGTACAGCTGGTCGCGTGCCTCGGCCAGGCGCATGTGCGGGTGCAGATGGCGGTTGCGCACTTCGCTGACGATCGCCAGCAGCGGCACCTCGAAGAGGATCACATGCAGCCACGGGCCTTTCAGGCGCAGAAACAGCTGGTCGTTCTCGATGCCAATGCGCACGTAGCGCAGGTTGAAACGGAACAGCCGCAGAAAGCGCAGGAAGTCGGGCTTGAGGAAACTGATGCGCTCAAGGAAGCCCAGTTGGCCATCATCCAGGGTGAGGTCGCTGAGCAAGTCGAGCTGGTTGCGGATCTCGCCGAGATAGGGGCGCAGATCCTCGCCGTTGCGGCAGCGGAATTCCCATTCGACGTCGGCGTCCGGGTAATTGTGCAGCACGCCCTGCATCATGGTGAGTTTGTAGAAGTCGGTGTCGAGCAGGTTGTGCACGATGCGCTCGGCGAATGCGCTTTCGCTCATCAAGGGGGCTCCGGAAGCGGCGAGTGGCCGACATTGTGCCAGCCTTTTGGGCCGCGTTGTGTCTGGGCTGGCCTCTTCGCGGGTGAACCCGCGCCTACAGGGCCGCGGATCTGCCAAAACAGAGGTGTTTTTCCGTGCGCCAGCTAGCCTTGAAACGGTGCCGCCTGTAGCAGTTGCGCACCAGCGGTGTGCAGTTCGGTGACGTCCGTTGTTACAGGGCGGTTGCACGTAAACACTTGCCAGGGTTGCAATGATGGCACTCGATGGTTGCTCCTTGTCTGTACGTGTGGTGGCGCCTGCCGCGTGGCAGACGGTTGCACGCGCAATAAAGGAAAGGCCGTCGGTCGCCTGCGGGCGCCTGTCACAGTGTGTTTTCCCGGAATACAAAACCGATGGCACGGCCCTTGCTCTGAGCACAGGGCTGAGAAGTTGTAGTGCCAACCAAAAAAAACTCTAGGAGCACCACCTCATGTCGCAGACGTTTTACAAGAAAGGTTTCCTGGCTCTGGCCGTAGCTACGGCACTGGGTGTTTCTTCGTATGTTCAGGCCGACGTCAAGATCGGTGTAGCGGGCCCAATGACCGGTGCCAACGCAGCGTTTGGCGAGCAGTACATGAAAGGTGCGCAGGCAGCGGCCGACAAGATCAACGCCGCCGGTGGCGTGAATGGCGAGAAAATCGTCCTGGTCAAGGGCGATGACGCCTGCGAACCGAAGCAGGCCGTGGCCGTGGCCAACCGACTGGTCGACCAGGACAAGGTGATCGGTGTGGTGGGCCACTTCTGTTCCTCCAACACGATCCCGGCGTCCGAGGTATATGACGAGGCGGGCGTGATAGCCATCACCCCGGGCTCCACCAACCCGCAGGTTACCGAGCGCGGCCTGAGCGCCATGTTCCGCATGTGCGGCCGTGACGACCAGCAGGGCATCGTCGCTGGCGACTACATCGTCGACGTGCTCAAGGGCAAGAAAGTCGCGGTGCTGCACGACAAGGACACCTACGGCCAAGGCCTGGCTGACGCCACCAAGGCACAGCTGGAGAAACGCGGCGTGAAGCCTGTGCTGTACGAAGGCCTGACCCGTGGCGAGAAAGACTTCAGCGCCGTGGTCACCAAGATCCGCGCGGCCGGTGCCGACGTGGTCTACTTCGGCGGCCTGCACCCGGAAGCCGGCCCACTGGTACGCCAGCTGCGCGAGCAGGGCCTGAAGGACGTCAAGTTCATGTCCGATGACGGGATCGTTACCGATGAACTGGTATCCACCGCTGGCGGCGCACAGTATGTCGATGGCGTGTACATGACCTTCGGCGCCGACCCACGCTTGCTGCCAGACAGCAAGGCTGTAGTGGAGGAGTTCCGCAAGAATGGCACCGAGCCCGAGGGCTACACCCTGTATGCCTACGCCTCGCTGGAAGCACTGGCCGCCGGTTTCAATGGTGCCAAGTCGAACAAGGGTGAAGACGCCGCCAAGTGGCTGAAGGCCAACCCGGTGAAGACCGTCATGGGTGAGAAGAAGTGGGACAAGAAGGGTGACCTGACAGTGTCCGACTACGTGGTCTACCAGTGGGACAAGAGCGGCAAGTACCACCAGCTGGATAAACAAAAATAATAACGGCCGCCAGCCCGGGTGCGCTTGCGCCCGGGCCAACGCCCCCGCGGTACCTGTCCTTATTCGGAGACCTGCACGGTTCTGCACTGCTGGGGCCGCTTCATCCGTGGCTGTTGGTGGTCGGCACGCGTGCAGTCTCGCTCAGTGAGATTGCGTTATGGATGGTATTTTCCTGCAGCAACTGGTCAACGGCCTGACCCTCGGGTCGGTCTATGGCCTGATCGCCATCGGCTACACAATGGTCTATGGCATTATCGGCATGATCAACTTCGCGCACGGCGAGGTGTATATGATCTCTGCATACCTTGCGGCGATCAGCCTGGCATTGCTGGCTTACTTCGGTATCGAGTCGTTCCCCCTGCTGATGTTGGGCACGCTGTTGTTCACCATCGTCGTCACGGGCGTCTATGGCTTCACCATCGAGCGCATCGCCTACAAACCCCTGCGTAACTCTACCCGCCTCGCACCGCTGATCAGTGCCATCGGTATCTCGCTGATCCTGCAGAACTATGCACAGATCAGCCAGGGCGCTCGCCAGCAAGGCGTGCCAACCCTGCTGGAAGGTGCCATGCGCATCGAGGTCGGCACCGGCTTCGTGCAACTGACCTACACCAAGATCTTCATTCTGGTGGCAGCCTTTGCCGGCATGGGCCTGCTCACCTACGTGATCAAATACACCAAGCTCGGCCGCATGTGCCGCGCTACCCAACAAGACCGCAAGATGGCCTCCATTCTGGGCATCAACACCGACCGGGTGATTTCCTACGTGTTCGTGATCGGTGCGGTGATGGCCGCGCTGGCCGGCGTGCTGATTACCCTGAACTACGGCACCTTCGACTTCTACGCCGGTTTCATCATCGGCATCAAGGCCTTCACCGCCGCAGTGCTCGGTGGCATCGGCTCGCTGCCGGGTGCGATGCTGGGCGGGATCATTCTGGGTATTTCCGAGTCGCTGTTCTCCGGCCTGATCAACTCCGACTACAAGGACGTGTTCAGCTTCTCGCTGCTGGTGATGATCCTTATCTTCCGCCCACAAGGCCTGCTGGGTCGCCCGCTCGTGGCTAAGGTGTGAACATGTCGATTGCCAAAATTGCCTCTGCCTCTGAAACCAAAGGTTTCGATATCAAACGCAGTCTGCTCGAGACCATCGTTGCCGGCTTGCTGGCGCTGATCGTCTTCGGCCCGATCGTCGGCGTGGTGCTCGACGGTTATACCTTCAACGCCGAACCTCGTCGGGTGGCCTGGCTGGTCGGCGGGGTGATGCTCGGGCGTTTCCTGCTCAGCCTGTATGTGCAGACCGCCGCCGGGCGGCGCATGCTCGAGGGCTTCGACAGCGGCGGCTCGGGCGTGCATGTGCGCGCGCCGAACTACGTGTCGCGGCTGCGCTACATCATCCCGGCGCTGGTGGTGATTGCCATCGTCTTCCCGATTTTCGCCAACAAGTACCTGCTGACTGTGGTCATTCTTGGTCTGATCTACGTACTGCTGGGCCTGGGCCTGAACATCGTGGTGGGCCTGGCCGGCCTGCTCGACCTGGGTTACGTGGCGTTTTACGCCATCGGTGCCTACGGCCTGGCGCTGGGGTACCAGTACCTTGGCCTGGGCTTCTGGAGCGTGCTGCCGCTGGCGGCCATCGCGGCAGCGTTGGCGGGCTGCATTCTAGGCTTCCCGGTGCTGCGGATGCACGGCGACTACCTGGCGATCGTGACCTTGGGCTTTGGCGAAATCATTCGCCTGGTGCTGAACAACTGGCTGTCGTTCACCGGTGGCCCCAACGGCATGCCGGCGCCATCGCCAACCTTCTTCGGCCTGGAGTTCGGCCGCCGCGCCAAGGACGGTGGGGTGCCGATCCATGAGTTCTTCGGCTTCGAATACAACGCCAACCTCAAGTTCGTGTTCATCTATGCGGTGCTGTTCATGGTCGTGCTGGCGGTGCTCTACATCAAGCACCGCCTGACCCGCATGCCAGTCGGCCGGGCCTGGGAAGCGCTGCGCGAAGATGAGATCGCGTGCCGGTCGATGGGCCTGAACCACGTACTGGTCAAGCTTTCGGCGTTTACCCTTGGCGCCTCTACCGCTGGCCTGGCCGGGGTCTTCTTTGCCACCTACCAGGGTTTCGTCAACCCGTCTTCATTCACCTTCTTCGAGTCGGCGTTGATCCTCGCCATTGTCGTACTGGGGGGCATGGGCTCGACCGTGGGCGTGGTCATCGCGGCGTTCGTGCTGACCGTGGCGCCAGAGCTGCTGCGCAGCTTCTCCGAATACCGGGTGCTGCTGTTCGGCGTGCTGATGGTGCTGATGATGATCTGGCGACCGCGTGGGCTGATCCGCATCAGCCGTACCGGTGTGACCCCGCGTAAAGGAGTGGCGCCATGAGCGACGATATCATTCTCTCGGTCGACAACCTGATGATGCAGTTCGGTGGCATCAAGGCGCTCAGCGATGTCAGCCTGAAGGTCCGGCGCAACCAGATCTTCGCCCTGATCGGCCCCAATGGCGCCGGCAAGACTACGGTGTTCAACTGCCTGACCGGCTTTTACAAAGCCAGTGGCGGGCGCATCGAACTGAACGTGCGCGGTAGCCATACCAACGTGATCCAGCTGCTCGGTGAGCGCTTCAAGGCGGCCGACTTCGTTTCACCTGCGCGCTTTGCCAACCGCATGTACTACAAGATGTTCGGCGGTACCCACTTGGTCAACCGCGCCGGCCTGGCGCGCACCTTCCAGAACATCCGGCTGTTCAAGGAAATGTCGGTGGTGGAAAACCTGCTGGTGGCGCAGCACATGTGGGTCAACCGAAACCTGCTGGCGGGTGTGCTCAACACCAAAGCCTACCGCAAGGCGGAGAGCGATGCGCTGGACCACGCCTTCTACTGGCTGGAAGTGGTCGACCTGGTCGATTGCGCCAACCGCTTGGCCGGCGAACTGTCGTACGGCCAGCAGCGCCGCCTGGAAATTGCCCGGGCCATGTGCACGCGGCCTAAGATCATCTGCCTGGACGAACCGGCAGCGGGCCTGAACCCGCAGGAAACCGAAGCGCTTAGCCGCATGATTCGCGTACTGCGTGACGAGCATGACATCACTGTGGTGCTGATCGAGCACGACATGGGCATGGTCATGAGCATTTCCGACCATATCGTGGTGCTGGACCACGGCAACGTGATTGCCGAAGGTTCGCCGCAGGATATCCGCCACAACCCGACGGTGATCGCCGCCTACCTGGGTGCCGATGAAGAGGAACTGGTATGAGTGCACCCATTCTCGAGCTCAAGGACCTGGACGTGTTCTACGGGCCGATCCAGGCGCTGAAAAAGGTCTCGATGCACATCAACGAAGGCGAGACGGTAAGCCTGATCGGTGCCAACGGTGCCGGCAAGTCCACCCTGCTGATGTCGATCTTCGGCCAGCCGCGGGCGGCTTCCGGGCACATCGTCTACCGCGGTACCGACATCACCCGCAAGTCGTCCCACTACATCGCTTCCAACGGCATCGCGCAATCGCCGGAAGGGCGGCGGGTGTTCCCCGACATGACCGTCGAGGAAAACCTGATGATGGGCACCATCCCCATCGGCGACAAGCATGCCGACGAAGACCTGCAGCGCATGTTCGAACTGTTCCCGCGCTTGAAGGAGCGGCGTAACCAGCGGGCCATGACCATGTCGGGTGGCGAGCAGCAGATGTTGGCGATAGCCCGGGCGTTGATGAGCCGTCCGAAGTTGCTGTTGCTGGACGAGCCATCGCTGGGGCTGGCCCCCATCGTGGTCAAGCAGATCTTCTCGACCTTGCGCGAGCTGGCCAAGACCGGGATGACCATCTTCCTGGTGGAGCAGAACGCCAACCATGCGCTGAAACTATCTGACCGGGCCTACGTGATGGTTAACGGGCAGATCCGCATGACCGGGACCGGGCAAGAATTGTTGGTCAACGAAGAGGTGCGTAACGCGTATCTGGGCGGGCACTAAGTGGTACTCGGGGGCTGATGCGCGGCCTGTCGGAGCGGCCTTGCGTCGCGATGAGCCGCAAAGCGGCCCCCGAAGCCAATGTGGACAACCTGTTTCATCCCCCTCACTGAAGCACTCCCCCAGCTGACCACAAGCCATTGTTTCCACAGGCCCTTTTTGTCCACTGATAATGTGGAGCCGCCTGTGGAAAACATGGTGGCATCTCCCTCGAGCCCTTTGATTACAAGCCCTCCAGGATGGTGGTCATTTTTTGATCACATGCGCCATGTGGATGAATTTCCACCACTTTTCTATTCTCCTGAGATGTCAGGGAATTCGCGTAAAGTCTGTGGATAACTCTGTGTAAAAACCTTGGACAGACTGCTACAGGCAGCATGTTTGAAAGCCTTGCGCCATCACTCTCAAGCTCTCGACCGACCACTCTGCGCTGAAAGGGTTCCGCGTAGTGGACAAGTTGCCCCCAATCCGTGGGGAAAGCCTTGTGGATAACATGCGCATAGCTGCCGCGGAGCCCTCTGCGGCAGGGGTTTGCAGAACATGAACAAAAAGTGAACAGCGGCTTATACAGCTTGCTGCCAACGCCGACCGCGGGCATGCTGCGAAGCTGCCATGAAAACCTACCGTGAGGAACAGAGCATGACGTCCACCGTATTCATTACTGGCGCCACTTCCGGTTTTGGCGAGGCCACTGCCCGCCGCTTCGCCGAAGCCGGCTGGAAGCTGGTGCTAACCGGTCGCCGTAAGGAGCGTCTGGACGCGCTGTGCGCCGAGTTGTCGGCCAAGACCGAAGTCCATGGCCTGGTTCTCGACGTTCGCGACCGCAAGGCCATGGAGCAGGCCATCGCCGGCCTGCCGGCAGGCTTTGAAAAGATCCGTGGCCTGGTCAATAACGCCGGCCTGGCGCTGGGTGTGGATGCCGCGCAGAACTGCAGCCTGGACGACTGGGAAACCATGGTCGACACCAACATCAAGGGCCTGATGTACACCACCCGCCTGCTCCTGCCACGCCTGATTGCCCATGGTCGCGGCGCGTCGATTCTCAACGTCGGCTCCGTGGCGGGCAACTACCCGTACCCTGGTAGCAACGTGTATGGCGGCACCAAGGCCTTTGTCGGGCAGTTCTCGCTGAGCCTGCGCTGCGACCTGCGCGGCACGGGTGTGCGGGTGAGCAATATCGAGCCGGGCCTGTGCGAGAGCGAATTCTCGCTGGTGCGTTTCGGCGGTGACCAGGCCAAGTACGATGCTACCTATGCGGGTGCGGAGCCGATCCAGCCGCAGGACATTGCCGAGACCATTTTCTGGATCCTCAATCAGCCGGCGCACATCAACATCAACAGCCTGGAGCTGATGCCGGTGAGCCAGGACTGGGCGGGGTTCTCGATCGACCGTTCAAAAGGCTAAGCACAAACCGCGAACCGGAAAGGCCCGGTTCGCGGTGTAGCCGGATCGGTCACTTGATGTAGGAGAAGCTGGTTATATCGTGAGGGATGATGCCTAACGCTTGATGGATGTCATTGATGGCGTCATGCAGGCCCATGTCCTCGGCCGTTGCTTCACAATTGATGACACGCCGCAGGCTTAGCAGGTAGCTGAGTTTGCCATGGGAGTGCTCATCGTAGCAGCGGCCCTTATCGATGATCTTTTGTGCCGCTCGGTTGATCTGCTCTTCGACAAATGCCTTGAAGGCTTCTGAATCCATGTTGATAACTCCTGAAAATTCGAAAATGGAGCATCAACATAGGAGTGAGGAGATTGTTCCGGCAGAGGGAAAGGCTCCCCCCTCACAGGTTGGCCCTATGAATAGTCAGGCGTTCGCCTTATTCAGCCCTTCCAGACAGGTGGCCAAGTGATAAGGGGTGGTCGATGGCATGTCATCCCTGCTGACCGCTCCGTCACCACCGCGGCACTCATACCAGCCTGCATTACGCAGGAACCGCGCTGAAAGAGCGCCTAGCTGCCCGGCTATCTTTGCTTCACTGCCCTCACGCAAAGTAAGCGCCCGCAGGTACTCGGCCTGCGCCCAGATACGCTGGGAGGCATCAAGCGTCGAGCCATCCACATTCAGCATTGCCAATACGGCGGCATCTTTTACCCCGAATTGCTCGGCAAAGCCGAACGCCCGGTCGATGGACGCATGAAGCGGCGTTTCACGCAGTAACGGCGAAGTATCAAGGAGGTAAAACCACTCGAACTGGTGGCCTGGCTCAAACCAGTTATCCACAGCCCCGCGTGGCTTTTCCAGCATCAGGCCGTGGGCGGGTTCGATGAAATGCGCTTGCAGTGCTTCGCACAGTTGCAGCAGCGACTGCCGGGCATGTTCGTCCTCGCGCACGGCCAGCACCTGCAGGAAGGCTTCGGCCAGGTGCATTTGCGGGTTCTGCAGCGGACCGCTGCCCAAGTCCGCCCAATCCTCGCCAAGGGTGGCCTCGTACAGGCCATCGTCACGGGCGAACTGCTGGTCGATGATGTCCAGCGCAGCATTCAGGGTGGATTCCACCAGGCTTTCGCGCACCTTGCCCCAATAGTGCGCGCAGGCAAACACGATGAACGCGTGGGTGTACAGGTCTTTGCGCCGGTCCAGCGGTTTGCCCTGGGCGTCGATGCTGTAGAACCAGCCACCGTGTTCGGCGTCGTGAAAGTGCTTCTGCAACGAGCGGAACAATGCGGCGGCACGTTCGGCTGCGCCCGGTTGCTCGATACGGCTGCTGAACAGGTACAGCTGGCGTGCGCAGGCCATGGCGCGATAGCGCTGCACCGGCAAGGGCTGGTGTTGGGCGTCTAGCGCTTCGTAGGGCAGGGCCATGTCGGCATTCCAGCCCGGGCCTTGCCACATCGGCACGATGCGCTCGGCGAAGTGCTGGTTGAAGCGGGCCAGTTCGGGCAGGGTAGGGCGGGGGTCGGACATTTCGGCGCTCGTCGCTGTCGGGCAGGGCGCCATGGTAGCAGAACTGGGGTTTTCGGTAGCCTGTGCCGGTATCAGGGCAAGTCCAGGCTAACGATCAACTCGGGTTGCCGAGCCCTTGCCAATGCCGCGCTCCTACAAAGATGAAGCGTAATTGCTGGGTGATCTTTTCCTGCGGAGTCAGGGCCTGTGGATAACCCGCTTCCGGGCTGTCGATCAGCTCGGGCAGGGTGGCGAAGACCGTCTTCACCACCAAGTCGGCCATTACCGCCAGCGCGGCGTTGTTCAGGTGTTGCCAGCGCTTCATCCGTGCAAGGTCGGTAGCGAGGTCATCGCTGATGTCCTGGCGCAGGCGCGCAATCGCCTGGCGCACGGGCTGTGAGCCGCCGTACTGCTCGCGGGCCAGGAACAGGAACTGCGCCCGGTGGGCGGCCACTACGTCGAGGAAGATGCGCACCGAGGCGTCGGTGATGCCGCCCAGTTCGAATTCGTTCTGGCGCACCAGGCGGATGGTCTGGCGGAAGGTGGTGTCGATTTCGGCGACGAGGGCCAGGCCCAGGGCGTCCATGTCGGAGAAATGCCGATAGAAGCCGGTGGGCACGATGCCTGCCGTCTTTGCCACTTCGCGCAGGCTGATACTGCCGAAACCACGGCCACTCTCCATGAGCAGGCAGGCGGCATCGAGCAGGGCCTGGCGGGTCTGTAGCTTCTGTTCGGCGCGCGGCAGCATGGTGCGGGCTTCTGTGACGGTAAAGCTGGGCACTCTAGTTAAAAAAACAAAGCCCGGTCAATGACCGGGCCGGGAGGGGAGCAGGTGTTGTGACAGTGGTTGTTCTTTTCGACCATGGCAATCAACTCACACGGCTGAGTTCAACCAGGCGATCAGAGCCACCTTCAGCTACGCGGCCGGATTGTTCGATCAGGCGATCAGAGCCACCTTCTGCAACACGACCGGATCGTTCGATCAGGCGATCAGAGCCACCTTCTGCAACACGACCGGATCGTTCGATCAGGCGATCAGAACCACCTTCAGCTACACGGCCGGATCGTTCGATCAGGCGATCAGAGCCACCTTCTGCAACACGACCGGATCGTTCGATCAGGCGGTCCGAGCCACCTTCTGCAACGCGGCCGGATCGTTCGATCAGGCGATCGGAACCACCTTCGGCAACGGTGTTCAGCGGCTGAGCGATTTCAGCAGCGCTGGAGCGGGATTCGGCGGTCAGATGTTGTTCGGCGGCTGGCAGGGCAAAAGCGTTGGCAGCCAGGATGGACAGGGTCAGGGTCAGCAGGTGGCGTTTCATGATCAGGTGCTCCTCTCGGGGGCTGGAAAGTGGGTACGAAGCCAATGCTACGCCGGGTAGCGCCAGAGAGAAGTTCATACGGATAATGGTAACAATCGACCGTATTGATAGAGGTTCGAAACTGCTCTAGACAGCGTCATATAGGGCGCTTGATGGCACTTTGACCCCGTCGATGAGGCGTATCACGCATGGCCTGGCGGGACGAATTGTTGATCAAGGCGCCAGGAAAAACTTCGCTATCATGACGCGACAGATAAAACCCCACGGTTTTTCGTCAGTCCGAGTTATTAAGTGCCACCGCTGTGCCGGTTTTGAGCCATGCCGCAAGGAGAATCACGCAATGACGCGTCCCGCCAGAATCTTCGTCTGGACCCTCGCCACCCTGCTGACAGTGCTGGCCATCCTGGTGGTGGTGATCGCCACCTTCGACTGGAACCGCGTCAAGCCGATGCTCAACGAAAAGGTCTCCGAGGCCCTGCACCGGCCATTCGCAATCAATGGCAACCTGGCCGTGCATTGGCGTACCGAGCCGGAAGAAGGCGGTTGGCGCGCCTGGGTGCCGTGGCCGCACTTCATTGCCGAAGACCTTACCCTGGGCAACCCGGAATGGCTCAAGGAGCCGAAGATGGTCGGCCTGGAGCGTGTGGAGTTTCGCCTCGCACCCCTGCCACTGCTGTTCCAGCAGATCAGCATCCCGCGCATCGACCTGACCAGGCCCACGGCCAGCCTGACCCGTCTGGCTGATGGCCGCGCGAACTGGACGTTCGACTTCGGGCCGAAGGATGAAAATGCAGAACCGTCGAAATGGCAGCTGGACATTGGCGCCATCGGCTTCGACCAAGGCAATGTCAGCTTCGACGACCAGACCCTGAAAACCAGCATGAAGGTGCAGGTCGACCCGCTGGGCAAGCCGATCCCGTTCAGTGACATAGTCGGCAAGGCAAGCGCCGAGAAGGCTGGCGGTACACAGGACTACGCCTTTGGCTTCAAGGCCCAAGGCCGCTACAAGGGCCAGCCGGTGTCCGGCACCGGCAAGCTTGGCGGCCTGCTGGCCCTGCAGGACGCCAGCCAGCCGTTCCCGCTACAGACCGACGTGCGCATCGCCGATACACACGTGGTGCTTGCAGGCACGCTGACCGACCCGCGCAATCTGGGCGCACTCGATCTGCGCCTGCGCCTGTCGGGTGCCAGCCTGGGTAACCTGTACCCGCTGACCGGGGTCACCTTGCCTGACACCCCCGCCTATTCCACCGACGGCCACCTCACGGCCAACCTGCATGCGGCACAAGGCGCCACGTTCAACTACCAAGGTTTCAACGGCAAGATCGGTGACAGCGATATCCATGGCGACCTGGCCTTCGTCGCCAGCCAGCCACGGCCAAAGTTGTCTGGCAACCTGGTGTCCAACCAGCTGCTGTTCAAGGACCTGGCGCCACTGATCGGCGCCGACTCCAATGCCGAGCAGAAGGCGCGTGGCGGCGCTAGCAAGCAGCCAGCTGGCAAGGTGCTGCCAGTGGAGGAGTTTCGCACCGAGCGCTGGCGTGCGATGGATGCCGACGTGACCTTTGCCGGCAAGCGCATCGTGCACAGCGAGCAACTACCGTTCAACGATTTGTCGGCCCACGTGATCCTGGACGATGGTCAGTTGCGCCTTGATCCCCTGCGTTTTGGCGTGGCAGGTGGCAGCCTGGCTTCAAACATCCGCCTGGACGGGCGCAGCGTGCCGCTGCAAGGCCGTGCCCGGCTGACGGCACGAGGCTTCAAGCTCAAGCAGCTGTTTCCCACCTTTGCCCCGATGCAGACCAGCTTTGGTGAGTTGAACGGTGATGCTGACATCCGTGGCCGTGGCAATTCGGTGGCGGCCCTGCTGGGTACCGCCAATGGCGACCTGCGCATGCTGATCAATGATGGCGCCATCAGCCGCAGCCTGATGGAGATTGCCGGTTTGAACGTGGGTAACTACGTGGTTGGCAAGCTGTTTGGCGATGAGGACGTGAAGATCAACTGCGCCGCGGCCGATGTGGGGATCAAGGATGGCCTGGCGACCACACGGCTGTTCATCTTCGATACCGAGAACGCGATCATCTACATCAACGGCACGGCCAATTTCGCCAGTGAGCAGTTGGACCTGAAAGTCACCCCTGAATCGAAAGGGCTGCGGCTGTTCTCGCTGCGTTCGCCGCTGTATGTGCGCGGTGCCTTTGCCAAGCCGAGTGCGGGGGTGCAGGCGGTACCGCTGGCTTTGCGTGGCGCGGGGATGGTGGCACTGGGGGTGGTTGCCGGGCCGGCGGCGGGGTTGCTGGCGCTGATCGCACCGAGCAGCGGGGATGACCCCAACCAGTGCACGCCGTTGCTTCAGCAGATGAAGGCGGGCAAGGCGCCGGCTGCGGTGAAAGCCAAGAAGTGAGAAAAGGGGCCGCAATGCGGCCCCCAGCGATTACAGCCCTTGCAACAGATCGGACATATCGTCAGCGTGTTCTTCTTCCTGCGCCAGGATGTCTTCGAAGATGCGCCGTGTAGTCGGGTCCTTGTCGCCAATGTACTGAATGATCTCGCGGTAGCTGTCGATGGCGATGCGCTCCGCGACCAGATCTTCCAGCACCATCTCCTTGAGTGAATTGCCGGCCACATACTGGGCATGCGAATTCTTGCTCAGGTTATCCGGGTTGAAGTCTGGCTCGCCGCCCAGCTGTACGATGCGCTCGGCCAGCTTGTCGGCATGTTCGGCTTCCTGGTTGGCATGCTCGAGAAACTCGCTGGCAGCCACGCTGGCTTTGATGCCGCTGGCCATGAAGTAATGGCGCTTGTAGCGCAGCACGCACACCAGTTCGGTGGCCAGCGACTCGTTCAACAGGCGCAGGATCTCCTGGCGGTCGGCGTGGTAACCCTCGGTCACCGCGCCTTGTTCCACGTGCTGGCGGGCACGTTCGCGCAGGGTTTGTACATCGGTCAGTTCAGTCGCACTCATGTTTATCTCCGAAAGCATCAGGGTGGTCGTGGCATGTGCCGAAAGACTTACGCGCCGTGTACGGCTTCGCTGTCTTCTTCGCGTTGTTTACACGTTTTGAAACCCTTGGCATCGACATGGCCCGTAGCGTCGAAACGCACGTAGTAGGGCTGCTGCTTGCCGTCATGGTTGAGGATGTAGTCGTTGCAGGTGCCCCCGTGCGGCAGGTCAATCACGTTCGACGGGCTGCCGCCGATGGCGATGACCTTTTGCATGGTCATGCCGTGCTCCACCTGCTTGACCAGCGGTTCATCGCGGTAGGTGACATAGTCCACCGGGTTTTCCGGGCGGCTGCCGCAGGCGGCGAGGGTGGCGCTTGCCAGAAGGATTGCCAGGGTCTGCTTGTACATGGTCCCGCTCCTTGCAAAGGGTCTGTGTGGTTTGGAACCACAGCGCGGGCCGGGAGTTCGATTGCGATGGTCATGAAGACCGCTGTAGTGTTGGCCGATCGTCCACGGAAAGGGGCTGGGGCTATGCAGCAGGAATTGGCCACGCGATACCCGATGGTGCTGGTGCCGGGCATGCTCGGCTTTGTCCGGGCAGTGTTCTATCCCTACTGGTTCGGCATTGTCCCGGCGCTGCGCAAGGGCGGCGCGCAGGTGTTCCCGGTGCAGGTTTCGCCGCTGCATTCCAGCGAGGTGCGCGGCGAGCAATTGCTGGCGATCATCGAAGACATCTGCCAGCGCACCGGCGCCGACAAGGTCAACCTCATCGGCCACAGCCAGGGCGCCCTTAGCGCACGTTACGCCGCAGCCAAGCGGCCTGGGCGGGTGGCTTCGGTCACTTCGGTGGCGGGCCCCAACCATGGCTCGGAGCTTGCCGACCACCTGGAGCGCACGGCCCCGGGCGATTCCCCGCAAGGGCGTATCCTCAAGGCCGTGCTGCATGGCTTTGCCGTGCTTTTGGTGTGGCTGGAAACCGGCTGGCGGCGCGACCCGCTGCCGGTGGACGTGCACGCCTCGCACCAGTCGCTGACCAGTGCCGGCGTGGCGCTGTTCAACCAGGCTTATCCACAGGGCTTGCCAGACACCTGGGGCGGGGAAGGGGCTTATGAGGTCAATGGCGTGCGCTACTACTCCTGGTCCGGTACCTTGCAGCCCGGCCTGACCGACCAGGGGCGCAACCGCTTTGACGGCAGCAGCCGTTTCTGCCGCCTGTTCGCGCGCAGCTTCGTCAGGGAAAAGGGCCACTGCGACGGTATGGTCGGGCGCTTCAGCTCGCACTTGGGGCAGGTGATCGGCGACGATTACCCGCTTGATCACCTGGATATCGTCAACCAGTCGCTCGGCGCCGTGGGCAAAGGCGCCGAGCCGGTGCGGCTATTCACCGAGCACGCCGCGCGGCTCAAGGCAGCCGGGCTTTAGCGGCGGACTGGCGTGGTCCAGCGCTCGGCCAGCACCACACCGGCCAGGGTCAGCAGGCCGCCGACCAGGTGGTAGCTGGCGAGTTGCTCGTTCAGCACCACGGCGGCGATCAGCGCGGTGACCAGGGGCAGCAGGTTGAAAAACAGCGTGGTGCGGCTAGGGCCCAGGCGGTGCACGGCCTTCATCCACACCAATGGCGCGATCATCGAGGCCAGTACGCAGGCATACAGCACCAGGCCGATGTTGTGGCTGGTCAGGCCGGTCTTGTCTGACAGCAGGAACAACGGCAGCAACACGATGATGGCCACCAGCACCTGCAGATACAGCAGTTGCATCGGAGGCAGGCGCAGCTGCCATTTCTTCAGTAGGAAGCTGTACAAGGCATACGCCAGGGTGGCCACCAGCATCAGCAGATCACCACTGTTCAGGCCTTGCTGCAGCAGGCTGACCGGGTGGCCGGCGCTGACCACTTCCAGCACGCCCAAGAACGACACCAGCGCGCCGAGCAGGGCGCCGTAGCTCAGGCGCTGGCCCAGCCAGGCAATGGACAACGCCAGTGACATCAGCGGCATCAGCGAGAGGATGATGCCCATGTTGGTGGCGCTGGTGATGCCGGCGGCAAAATAGGCCAGGCTCTGGTACAGCGCCATGCCCAGCACGCCGAGCACGAACACCTTGGCCAGGTGCGGTCGGATGGCGGCACGGTTGCGCCACACGGCGGGTAGCAGGAACGGGGTGAACAGCAGCCCGGCCAGCAGCCAGCGGTAGAAGCCGATCTCGGCGGGGTGAATGGCACCGGCAGACATCTTGGTGACCACGGTGTTGCCGGCCCAGATGAGGATGGCGGTGAGGGGGAACAGATAATTCATGTAGCAAGGGTACTCGCAAAGCAGTGTGTGGAGGCGTTGGCCGTTACAGCAGCAGCGCCTGTCAGATCGAGCGCCGCCCGCGCGGCGCATCGCGAGCTGCGCTCGCTCCTACGTTTTTTTCGTGCCAATTATGCCTGTGGGATTTGCGCGCGAACGCCTTGGCGCATGGCGCGATGTTGCGTCATACAAAAAGGGGGCCGCGCGCGCCTGTCACAGGCGTTACTGGCCCGAAACAAGCGTAGGAGCGAGCGCAGCTCGCGATGCGCCGCGCGGGCGGCGCTCGATCTCTGCAACACCCCAGAACTCACGTCATGCATCCCTTGCCCCCGCCTCGCCAGGCGCGAAGGGGCGCTGAGGATTCTTGGCTACACTCAGCTCGACCCCCGTGCATCGGGCGCGGAGCCAAGGAGACCACTCCATGAAAGTGCTGCACATTCCGTTACTGGCGCTGGCGCTATTGTTCAGCGCGCAAGGTTTCGCCGCCAATACTGCGCAACAGGAAAAGATGAAAACCTGCAACGCCGACGCCACCACCAAAGCCCTAAAGGGTGATGAGCGCAAGGCTTTCATGAGCACCTGCTTGAAGAAGGATGTGCCACAAACCCAGCAGGAGAAGATGAAAACCTGCAACGCCGACGCTACCACCAAGGCCCTGAAGGGGGACGAGCGCAAAGCCTTCATGAGCGACTGCCTGAAGAAGAAGTGACCTGCGCCTATGCCTGCAGCCCCAAGGCTGGCAGACTGCGGGCATTCCTGCTGTCTGCCGTCGAGGCTGTATGACTTTCACCCCCCGCCAGATGACCCTGGCCAGTCTGATCATCGTCATGGCCGGGCTGCTGCTGGCCTTGCCCCTGAAATTGCTGCCCAGCCTGCTGGCCGGGCTGTTGGTATTCGAACTGGTCAACATGCTGACCCCGCGCCTGCAGCCGCTGATTGCCGGGCAGCGCGCCCGCTGGTTGGCCGTGGCGCTGCTGGGCACATTGGTGGTCTTTACCCTGGCCTTGCTGATTGCCGGTGCTTTCAGTTTTCTGCTGCACGAGGCGGAAAACCCCGGCGCCTCGCTGGACAAGTTCATGGCCTTGGTCGAACAGGCCCGCAGTCAGCTGCCGCCGTTCATCGAAGCCTACCTGCCTGCCAGTGCCGCCGAATTCAAGGTGGCCATCGGCGACTGGATCAAAAGCCACCTGAGCGATCTGCAACTGGTGGGCAAGGGCATGGCGCACATGTTCGTGACGCTCCTGATCGGCATGATCCTCGGTGCCATCATCGCCTTGCAGCGCATTCCCGACGTGTCCCGACGCAAGCCATTGGCGGCGGCGCTGTTCGAGCGCCTGAACCTGCTGGTGAAGGCGTTTCGCAACATTGTCTTCGCGCAGATCAAGATTTCGCTGCTCAACACCACCTTCACCGGTATCTTCCTGGCCGTGGTGTTGCCCCTGTTCGACGTGCACCTGCCGCTGACCAAGACGCTGATCGTGCTGACCTTCCTGTTGGGCCTGCTGCCGGTGATCGGCAACCTGATGTCCAACACCCTGATCACCATCGTTGGCTTGTCGCTGTCGATCTGGGTGGCGGCGGCGGCGCTGGGTTACCTGATCGTCATCCACAAGGTCGAGTACTTCCTCAACGCGCGGATCGTGGGTGGGCAGATCAGTGCCAAGGCGTGGGAGCTGCTGCTGGCGATGCTGGTGTTCGAGGCCGCGTTCGGTCTGCCCGGGGTGGTGGCGGGACCAGTCTACTATGCCTACCTCAAGAGTGAGCTGAAGCGGGCGGAGCTGGTCTGATTCAGGATTAGCCTGTGCCGGCCTTTCGTGGGCACAGGCTGAAGGGATGGCTCAGGCTGCGCCGTAACGCTTGCGCGCCTCAATGGCCAGCCCGCTACCAATGCTGCCAAAGATATTGCCTTCCACGTGCCGGGCATTCGGCAGCATCGCCGAAACGCTGTTGCGCAGCGCCGGAATCCCGCTGGAGCCACCGGTGAAGAATACGGTGTCGACCTGCCCTTCATTCACCCCGGCCTTGGCCAGCAACTCGGTCACGCTACCGCGTACACGTTCCAGCAACCCTTCGATGGCATCTTCGAACAACACCCGGGTCAGCTCCGCAGTCAGCTCGGGCTCGACCCGGCGCAGGTCGATGCGGCGGCTGTCATGCTCGGTCAGTTCGATCTTGCTGGCTTCCACTTCCATCGCTAGCCAGTGGCCGGCGCGCTGTTCGATCAGCTTGAACAGGCGGTCGATACCGAAGCTGTCCTCGATGTCGTAGCGCATGCTGCCCAGCGCCAGTTGCGACTTCTGCGAGTACAAGGCGTTGATGGTGTGCCAGGTGGCCAGGTTGAGGTGATAGCTGGTCGGCATCAGCGCGCCGCTCTTCATCCGGCTGCCGTAGCCGAACAATGGCATCACGCCCTGCAGGCTCAACTGCTTGTCGAAGTCGGTCCCGCCGATGTGCACGCCACCGGTGGCGAGGATGTCGCTCTGGCGTTCGGCTACCAGGTGGCGCTCGGGCGACAGGCGGATCAGGGTGAAGTCCGAGGTACCACCGCCGATGTCGACGATGAGTACCAGCTCTTCACGGCTGATACCCGACTCGTAGTCGAAGGCGGCGGCAATCGGCTCGTACTGGAACGACACGTCCTTGAAGCCGATCTTGCGCGCCACCTCGGCCAGGGTGTCTTCAGCCTCCTGGTCGGCGGCCGCGTCTTCGTCGACGAAGAATACCGGCCGGCCCAGCACCACTTGGTCGAATTCACGACCTGCGGCGGCCTCGGCGCGCTTCTTCAGCTCGCCGATGAACATGCCCAGCAGGTCCTTGAACGGCAAGGCGCTGCCCAGCACACTGGTGTCATGCTTGATCAGCTTGGAGCCCAGCAGGCTTTTCAGCGAGCGCATCAGGCGGCCTTCGTAGCCTTCCAGGTACTCGTGCAATGCCAGGCGGCCATATACCGGGCGCCGTTCCTCGATGTTGAAGAACACCACCGAAGGCAAGGTGATCTTGCCGTCTTCCAGGGCAATCAGCGATTCCGCGCCAGGGCGGTGCCAGCCTACCGTGGAGTTGGAGGTGCCAAAGTCGATGCCCAGGGCGCGGGCCGGGGATACGTCAGACATGGGGAAATAGCTTCCGGAGGCAAAACGGCCGCGCAGTGTATGCCAGTTGGCTACAGAATCAAGACCAGTCGTCTGCCATGGGGCAAACCCAAGGTGGTCTTGAAAGGCTATGCTTGACCCCTATCTTCTGATGCAACACGCACTTTCACACTGGTGATCCACAGATGGACTTCAAAGACTATTACAAGATACTTGGCGTAGAGCCCACGGCGGACGAGAAGGCGATCAAGGCCGCCTACCGCAAGCTGGCGCGCAAGTATCACCCCGATGTCAGCAAGGAGCGCGATGCCGAGGACAAGTTCAAGGAGGCCAACGAGGCCTACGAGGTGCTTGGCGACGCGCAGAAACGTGCCGAGTTCGACGAAATCCGCAAGTATGGCGGTCAGCATGGCCGGCCATTCCAGGCACCTCCAGGCTGGGAAAACCGTGGCGGTGGTGGCGGCTTCGAAGGCGGCGATTTCTCCGACTTCTTCAGCTCGATCTTCGGTAACCGCGGTGGCAATCCCTTCGGTGGCACCCGGCAGCAGCAACGTAGCGCCGGCAGGCGGGGGCAGGACGTGGAACTTGAACTGGCGGTATTCCTTGAAGAGACCCTGAGCAAGGAGTCCAAGCAGATCAGCTTCCAGGTGCCGCAAACCAATGCCATGGGCCAGCGCACCGGCTTCACCACCAAGACGCTGAACGTGAAGATTCCGGCCGGGGTGACCGACGGCGAGCGCATCCGCCTCAAAGGCCAGGGCGCGCCGGGCAGCGGTGGTGGGGCCAATGGCGACCTGTTCCTGACCATCCGCATGGCACCGCATCCGCTGTTCGATGTCGAAGGTCATGACCTGATCATCACCGTGCCGCTGGCACCGTGGGAGGCTGCGCTGGGCACCAAGGTGGCGGTGCCGACCCTGGAAGGCAAGATCAACCTCACCATCCGCCCGGACAGCCAGAGCGGCCAGCGCCTGCGCGTACCGGGCAAGGGCCTGGCCAACAAGAACGGCGAGCGCGGCAACCTTTATGCGCAGCTCAAAGTGGTCATGCCACCGGCATCCGACGAGTCTGCCCGCGAACTGTGGACAAAGCTTTCCGAGAAGGCGGCGTTCAACCCGAGGACACAATGGAGTAAGTGATCATGAGCAGCACCCTGATCGTTCAACTGGACATGCGTACCTTGTGTCAGGAAGCCGATGTGACGGCGGACTGCGTGATCGAAATCGTCGAACACGGCATTGTCGAACCTTCCGGGCGAACGCCGGAGGACTGGCTGTTTGACGATCAGGCGCCGTTATTGGCCAAGCGCGCGGTGAAGCTGCACCAAGAGCTGGAACTGGAATGGGAAGGCGTGGCGCTAGCGCTGGAGCTACTGCAGGAAGTGCAGCAGTTGCGCAGTGAGAACAGCATGCTGAAGCAGCGGCTGGGCCGGTTTATCCAGCTGTAAGTTCCCCCGCCGGCATCTGTGGGGATTGCCCAGCCCCAAGTACTGCATAAGCCTCAAGCCTGCGGGGTACCTGTGGGAGCGGGCTTGCCCGCGAAGAAGCCAACACGGTGGATGGCACGGGCTTCGCCCGTGTTCGCGGGACAAGCCCGCTCCCACAGGGATCGCGCTGGATTCTAGAAATTGAGCAAGACAGTTGATCCAGCAATGGACCGAATTTCAGGTCGGTTCGGCGCCCGGGTTCAACACCAGCTGCATGAAGGTCAGATCTAGCCAGCGGCCAAACTTTACCCCCACCTGGGGCATCTGGCCGGTCACCACGAAGCCCAGCCGCTCATGCAGGCGAACCGACGCCGCATTGCCACTCTCGATGGCCGCCACCATCACATGCTTGCCGCACCCCTTAGCACGCTCGATCAGCGCGGCCATCAACACCGGCCCCAACCCCTTGCCCCGCTGGTCGCCACGGATATACACCGAGTGCTCCACAGTCAGGCGGAAGCCCTCGAACGGCCGCCAGTCGCCAAACGAGGCATAGCCCAGCACGCCGGTTTCATCCCTGGCCACCAGGATCGGGTAGCCCTGCTGCGCGCGTGCTTCGAACCAGGCCTGGCGGTTGGCCAGGTCGACGGGGGTTTCGTTCCAGATCGCCGTGGTGTTGCGCACGGCGTCGTTGTAGATGTCGAGGATGCCCGGCACGTCGGCGGGCAGGGCGTCGCGGATTTGGTAACTCATGACAGCGTCTCGCAGGGTCGTTGGTTGCAGGTTAAATGGTTACCAGCCCGCGCACACCTTCGGCCTGCATGTTTTCGCCACGGCCGCGCTGGACGATTTCGCCACGGGCCATGACCAGGTACTGGTCAGCCAGCTCTTCGGCAAAGTCGTAGAACTGCTCCACCAGCAGGATTGCCATGTCCCCGCGTTCGGCCAGGCGGCGGATCACTGCGCCTATTTCCTTGATTACCGAGGGCTGAATGCCCTCGGTCGGCTCGTCGAGGATCAGCAACCGCGGCCGGCTGGCCAGGGCGCGGCCGATCGCCAGCTGTTGCTGCTGGCCGCCGGACAGGTCGCCGCCGCGGCGTTGCTTCATCTGTTCCAATACCGGGAACAGTTCATAGATGAACGCTGGCACTTCGCGGGCCTCACGGGCGGGGAAGCGCGACAGGCCCATCAGCAGGTTTTCCTCGACGGTCAGCCGCGGGAAGATCTCGCGCCCCTGGGGCACGTAGGCGATGCCGGCGTGAACGCGTTGCTGGGGTTTCAGTGTGGTGATCGGCTTGCCTTCCCATTCGATATTGCCTTCGCGAGCCGGCACCAGGCCCATCAGGCAGCGCAGCAGGGTGGTCTTGCCCACGCCATTGCGGCCGAGCAGGCAGGTGACTTCGCCGACGTTGGCTTCAAAGGACAGGCCGCGCAGGATGTGGCTGCCGCCGTAGTACTGGTGCAGGGTGTCGATCTTGAGCATATGAGAATTCCTGGAAGAGATGCTGTGCCTGTGCAGGCGATAGGCCCGCACAGGTTTGAAGATCTAGCGGCCCAGATACACCTCGACCACCCGCTCATCCGCCTGCACCTGCTCCAGCGATCCCTCCGCCAGCACACTGCCCTGGTGCAGCACGGTCACATGGTCGGCAATGCTGCCGACAAAGCCCATGTCATGTTCCACCACCATCAGGGAATGCTTGCCGGCCAGGCCCTTGAACAGCTCGGCGGTAAACTCGGTCTCGGCATCGGTCATGCCCGCCACCGGTTCATCCAGCAACAGCAATTGCGGCTCCTGCACCAGCAGCATGCCGATTTCCAGAAACTGCTTTTGCCCGTGCGACAGCAGGCCGGCCTGGCGCTGGGCCAGCGGCAGCAAGCGCAAGGTGGTGAGCACCTCCTCGATGCGCTGGTGCTGCTCGCCGCCCAGACGTGCCGCCAGGCTGGCCCACACCGACTTGTCGGTCTTCAGCGCCAGCTCCAGGTTCTCGAACACCGTCAGCGCCTCGAACACCGTGGGCTTCTGGAACTTGCGGCCAATGCCGGCCTGGGCGATCTGGTACTCACCCATGCGGGTCAAGTCGAGGGTGTCGCCGAAATAAGCCGTGCCACTGTCGGGCCGGGTCTTGCCGGTGATCACGTCCATCATGGTGGTCTTGCCGGCGCCATTGGGGCCGATGATGCAGCGCAGTTCGCCCACGCCGATGTACAGGTTCAGGGCGTTCAGGGCCTTGAAGCCATCGAAGCTGACGCTGATGTCCTCCAGGCTCAGCACCGTGCCGTGGCGGGTATCCAGGCCGGCCTTGCGGCTGTGGCCCAGGCCGATGGCATCACGGCCTGCGCCCAGCTGGTCGAACACCGGCTCAAGCATGAATTCTGGGTGTACCGGGGGCACGCCTCTCATGGCTGGCTCCTTTTCTTCAACAGGCCGACCACGCCCTTGGGCAGGTACAGGGTAACGAGGATGAACAGCGCGCCGAGGAAGAACAGCCAGAACTCCGGGAAGGCCACGGTGAACCAGCTTTTCATGCCATTGACCAGGCCGGCGCCGAGCAGCGGGCCGATCAGCGTGCCGCGCCCGCCGAGGGCCACCCATACGGCGGCTTCGATGGAGTTGGTCGGCGACATTTCGCTGGGGTTGATGATGCCCACCTGCGGCACGTAAAGCGCCCCGGCCAGGCCGCACAACACCGCGCTGAGCACCCACACCAGCAGCTTGAAGCCGCGCGGGTCATAGCCGCAGAACATCAGGCGGTTCTCCGCGTCGCGTACTGCCGTCAACAGGCGGCCGAACTTGCTACGGGTCAGGCGCCAGCACAGGTAGAGGCTGGCCAACAGCAGGCCGACAGTCAGCAGGAACAGCACGGCCCGGGTGCCTTGCGCGGTAATGTCAAAGCCCAGGATGGTGCGGAAGTTGGTGAAGCCGTTGTTGCCGCCGAAGCCGGTTTCGTTGCGGAAGAACAGCAACATGCCGGCGAAGGTCAGGGCCTGGGTCATGATCGAGAAGTACACGCCCTTGATCCGTGAACGGAAGGCGAACCAGCCGAACACCAGCGCCAGGAGCCCAGGCGCCAGTACCACCAGGCACAGGGCCCAGGCAAAGTGCTGGGTACCGGCCCAATACCACGGCAGCTCGGTCCATGACAGGAAGGTCATGAACCCCGGCAAACCGTCGCCGGCCGCCTGGCGCATCAGGTACATGCCCATGGCGTAGCCGCCCAGGGCGAAGAACAGGCCATGGCCCAGCGAAAGCAAGCCGGCGTAGCCCCAGACCAGGTCCAGCGCCAGCGCGACGATGGCATAGCAGAGGATCTTGCCGACCAGGGTCAGGGTGTAGGCCGAGACTTGCAGTGAGTGGTCCGCTGGCAGCAGCGACAGCAGCGGCAGGGCCACCAGCACCAGGACGACGACGGCGCCGATGGCCAGCGACAGGCGCGGCCCGGCCTTTTGCGTAGCGGTGACAAGCAGTGGCTGGTTCATCAGTCGATTACCCGTCCCTTGAGGGCGAACAGGCCTTGCGGGCGCTTCTGGATGAACAGAATGATCAACGCAAGGATAAGAATCTTGCCGAGTACCGCACCGATCTGCGGCTCCAGCAGCTTGTTGGCGATGCCAAGGCCGAAGGCGGCCCAGAGGCTGCCGGCCAGTTGCCCGACACCGCCAAGCACCACCACCAGGAACGAGTCGATGATGTAGCTCTGGCCCAGGTCCGGACCGACGTTGCCGACCTGGCTCAGGGCCACGCCGCCAAGCCCGGCAATGCCTGAACCAAGGCCGAAGGCGAGCATGTCGACGCGCCCGGTGGACACCCCGCAGCAGGCCGCCATGTTGCGGTTCTGGGTGACGGCCCGCACGTTGAGGCCCAGCCGCGTGCGGTTGAGCAGCAGCCAGGTCAGCAGTACCACGGCCAGGGCGAAGCCGATGATGACCAGGCGGTTGTATGGCAGCACCAGGTTTGGCAACAGCTGGATGCCCCCCGACAGCCACGCCGGGTTGCTGACCTCGACGTTCTGCGCGCCAAACAGCAGGCGGATGGCCTGGATCAGGATCAGGCTGATACCCCAGGTGGCCAGCAGGGTTTCCAGCGGGCGGCCGTACAGGTGGCGGATCACGGTGCGCTCCAGCGCCATGCCGACCCCAGCACTGACGGCGAAGGCTACCGGCAGGGCGATCAGCGGGTAGAACTCGATGGCACCTGGCGCGTAGCGCTGCATCAGCACCTGGACCATGTAGGTGCTGTAGGCACCGAGCATCAGCATTTCGCCATGGGCCATGTTGATCACCCCGAGCAGGCCGAAGGTGATGGCCAGGCCGAGCGCCGCCAACAGCAGGATCGAACCCAGCGACAGCCCGCTGAAGGCCTGGCCGAGCAGTTCGCCGACCAGTAACTTGCGCTGCACCTGCGCCAGGCTGGTTTCGGCGGCTGTGCGCACGCCCGCGTCGGTTTCCGCGCCTGGTTGCAGCAGCGCCTCAAGGCGGGTACGGGCCAATGGGTCACCGGTTTCACCCAGCAGGCGCACAGCGGCCAGGCGCACTGCTGGCTCGCTGGCGCCCAGCTGCAGGTTGGCCAGGGCCAGGCCGAGGGCAGCCCGCACGGCAGCGTCCGGCTCGGCGGCGAAGCGCCGGTCGAGGAAGGCCATTTGCGCAGGTTGTGCGCTTTTCTGTAGTTGCTGGGCCGCGGCCAAGCGGGTGTCGCTGTTGTCGCTGAGCAGCTGATGGCTGGCCAGGGCGTTGTCGATCAGGCCGCGCAGGCGGTTGTTCAGGCGCACCTTGCGGGTGTCGTCGGCGGCGATGCGGCCCTGGCGCAGGTTGTCCAGCAGCGGCAGGCGCCCGGCATCGGGTTGTGCTGCCCAGCCTTCGAGCAGGCGGGCTTGCTCGGCGGGCTTGGCGGTGAGAAAGAATTCGCCCTCGCTGGCCTGGGTGGCCAAGGGCAACAGCAGAAGCAGGGTGAGCAGCAGTCTGAGCATGCGGGTAGTCCTGGTAATCGGTGGTCGATTCTTCGCGGGACAAGCCCGCTCCCAGAGGCCTGTGGGAGCGGGCTTGCCCCGCGAATGGGCTGCAAGGCAGCCCCATGCACTCAGTTACCTTTCACCGCATAGTCCGGCCGCTTGTCGTTGCCCGGAATGAACGGGCTCCATGGCTGCGCCCGCAGCGGCTGCTCGGTTTCCCACACCACGCTGAACTGCCCGTCATCCTGGATTTCGCCGATCATCACTGGTTTGTGCAGGTGGTGGTTGGTCTTGTCCATGGTCAGGGTGAAGCCCGACGGCGCCTTGAAGCTCTGCCCGGCCAGTGCTTCGCGGACCTTGTCAACGTCGGTGGACTTGGCTTTCTCGACAGCCTGGGCCCACATGTGGATGCCCACGTAGGTGGCTTCCATCGGGTCGTTGGTCACTGCCTTGTCGGCGCCCGGCAGGCCCTTGGCCTTGGCGTAGGCTTTCCAGTCGGCGACGAACTTCTGGTTGACCGGGTTATCCACGGACTCGAAGTAGTTCCATGCGGCCAGGTGGCCCACCAGCGGCTTGGTGTCGATGCCACGCAGTTCTTCTTCGCCCACCGAGAAGGCCACCACGGGCACGTCGGTGGCCTTCAGGCCCTGGTTGGCCAGCTCTTTGTAGAACGGCACGTTCGAGTCGCCATTGACCGTGGAGATGACTGCAGTCTTGCCGCCAGCGGAGAACTTCTTGATGTTGGCGACGATGGTCTGGTAATCGGCGTGACCGAATGGGGTGTACACCTCCTCGATGTCCTTGTCGGCCACGCCCTTGCTGTGCAGGAACGCGCGCAGGATCTTGTTGGTGGTGCGCGGGTAGACGTAATCGGTACCCAGCAGGAAGAAGCGCTTGGCGCTGCCGCCGTCTTCGCTCATCAGGTATTCCACCGCCGGGATGGCCTGCTGGTTAGGCGCGGCGCCGGTGTAGAACACGTTTGGCGACATCTCCTCACCCTCGTATTGCACCGGGTAGAACAGCAGGCCGTTGAGCTCTTCGAACACCGGCAGCACCGACTTGCGTGACACCGAGGTCCAGCAGCCGAACACCACGGCGACCTTGTCCTGGGTCAGCAGCTGGCGGCTCTTTTCCGCGAACAGCGGCCAGTTGGAGGCCGGGTCGACCACCACCGGTTCGAGCATTTTGCCGTTGACCCCGCCTTTGGCGTTGATCTCGTCGATGGTCATCAGCGCCATGTCCTTGAGCGAGGTCTCGGAAATGGCCATGGTCCCCGACAGCGAATGCAGGATGCCGACCTTGATGGTCTCGGCGGCCTGGATGCTCCAGCTCAGGCCCATTGCGGCAATCGATGCGCTGAGGGTAAAGGCCTTGATCAGACTGCGACGCTTCATGTGCTCTCTCCGCTGAGTTTTTTTTGGTGTTGGCCAAGCGGGGAGAGGCATTGCAAGGGGTGTGCCTAACGGCGGGATGCGCGCAATAGAGGGGTTGTGCGAGGTGTTGGGGCGTTGGTTGGATCCAGGTTGGTGCTTGATGGATTTATGTGCACAGGATTGGGGCCGCTGTGCGGCCCCAGAGCCATCAGCCGTTACGCACTGCCGTGCGCGGATGGCGCTTGCTGCGCACCCCCTGATAGGTCACCGCAAGCAGCACGAACCAGATCGGCGTCACCACCAGTGCCGCGCGGGTATCGTCTTCCAGGCTCAGCAGCACCAGGATGAAAGCAAAGAACACCAGGCACACGTAGCACATGAAGCGCCCGCCCGGCATCTTGTATTTCGATGCCTGGTGCAGCGCCACACGGTGCTTGCGGTACTTCAGGTACGACAGCAGGATCAGCGTCCAGACGAACATGAACAGCACCGCCGAAACGGTGGTTACCAAGGTGAACGCCTCGATCACGTTCGGCACCAGGTAGATCAGCACTGCCCCCAGCAGCAGGCAGGTGCAGGAGAAGAACAGGCCGTTGGCCGGTACCGAGCGGCTCGACAGTTTCTCGAACGCTTTGGGTGCGTCGCCTTCCTGCGACAGCCCGTACAGCATGCGGCTGGTGGAGAACACGCCGCTGTTTGCCGACGATGCCGCCGAGGTCAGTACCACGAAGTTGATGATGCTCGCCGCTGCCGGCAGACCGGCCAGCACGAACAGCTCGACGAACGGGCTCTTGCCCGGCACCACGTCACGCCATGGCGTCACTGCCATGATCGCGATCAGCGCCAGTACGTAGAACACGATGATGCGGATCGGGATCGAGTTGATCGCCCGTGGCAAAGTACGTTCCGGGTTCTTGGCCTCTGCGGCGGTGGTACCCACCAGCTCGATGCCGACGAAGGCGAACACGGCGATCTGGAAGCCGGCGAAGAAGCCCATCAGGCCGTTGGGGAACATGCCGCCATCATTCCACAGGTTGGCCAACTGCGCAGTGCGCCCGCTGGGCGAGGTGAAGCCGGTGATGACCATGTACAGGCCGGTGGCGACCAGGCCGAGGATGGCAACGATCTTGACCAGGGCGAACCAGAACTCCAGCTCGCCGAACATTTTCACCGTCACCAGATTCAACGACAGCAGGAGCGCCACGCAGGTCAGTGCCGGTATCCACTGTGGCAGGTCGGGGAACCAGAATTGCGTGTAGGCAGCGATGGCGACCACATCGGCAATGCCGGTGACCACCCAGCAAAACCAGTAGGTCCAGCCGGTGAAGTAGCCGGCCCACGGGCCGAGCAGGTCGGCGGAGAAGTCGATGAACGACTTGTAGTTGAGGTTCGACAGCAGCAGTTCGCCCATGGCGCGCATGACGAAGAACAGCATGAAGCCGATGATCATGTAGACGAAGATGATCGACGGCCCGGCCAGGCTGATGGTCTTTCCCGAGCCCATGAACAGGCCGGTGCCGATCGCGCCGCCGATGGCGATCAGCTGAATGTGGCGGTTGGTCAGGTTGCGTTGCAGGTGCTGCTCTTCTTGTGGTTTTGGTGAAATTGCGGTCATAAGCTGCATTCCCTTGAAAGTCGCCGGCTAGGCTAACACGGGCGTTCCAATTCGAGATCGCGACAGAACGCCACGATTTTCAGATAGCAGCCGTGCTTTGCCAGGCAAAGTCCGACACCTTCGCCGGCCTCTTCGCGGGCATGCCCGCTCCCACAGGTATCGCGCCACGCCTGAGGGCGGCAGAGATCCTGTGGAAGCGGGCAAGCTCGCGTATGCAGGGCTCAGGCGCTGGCCAGCACCCGGCGGCGCCTGACTACCAGGCTATCCACCACCCACATCACCACCATCGATACCCCTACCAGCGGGAACAGCACCCCTAGCACCAGCATCACCCCCACCGCTGCCTTCCAGCGCGGCAGGTCATGACGCAGCGGCGGCACACCCAGGCCACCCTCGGGGCGGCGCTTCCACCACATCACCAGCCCGCTCACCGAGCCCAGCATGATCATCAGGCATACCAGCAGGATGATGATCTGGTTGAACGCCCCGAACATCTTGCCTTCATGCAGCATCACCCCCAGCTCGGTGGCGCGGGCGACCGGGCTGTAGTCCTGCCAGCGCACATCCGCCAGCACCTTGCCGGTGTACTGGTCGACATGCAGGGTGGCGTCGTTGCGCGGGTCGTCGGCGAATACGGCAATGGTGAACACCCCGTCTGCGGTGGTGGGCAGGGTGATGCTGTAGCCTGGCTCGACCTGCCGCGCGGTGGCGATGTCCTCGACCTGCTGCAGGCTCACCTGCGGCGCTGCGGGCATGGCCGTCATGGCGTGGTGCCCGGCATGCTCGGCATGCGCGCCGGACTGCGGCATTGGCGTGTTTTCCAACGCCCACGGCACGGTCTGGCGATGCGCGCTGTTCAGCTCCCGGGCCTGCTGGTCCGACTTGGGCACGTCGTTCCACATGGCGGCCGGGAAGCGGTTCCACAGATCGGCGTACTGCTTGCCCCACAGGCCGGTCCAGGTCATGCCGCTGAGCAGCATCAGCAACAGCAGGGCCGAACCCCAGAAACCGGTTACCGCGTGCAGGTCGCGCCACAGCAGCCGGCCGCGTGCCGATAGCCGTGGCCACAGCACGCCAGCACCCTTGCGCCCGCGTGGCCACCACAAGTACAGGCCCGACACCACCAGCACGATGCCCCAGCCTGCGGCCAGTTCCACCAGGCGGTCACCCAGCGTGCCGACCATCAGCTCGCCATGCAGGGCACGGGCGATGGCCTGCAGGTTCTGCTTGCCGTCCTGCTCGCCGAGCACCTTGCCACTGTAAGGGTCGACGAACACGTTCAGTTCGCGGCCACCGTCATGCACCACGAACTGCGCGCTGCGCTCGGCGTTCAGCGGTGGCAGGTACTGGCCGACATGGCCCTTGGGGTAGGCCTGGCGCACTTCGGCCAGCATCAGGTCGGCGCCCTGTCGATGGTGGCCGGCCTCGACCACCATCAGGTCGCGGTACAGCAGCGGGTCAAGCTGCGGCTTGAACAGGTAGATGATCCCGGTGATCGCCAGCAGGATCATGAACGGGGCCACGAACAGCCCCGCATAGAAGTGCCAACGCCAGGCCAGGTTATAGAAACTGATGCGTGTTCCTCTCATGGGAACCTCCTGTTTGACCAGCTGATGGGCGCACCCGAAGATGCGCCCGGGTTGTTGTCAGAAGCTGAAATCGACCTTGGTCCACAAGGTCCTGCCTGGCTCGTTGACCGGCTGTGGATCGGTTGCCGGGTAGCCGAACCCGGCATTCCCGGCCAGGTTCAAATGCTCGGCGTAGGTTTTGTCGAGCAGGTTGTCGACCCCTGCGCTGAGCTTGAGGTTGCTGTTCACCTTGTAGGCGCCGTTCAGCGAAAACACGCCGAAGCCGGCGCTCTTGTCGTAGTCCTTGCCAACCACGTTGCCCTGGTTTTCGGCGATGCGGTTCTGCGCCGCCACCAGCCGCCACAGCGCCCCGACGCTCCATGCGTCACGGCTGTAGGTCAGGCCCAGGCGGCTTTCCAGCGGTGGCATTTGCGGCAGTGCCTTGCCGTCGCTGCTGTTCTTGCCCCAGGCGTAGGCCAGCGTGGCGTCTGCCTTCCAGTTTTCCGTCAGCTGGTAGGCTGCGCCCAGCTCGCCACCCATGATGCGGGCGTCGATGTTCTGTGCCTGCGAGGTGCTCATGCCCATCATGCCGGTGCGGTAGTCGAACAGGATGTAGTCGCGGATCTGCCCGACATAGCCCGAGGCCCAGGCCTCCAGACGCTCGGTGCGGTACTGGATGCCGAAGTCGAGCTGGGTGGTTTTCTCTGGTTTGATGCTGTCGAAGGCATTGGCCGAGCCGGCAGGGCCTTGGTCCGGGGAGAACAGCTCCCAGTAGTCAGGGAACCGTTGAGCATGGCCAAGGCCGATGTAGGTGGTGGCGGGCAGCGCCGCCAGGTCGTGCTCGTAGCGCAGGAAGCCGCTGGGCAGGGTGTCGGCACGGGTGTTGCCGTTGGTGGCGCTGTCATCGCGGAAATCCTTGGCCGAGGCGCGGTCCAGGCGGGCGCCGGTGATCAGCCGATCCGTGCCAGTGGCGTACCACGTCAGCTCGCCGAATGCACCGTAGTTGTGGAAGTCGGCGTCCTTGTCCCAAGGCTGGTTCTTGTAGGTGTCGATACCCATGGCACTGCGTGCGCGGTGTTCGTTGGTCTGCGCATCGATGCCGCTGATCAGCTGCACGTCAGCCCAGCGCCATGTGGCCTTGATACGCGCGCCCATGGTGCGGCGGTCGACTGCGGCGGCCATGGGGCCGGCCATCATGCCGGTGCCTGACGGCGTGCGCAGGCTGTAGTTGTCCATCACGTGGTCGGCGTAGTTGTAGTAGACCTGGGCCTCGACCTTGTCCAGCACCTCGCCGAGGTTGGACTTTTCAAAGCGCAGGCCCAGGCTTTCGCGCTTGAACTGCGAGCCGTCCATGCCGCGCCCGGCGTAGCGGGCTTCGCCATCGCCCTTGCCGGCGGTCAGCTCCAGCAGCGTGTCCTGGTCGGGCGTCCACCCCAGCGCGACGTCGCCGTTCCACTTGTCCCAGCGGGATGGCAGGGTGTCGTGGCTGCCGTCATGGTAGTCGTCCGAGCGCGACTGGTTACCGACGAAGCGCGCATAGGCCTGGCTGTTGCCGGCAGCGGCGTCCAGCACCTTGTCGAAACGGCCGTTGGAACCTGCCAGCAGGCTGGCGTTGACCCGGCTGCCGAGGGTGCCGAACTTTTCCGGTTCGCGTTCGAAGAGGATGGTGCCAGCCGAGCCGCCAGGGCCCCAGATTACGCTTTGCGGGCCTTTGATCACGGTCAGCCGGTCGTAGGTTTCCGGCGAAATGTAAGAAGTGGGAGCGTCCATGCGGTTGGGGCAGGCGCCGAGCATCAGGCCGCCATTGGTGAGAATGTTCAGGCGCGAGCCAAACATGCCGCGCAGGACCGGGTCGCCGTTGGTGCCGCCGGCGCGGATCGCCGAGAAGCCGGGGATGGTCTTCAGGTAGTCGGCGCCGTCGCTGGCCGGCACCGGCTGGCGTGGGTCTTTCGGGTTGGTGACCACAGTCAGCGGTGAGCTCGGGGCCACGGCTGTGATTACCGTCGGGCTTAGCTCGGGAGCGTCGTGCGCATGGCCTTCTTGGCCAAGGTCGGCGGCCAGGGCCACGGGCGCGAGCAGCGAGCCGCAGACGGCGGCGATGGTCCCACGCAGGGACAAGGCAAAAACAGGGGTGCAGCCAGACATAATGATTCCAGTCGATCAGTCATGAGTCAGCGCGAAGCCTCCTGGCTCCGTGCGCAAAATGTGCTTTCAGACGCTGATCGAGGAGGGCGGGGCGCGGCTGCGCGCACCGGGGAATACAGCCTGCCGGGCATGGCCCTGGTGCGTTGCGGCAAACAGCTGGCTGGTGGGGGCAAGGCCGCCGGCGCTTAGCGGGCTCAGGGCCTGGGGCAAGGCCGGGCAATTGAACAACAGGCTGCAGTAACCGCATTTTTCCCACATCACGTGCAGCTGGCCATCGCTGCCGTGGCCGTGATGTGCGTCGCCGTGCTGATGGGCTGCCGTCATCGGCATGTCCATCGGCATGCGCATGCCGGCGTGGTGGTCCATCGGCATCGACTGGGAAATCAGCGGGCCGATGAAGATCATCCACATGGCGAACAGGCTCAGCCATCCGCCACCGGCGCGCCTGCGGTCAGGGCGGGTGGTACGGCGGGTGCTGTTGCGCGGCAGGCTCATGGCGAGTGCCTGTAAGCAGGTGTCAGTGCGCGTGTTCGTGAGCTTGCGGCTGGTCCGTCGGCGGCTGCTTCTGCACGGCCACTTCGACGGTCACGTCGCCGGCTTTTTCGAAGTGCAGCGTCAACGGGAAGCGCTTGCCATCAACGAGCAGGCTGCGGTCCTTGGGCTGCATCAGCATCACGTGGTAGGCACTGGGGGCAAAGGTCAGGTCCTTGCCGGCGGGCACCGCCACGCTCGGTACCTGCTGCATCTTCATGGCGCCGCTGGCGCTCATCGCGTGTTCATGCAATTGCGCATCATCGGTGATGGGGCTGTCGACGCTGAGCAGGCGGTCATCGGCCTGGCCATTGTTGTGCACCACGAAATAGGCCGCCACGTTGGGGGCGTTGGGCGGCAGCTGCAGTGACCAGGGGTGGGCAATGTGCAGGTCACCCACGCTGTATTCATGGGCATTGGCAAAGGCGCCAGGCAGCAGCAGGGCGGCCATGACGAGGGCGTGCTTGAGCATGGTGAATCTCCGTTCTGTTCAGGTTCAGGCAGACAGCGTGAGAACTCAGGCCAGCGGAGAGGCACGGGGGTTTAACGCAGGCCAGAGCTGGCGCGGCGTGGGTTGGGAGTCTGCAGGTGGCTGCAACAGCCCGGCGAGCACTGTCGGCGGGTTGTGCAACTGCGGCGGGTAGACTGGCAGGGCCAGCAGCGGTGCAGCGCCAGAGCAGCACCAGCAGTTCATCATGCCGCCGCTGTCGTCGCTTTGCGGGCCTAGATCGATCTTGGCCAGGGCCTGGACATCGACCTTGGCCTTGTTGGCCATGCTGGAACAGAAAGCCCCCCACAGCAGCTGCTCGGCCGGGCCTTTGGGCACGGCTGAGGCCAGCGGCATGGCCAGCAGGTTGAACAGCACTGCTAGGCAGGCTATCCAGGCTATGTGCCGACGTGGGGGCATGGAGAGATCCGGTCAGGAATCGTGGTGGGTATTGTAAGGCGGAGTATAGGTAAAAATGGCGGGGTGCGGTGAAGTGACGCAGGCAGGCAGTTGAACTGTTGTCAGCTGCTTCGCGGGCACGCCCGCGAAGAAGGTCAAATCAATCTCAAGCCTTGTTGCGACCCATCAGCCCGCGTACGGTCTCTTGCAGGTCTGCCGGTAGCACCACCACCTTGGCGTTGTTGCTGCTCGCCAGGTTCTCCATGGCCCCGACATAACGCTCGCCCAGCAAGTACATCGCCGGCACTGTCTCGTTGCCCACCGCTTCCTTCACCAGCGAAATCGCCCGGGCCGAAGCCTCGGCCAGGCTGATCTGCGCCTCGGCATCCAGCCTGGCGGCCTGCAGCCGCGCTTCCGCTTCAAGGATCGCCGCCTGTTTGGCCCCTTCGGCACGGGTCACGTCGGCCTTGCGCTCCCGCTCGGCCGCAGCCTGGCGCTCCATGGCCAGTTGCATGTTCTCCGAAGGCTTGATGTCCTGGATCTCCACCGAGCGCACGGTCACCCCCCAGTCTTCGGTCTGCTCCGACATTGCCTCGCGCAGGCGTGCCTTGATCTGCTCGCGGCTGGACAGCGCCTCATCGAGGTCCATCGCACCAACGATGGCGCGCAACGAGGTCATGGTCAGGCTGGTGACGGCGAAGGAGAAGTTCTGGACGCCATACGAGGCCTTCTGCGGGTCGACCACCTTGGCGAAGCACAGCGCATTGGCGACGATTACCGCGTTGTCCTTGGTGATGATTTCCTGCTCCTGCACATCAAGGATGATGTCCTTGGTCGGCAGGCGGTAGGCGACCACGTCCATGTACGGGATAACGATGTTCAGGCCGGGCTTGAGGGTGCTGTTGTAGCGGCCCAGGCGTTCGACAATCCATTCCTCGCCCTGGGGCACGATGCGTACCCCTTTGAATACGGTGATCAGGACGAACACCGCGATGGCGGCAACGACGATGAGGCTGGTCATGATGCAAAATTCCTTTTAGTGCGGGTTCAGGCCCGAATGACGCGGGCGGTGTTGCCTTCGATGGCGGTGAGGCGTACCCGCTCGCCAGCGGCGATTTCGCTGTCGGCGATGCAGGTCCATTCTTCATTGCCGAGGATCGGCTTCTGGAAACGTACGCGGCCTTTGTGGAACTCCGACACGCCAGCGGTCAGCAGGCCGACTTCGCCGATCACGCTGTCGGCGGTCCAGCGCACATCCGGCTGCTTGCGCCGGAACAGCTTGAACCACAGCACAGTGGTGGCCGACGACAGCAGGACCCACAGCAACACCTGCATGTCCAGCTGCAGGCTGGGGGCGGCCAGCGCGATGAGCGCGACCAGCACGGCACCGATGCCGAACCAGAGGATGAAGAACGTCGGCAGGACCAGTTCGAGCAGGGTCAGCGCGATGCCGAACACCAGCCAGATCCACCATTGCATTTCCATATGGGTAGTGCCTTCCAGAGGGGAGAGCCTCAGTTTAAGGCAGCGGCGCGGCACAGGGCCACTCGCCGGGTTGAAGGAAAAGTCCGAAAGGGCTGTAGGTTAGGCAACGTGCTGGCGATATTTGCTACCGCAGGTCGAGTGCTACAGCCAATTCATGCTGCGAGTTGAATGCCCGGTCCACCTCTGGCAAAGCCGGGCGCTTGAGGACCAGCACTGGCACCCCCAACTCCCTGGCCACCTCCAGCTTGGGCTCGGTCGCCACGCTGCCGCTGTTCTTGCTGATCAGCACATCGATCCTGCGCCGCTGGAACAGCGCCCGTTCATCCGCGATATGAAAAGGCCCCCGCGCACCGATCACTTCGCAGCGCTCGTTGCCAGGGCAGGCATCCAGGGCCCGCAAGGTCCAGAACTGCTCCGGCGGAATCTCATCCAGATGCTGCAGCGGCTCACGCCCCAGGGTGAACAGCGGCCGGCGGAACGGCTTGAGTGCTGCGACCAGCCCCGCCCAATCCTCCACTTCGCGCCAATCGTCCCCCGGTTGCGCCTGCCAGGCCGGGCGGCGCAAGGCCCAGCATGGGATGCCGGCACTGTGCGCGGCGCTGGCGGCATTGCGGCTGATTTGCGCGGCATAGGGATGGGTGGCATCGATCAGCAGAGTGGTGCCCGACTCGCGCAGATAGCTGGCCAAGCCCTCCGCGCCGCCAAAGCCCCCGACCCGTACCTGGCATTGCAGGTCCTGCGGCACGCGACCGACACCGGCCAGGCTATAGACATGCTGTGGGCCGAGCCGGCGGGCGATGGCCAGGGCTTCGGTGATGCCGCCCAGCAGCAGGATACGGGCAGTCATTGCACGCCCGCCTTGCCGACGATGCCGCCCTGGCGGTCGATGGCGAACACTTCCACCTGTACTTGCGTCGGCACCACGCTGCGGGCGAAGGCCAAGGCATGAGTACATACCGCATCACCCAGGGCAATGCCGGCCGCATGGGCCAACGCGAGCGCCTGCTGGCTGGTGTTGGCACCAATGATGGCGGCCTGCAGCGCTGCGTCAGCACCGATGTCCCCGGCCCAGCCGGCCAGTTGCGGCAGGTCGATGCTGGAGTGGCGGCTATGCAGGTCCATGTGCCCGGCAGCCAGCTTGCTGATTTTGCCGAAACCGCCACACAGCGTCAGGCGGGGTACAGGCACCTTGCGCAGGTGCTTGAGCACCGCGCCGACAAAGTCGCCCATTTCGATCAGGGCGATTTCCGGCAGGCCGTAGACCCGGCGCATGGTGTCCTCGCTGGCATTGCCGGTGCATGCGGCGATGTGCGTGTAGCCGTTGGTGTGGGCCACGTCGATGCCCTGGTGGATCGAAGCGATGTAAGCAGCGCAGGAAAACGGCCGCACGATACCGCTGGTGCCGAGGATCGACAGCCCGCCGAGGATACCCAGGCGCGGGTTCATGGTCTTCAGCGCCAACTGTTCGCCACCCTGAACACTGACCGTGACCTCGAAGCCGCCGGGATGGCCGCACTCATCGGCCAGGCGCTGCAAGTGCTCGCTGATCATGCGCCGTGGTACCGGATTGATGGCAGGCTCACCTACCGCCAGCACCAGGCCCGGGCGGGTCACTGTGCCCACGCCGCTGCCAGCGACAAAGCGGATGCCCGGCTCGCTCAGCAGGCGCACCTGGCTGTAGACCAGGGCACCATGGGTAACGTCGGGGTCGTCGCCGGCATCCTTGAGGGTGCCGGCTTCGGCGCGCTCACCTAGCAGGCGGCAAAACTCCAGGCGCATCTGCACCACCTTGCCTTTGGGCAGGGTGATAGCCACCGCGTCGTCACGCTGCCCGGTGAGCAGCAACTTGGCTGCTGCCAGGCTGGTGGCAGTGGCGCAGCTGCCGGTCGTCAAGCCGCTGCGCAGCGGCGCGGGCTGTTCGCGGGTTTCTTCACGCATCGTTAGGCTTCACCACTTCCAGCAGGGTGATTGGCAGGGCCTGACGCCAGGTGTCGAACGCGCCCAACGGCTGGGCATGGGCGACATGGATGCGGGTCAGCTCGCCACCATGCTGCTCGCGAAAGTGCGCCAGGGCCAGTTCGCTTTGCAGGGTTACAGCGTTGGCCACCAGGCGGCCGCCAGGGCGAAGCGTTGCCCAGCAGTGGTCGAGCACACCTTCACGGGTAACGCCGCCGCCGATGAAGATGGCATGCGGTGGTTCCAGGCCTTGCAACGCTGCTGGCGCCTTGCCGCGGATCAGTTGCAGCCCCGGTACACCGAGTGCATCGCGGTTGTGCTCGATGAAACCCTGGCGGCCTTCGTCGGCCTCGATGGCCAGGGCGCGGCAGGCCGGGTGGGCGCGCATCCATTCGATGCCGATCGAGCCGCAGCCTGCGCCCACGTCCCACAACAGTTCACCGGGCTGCGGCGCCAGGCGCGCCAGGGTCATGGCGCGGACATCGCGTTTGGTCAGCTGGCCGTCATGGCGGAAGGCGTTGTCTGGCAGCCCGGCCAAGCGATGCTGGCGCGGGGCGTCGGGCGCGGCCAGGCATTCGATGGCGACCAGGTTGAGTGCGGCGATGTCGGCATGCTGCCAGTCCTGGGCGGTGCCGCACAGCTTGCGTTCGGCTTCGCCACCCAGGTGCTCGAACACGCTCAGGCGGCTGGGCCCGAAGCCACGTTCACGCAGCAGCGTGGCAATGGCTGCCGGGCTATCACCGTCGTTGCTCAGCACCAGCAAACGCAGGCCGCTGTGCAAATGGGCATTGAGTATCGCCAGCGGTCGGGTGACCAGCGATACCACGTGCAGGTCCTGCAGCGGCCAGCCCAGGCGGGCAGCGGCCAGGGCGCAGGAGGAGGGCATCGACAGCACACGCATTTCGGCGACAGGCACCTGCCGCGCCAGGCTGGCACCGACGCCATGGAACATCGGGTCGCCGCTGGCCAGGACGCACACCGGTTCGCCACGCAGGGCCAGCACCGGGGCCAGCGAGAATGGGCTTGGCCAGGCCAGCTGTTCAGCGGTTACGCACCGTGGCAGCAAGGCCAGCTGGCGCGGGCTGCCGAAGACCCGCACAGCGCCCAGCAGGGCGCGCCGGGCCTGTTTGCCCAGGCCGCTGAAGCCGTCTTCGCCGATGCCTACTACTGTCAGCCAGGGTGTCATGTGTACCTCTTCAAGATTTTGGGGGCGCGCAGCGCCCCCAAAAAAATCGGCTCAAATCCGAACGATGCTCGACCACCGGCTTTTCATGCCGCCGGACAAAGCAGGCATAATACCGCGCCTTCTACACTCAAGCGCACTTTCACAGATTGCCGGACACCCCATTGACCCAGGCCGAAGCCCCCACTGTCATCCCTCGTCCCTCGGCCTGCCCGGGGTTGTGGCGCATCGTCAGTGCCCGTGACGGCGGTATCTGCCGTATCAAGCTGCCGGGCGGCCTGTTGCTGGCCGACCAGGCCGATGCGGTGGCCGCGGCAGCCGAGCGCTTCGCCGGCGGCGTGATCGAAGCCACCAACCGTGGCAACCTGCAGATTCGCGGCATCGGCAGCGAGCACCGTGCCTTGGTCGACACCCTGCTCGCTGCGGGCCTGGGCCCACGCGAGGCGGCCGGCGACGATGTGCGCAACCTGATGCTCAGCCCGCTGGCAGGGCATGATCCGGTAATGCTGCTGGACGCCAGGCCGCTGGCCGGGCAGATCCTCGAGCTGTTGGAGGGCACCCCGCGGTTTCATCAGCTGTCAGCCAAGTTCGCCGTGCAACTGGATGCCGGCGAAGGCTTGGCCATGCTCGAACACCCCCACGACCTGTGGCTGTCGGCCCTGCGGCTGGAGCAACAGCCCTGGCTGGCATTCGGCCTGGCGGGTTGTCCGTCAGACGGCCTGGTGCTTGGCGCCGTGCCCCTGGAACAGGGGCTGGCGCTGGTGAGCGCGGTGCTGGAACGCTTCCTCGAACTGGCAACACCGGCACAGTCGCGCATGCGTCAGTTGCTTGAAGTCTGCTCGGCAACTGATTTCGTCGCTGGCCTGGGCCTGGATATCCGCCGCGATCCTGCTGTGCTCGCCTGGCGCCGACAACCGCACCACGTTTCCTGGCTGGGCAAGCTGCCCCAGGCTCATGGCCTGGCCCTTGGGGTAGCCCCACCGCAAGGCCGGCTGACCCCGGCCATGCTGCGCGGTGCGGCACAGGTGGCCCGTGAACTGGGCGATGGCAGCCTGCGTCTGAGCCCTTGGCAAAGCCTGGTGCTGACCAACCTGCAAGCGCAACACATCGACCAGGCCCAGGCCGGATTGTCCGCAATCGGCCTGCTGTGTCATGCCCATGAGCCGTTGGCGCGCATCAGCGCCTGCACCGGCAGCAGCGGTTGCGCCAAGGCGCTGGGCGAGACCAAGGCCGACGCAGTCACCCTGGCCGCGCTGCTGGGCCCCGGTGCCCCTGCCAGCGTGCACCTCACCGGCTGCCCCCGTTCCTGTGCCGTGGCCCATGTGGCCCCGGCCACCCTGCTGGCCCGCTCGTCGGGCCGTTATGACCTGTACCTGCGTGACGCGCGCCAGCCGGGCTTTGGTGCCCTGCGCGGCACCGACCTTACCTTGAATGAAGCAGGCGCCATGCTCGACCTGCCGACGGAGCACCTTAATGATTGACTACATCCGCGATGGTCAGGAGATCTATCGCAATTCCTTCCGGATCATCCGTGAGGAAGCCCGACTCGAGCGGATCCCCGCAGACCTCGAAAAGCTTGCCGTACGGGTGATCCACGCCTGTGGCATGGTCGACGCTATCGAGGGTTTGCAGTTCTCCGACGGCGCCGGCCGGGCCGGGCGCGAGGCATTGCTCAATGGCGCGCCGATCCTGTGCGATGCGCACATGGTTGCCGAAGGCATCACCCGTGCCCGCCTGCCAGCAGAAAACCAGGTCATCTGCACCCTGCGTGACCCGAGCGTGCCCGGCCTGGCCAAGGACGCCGGCAACACCCGTTCCGCCGTCGCTCTGGAGCTGTGGCGCCCGTACCTGGAAGGCAGCGTGGTGGTGATCGGCAACGCTCCGACCGCGTTGTTCTACCTGCTGGAAATGCTCGATGCCGGTGCTCCCAAGCCGGCGCTGATCCTGGGCTTCCCGGTCGGTTTCGTCGGCGCGGCCGAGTCCAAGGCCATGCTCGCCGCCGACAGCCGTGGTGTGCCGTTCGTGATCATGCAAGGCCGCCTGGGCGGCAGCGCGATGGCCGCCGCTGCGGTCAACGCCTTGGCCACGGAGGTGGAGTGATGGCGCCGCGTGGACGACTGCTGGGCCTTGGCGTGGGCCCGGGCGACCCTGAACTGATTACCCTCAAGGCCCTGCGCTTGCTGCGCGAGGCGCCGGTGGTCGGCTACTTCGTGGCCAAGGGCAAGCGTGGCAATGCCTTCGGCATCATCGAGGCGCACCTGCAGCCCGAGCAGACCTTGCTGCCGCTGGTCTACCCGGTGACCACCGAGGCCCTGCCGGCGCCTCTGTCCTATGAGCAGGTGATCAGCGACTTCTACGACGAAGCCAGCGTGCAGGTGGCAGAGCACCTGGATGCCGGTCGTGACGTGGCGGTGATCTGCGAAGGCGACCCGTTCTTCTACGGCTCCTACATGTACCTGCACGACCGGCTGGCGCAACGCTACGAGGCCGAAGTGATCCCTGGCGTCTGCTCGATGCTAGGTGGCGCTTCGGTGTTGGGCGCACCGCTGGTGTACCGCAACCAGAGCCTGTCGGTGCTGTCGGGCGTGTTGCCGGCCGAAGAGCTCAAGCGCCGCCTGGCCGATGCCGACGCGGCGGTGATCATGAAACTCGGCCGCAACTTCCCCAAGGTGCGCGAGGTGCTGGCCGAACTGGGGCTGGACGGGCGTGCGCTGTACGTGGAACGGGCCACCATGGCCAACCAGAAGATCGTACCGCTGGACCAGGTCGACCCGCAGTCGTCGCCGTACTTCTCGCTGATCATCGTGCCGGGGGAAAAATGGCAGGGCTGAACATGCACAAGGCGCCGGCAATCGTCGTTCTTGGCCCCGGCAGCCTGGCCACCGCGCAGCGCATCCAGCAGTGTTATCCACAGGCGTCGATCCATGGCCTGGAAGGCCGTGTCGAGGGTGTCGACTGCTATTACAGTGCGTTCGGCGATACCTTGCGTGGGCTGTACCAGCAAGACACGCCCATCATCGCCCTGTGCGCCGCCGGTATCATCATCCGCAGCCTTGCCAGCCTGCTCAGCGAGAAGGGCAGCGAGCCGCCGGTATTGGCCGTGGCCGAGGACGGCAGCGCAGTGGTGCCATTGCTCGGTGGCCTGGGCGGGGTGAACGTGATGGCGCGTGAAATTGCCGAAGCATTGGGCGTTGCCGCCGCTATCACCACCAGTGGCGAGCTGCGCTTTGGCACCTGCCTGTTGAACCCGCCGCAAGGCTATGCCTTGGCGGATATCGAGCAAGGCAAGCGCTTTGTCTCCGACCTGCTGGCGGGCGAGTCGGTGCGTATCGAAGGTGACGCGCCTTGGCTGCAGCAAGCGCAGTTGCCCGCCAGCGAAGCGGCCCGGCGCACGATCCATGTGGGCTATCAGGCGCGCCCGGCCAGCCGCGACGAGCTGCTCATCCACCCGCGCTCGGTGGTTGTGGGGGTTGCGGGCGGCAATCTGCACAGTATTCGTGCAGCGTTGCAGCAGGCCGGCATCGCCGAACCGTCGGTGGCGTGTATATTGGCTGACGAGCAAGCCATGGCCGACGTCGCCTTGCACGAAGCGGCCCAGGCCTTGGGTGTTGCCCTGCGCTTCGCTGCCAAGCCAGCCGATGTGGCCAGCATGGTGGCGGCGGCTTTGCCAGATGCCCAGTTGGTCGAACAGGCAGACGCGGTCATTGCGTTGGCGCCTGCCCCGGTCGAGGTGGCAGAGGTTGGTCGCCGTCGTGGTCGCCTGGCCGTCATCGGCCTGGGCCCCGGCGCTGCCGACCTGATGGTGCCGGCGGTCAAGGCCGAGCTGGCGCGGGCCGAGGATGTGCTCGGTTACGAAACCTATGTGCGGATGGCCGGCCCGTTCCGTGACGACCAAGTCATGCACTGCACCGACAACCGTGAAGAGATGCAGCGTGCCCGGCATGCTTTCGAGCTGGCAGCGCAAGGCCGCTCGGTGGTGGTGGTGTCGTCAGGTGACCCAGGCGTGTTCGCCATGGCGGCGGCGGTGCTGGAGGCGTTGCACGAATCCGGCGACCCCGCCTGGCATCGCGTCGACCTCGAGATCTTGCCGGGCGTATCGGCTTCGCTGGCAACCGCTGCCCAGGCAGGCGCGCCACTGGGGCATGACTTCTGCGTGATGTCGCTGTCGGACAACCTCAAGCCTTGGTCGATCATTGAAAAGCGTTTGGACCTGGCCGCGCAGGCCGACCTGGTATTGGCGTTCTACAACCCGATTTCCAAATCCAGGCCGCATCAGCTCGGTGTGGCGCTCGAAGTGGTCCGCCGTCATCGTGACGAGAACACGCCTGTAGTCCTTGGCCGTGACATCGGTAGGCCGGGGCAGACGCTGAAGGTAGTCACATTGGCCGAATTGCTGCCAGAAATGGTCGACATGCGCACCATGGTGCTGGTTGGGTCTTCCACCACCTGCACGTTCGATCGCTTGGCTGGCGGGGTCTGGGTCTATACCCCACGCTGGTACGGTGCAAAGCCATAAGCGGCGGCAGAGTAGGCGGGTGAGGAACTGCTTCGTGGCAGTTTCCTGCAAAGGTCACAGGTAGGTTTGCGGCTGGAGCCATCAGGCTTCAACCGTAACCCTACTTGGAGACCTTTCTTATGACTACTGACCACCAGAAGATGAAACTTGAGGTGCTGCCGGACAAGAACCTGTTTGTCTTCCCCGAGGGGATGAGCCAAGAAAACCTCGATGCTGCAAAGGCTTGCCATGCCCTGGCAACACAAAGTGCCAATAAACTGTACAACGCCATCAGCGATCCTCGGGTCTGGTTCGCCCACTACATTTTCGTTATGTCCAAGATGGGCTGGTCGCCGACCAACGTCGACGTATTGAAGGTCACAGAGAGCAATCAGCGCCTCGAAATCAGCAACCTGCTGGGCAAGGGCCTGCAGACGGCCTATGGCGCTTTCACAGGCGATTTGGCAACTGCACTGGAGGGCCTTGGGAAAACGGTTGTCAGCGCATTGGCCGCCAGTGCCAACAACGTTGAATTGCTTGGCCGCACCACTTCGGAAAATGACCGAACCGAGGTGAGCCTCAACCGATGCGAATACTCGAGCGAGGGCAATATGGCCATGGCTGTCAGTGCGATTCAGACCGACGCCAAACCCGACAAAACTGCTAACTATCTGCTGGCCAAATGGGACAGCAGTGGTACCACCAACTTTGCCTGTGGTGCGGTGTTGGAGTTCGATGCTCGCCAGTACGAAAAGCTGCGCAGCGCGGTTGAAGGCAAACTTGACGCCAGTGCCTTGGAAGTTCTGCTGGCCCTGGATATTTAATTAGAAAGCTGGCCTGCCGATATGTTTTCGGCAGGCCTGGAGGGCATGCAGATGCAAGCCAACTACACACTGTGGTTAAACGGCAATAGCCTGGTATTCATTGATGATACCGTCAGTGTTTCACGGGCAGAGGCATTACTGAATATCCAGCTGGCAGCCTACCTGACCGCTAACAAGGGACACGCTATTCAGGATGATGAATGGCATAGAAATTATCTGCGAGTGCAGAGCAATTTCGGTTGCACGATCGTCAACATGCAGTCCCGCCCTGTTGCCGAGAAAAACGCAACGGCCTGCGAGCCTTGGCAGATCTTGCGGGCCAACCTCCTGACAGGCGTGCCCAGCACCCTGCGTGAGCCACTAGCCCAATGCCTTGACGCATACCCAACCCAGTCAGACGGCGCCATCGAGCAGTTGTTGGCAGAGGAGTGCATTCGGCCGCCAGATGATAAAGGCATGAGCCATGTACGTATTGAGTTGCGCTTGATATTGGCCGACTCGAGCATCATCAGTACCGAACTGGGATTCAGTACTGCAGGGGCGTTGACTGGAAATTGGCTGAGGCAGCCGCTAACACTTGCAAGCGACCAGTCTACCCAGCAGTTCGATGCCCACTATCAAACCGATGAAAAGGTGATTCATTCGATAAGTGCGGGTCTGCATGACTCTATCAAAGTCAAGCAACTGCAATACCGCAGCCAGATCAAACCTGTCGTTGCTTTGGGAGTAGAACATGAGTGAATTCAATCAAAAAGTTGCCAGTGGCAAACTCGTCCACAGCAGCCTGATATCGTTTTTGCCAGGCGTGAGTCGGGAAGCCCGTCAGGACATCCTGTTGGCCAACGCATTTGCCCAGCAGGTAGCATGGGGGGATTTCAACGAAGGCCTCGAGGCGGACTGGTTCAGGAACTACTGGCGGAACTTTGCGTTTCTGGGGTTCGACGGCAAACTCGCGCCTACGTCGGTTCGGCCGGGGCCTAACAAGGCCAGTATTGCGGAGCAGGCCCTTGCGAAGGTTCGTGAGAAAGGCTCAGCCAATCACTACCAGACTGCGGAATCCTCTCTACAGGCGTTACGCAAGGACACCCGGGCATTGAGCGCCTTCGAAAGCACGGCTGCTTCCAAAGGTATCGCGCGTTTTCAGTTGATTCCATGCGCTCAGCAGTCCAGCGGCTTTATCGACATGGTGATGGTTCATATGCAAATGTCGATGAAGAAAACCGTGAAAGATTTTCTGTTCCTCCAGTCGTCCAAGGAAGTGAAGCTCGAGGAAATCCGTGTCGAAGTGGTCCACTTCAACTTGCAGGGCTTCCGTGAGGACTACCGCAAGCGGGCACAGGCCAGCGTCGACAAGCAAAACGGCAAGGCCATACACGACCTGCAACTGTAAAGCACCCGGCCCGTGAGTCAGGGCAACAGGTAGCCGCGGATCCCGGTGAAGATGATCTGCGCGGCCAGGGCGCAGACGAACAGCCCCATCAGCCGGCTGACAATCTGCAAGCCCTGGTCACCGAGCAGCCGCTCGATACCGTGGGAGAGATACAACACCAGGCCCACGGTAAAGCTGGCCAGGGCGATGCTGACAATGGCCAGCAATTTGTCATCCCAGTGTGGTTGGCTTACCCCCATCACCAGCAAGGCACCGATGGTGCCAGGCCCGACAGTGAGCGGGATGGTCAGTGGCACGATGGTGACGTCCTGTTGCACGTTATCGGCCTGGACGGCGGGTTTGCCTTGGGCCATGCCGAGTGCGGAAATGAACAGCACGCTGCCTGCGCCGATACGAAACGCATCGGCGGTAATGCCGAAAATGCCGAATATCGCCCGCCCGAACAGGTACAGCAGCACGCTGGCGATGAGCGCTGCGAAGGCCACTTTCCAGGCCAGTTGCTTGCGCTCCTTGCTGGAGTGGCCACGAGTCAGGCTGATGAAGCACGACAGCACGAAGAACGGGCTGTAGAGCACGAGCATTTTCAGGTAGACGCTGAACAACTCATGGAGCATGGGGGGTAGTCCAGGCAGTGATGGCTGGGCAGAGTTTATCAGCAGATGCTGTTGCCATCCTGTGCCGGCAGATCAGGAAGTATGCACCGGGTCTGCCGTGGCTTCGCGGTGATTGGCCCAGTACTGGATCAGCTCCCGCAACTGCGACAGTTCCACCGGTTTGGCCATATGCCCGTCCATGCCGGCCAGGCGCGCGCGCTCCTTGTGTTCGGCAAGAATATGCGCAGTCAGCGCCACCACGGGGGTACGCTGGCGCTGATTGGCCGCCTCCCAGGCACGTAATTGCTGAGTGGCCGAGAAGCCATCCAGAACAGGCATTTCGCAGTCCATCAACACCAGGTCGTAACGGCGTGCCTGCATCGCCTGCAAGGCTTCTTCGCCATTGCTGGCGGTGTCGGGCTCAAGGTTGAGCTTGCCGAGCATGCCGCGAATCACCTTGGTCGAGATGCTGTTGTCTTCGGCGACCAGCACGCGGAAGTCACCGGGCAGGTCCAGTGCCTGGGGGATGCCGGGCGGGCTCGCAGGGACCGCCTGCTCACGGCCGCGCTGGGCAAGTTCTTCGGCCAAGGTGGTTTTCAGCGTATAGCCGGCTACCGGCTTGGCGAGTATCCGCTTGACCCCTGCGTTACGCGCGATGACCTTGCTGGGCGCGTTGCTTATACCGGTGAGCATCACTACCAGGATGTCATGGTTCAGGCTGGGGTCTTCCTTGATCTTGGCGGCCAGTTGCATGCCTGTCATGCCGGGCATGTTCTGGTCCAGCAGCACGGCATCGAAGTAGTCGCGCAGGTGCGCCTTGGTGCGCAGCAGGGCCAAGGCTTCCTTGCCTGACGGCACTGCGCTGACATTCATGCCCCAGGCGCTGCACTGCTGGACCAGCACCTTGCGGCAGGTGTCGTTGTCGTCCACCACCAGCACGCGGGCATCGCGCAGCGGGCCGTCCAGGTCGGCCGGGGGCTGCTCGAGGCGCGAGGGGTCCAGCGGCAAGGTCAGCCACAGGGTATTGCCCATCCCGGTGCTGCTCTTGATGCCGAACTCACCCTGCATCAGGCCGATCAGCTGCTTGGCGATGACCAACCCAAGGTGGCCGCCCAGCTTGTTGCTGGAGAGGAAGTGGTGGCTGTGCAGTTCGGCCTGCAGCAGCGCTTCGCGGTCGGCGGCAGGCAGCGGCTCGCCGCTGTCCTGCACGGCAATGCGCAGGCGCGGCACCTCGCCGCGTTGGTCCAGCGCCACCACCAGTAGGATCTCCCCCTGATCGGTGTTTTTCAGCGCGTTTTCCAGCAGGCTCGACAAAGCTTGGCGCAGGCGCGTCGGGTCGCCGCTGATCACCCGCGGTACTTGCGGCTGGGTGAAGCTGATCAGTTCGATGTTTTGCTGCTCGGCCTTGGCGCGGAAGATGTTCAGGCAGTCCTCGATCAGCGCATTGAGGTCGAACTGCACGTCGTCCAGCTCGATCTGCCGGGATTCCAGCTTGGAAATGTCGAGAATTTCGTTGATCAGCGTGAGTAGCTCGTTGCCGGCGCTATGAATGGTCTGCACGTAGTCGCGTTGCTTGACCGACAGCGGGGTGCCCAGCAACAGCTCGGTCATGCCCAGCACACCGTTCATCGGGGTACGGATTTCGTGGCTGATCTTGGCCAGAAACTCGGCCTTGGCGTTGATTTCGGCATCGCTGGCGGCCAGTGCACGGCTGGCGCTGAAACGCTCTTCGCTCATGCGCCGCAGGCGCTCGCTGACGGCCAGGTTGAGCAGCAGGCCACTGACCACGGTCAGGCCCAGCAGGATACACAGCAGCCACGGCGTCGCAGTGCGGGTCAGGCCCAGCAGTGCCGGGAGCAGCACAAGCCCGCCCAGGTTGAACACCACCATGGCCAGGCTGAACAGGCGCGCGGGTGCATAGCCTTTGTACCAGTGATAGCTGCTGACCAGCAGCATGCTCACGCTGCCCAGTGCCATCAGGGCGTAGGTCATGAGGTTAAGGGGTAGGGTATCGACGAACAGCAGCACCAGGCCGCTGACCCCGACAATCAGCATTTCCCCTTGCAGCAGGCGGCTCAGCCGTGGCGAGTTGCACGGCGAGAAGAAATGCTGGGTGAAATACAGCCCCGCCAGACCGGCCAGCACCAGTGTCAGGTAGGCAGCGGGCGTTTGCGCACTGTGCCATACATGCCACCAGGGGCCACTGAGGTTCAGCAGGATCAGGCCGCTGAGCAGCATCAGGCCGTGGTACAGCGCCAGGATCAAGGTGGTACTGGAGCGGCTGTAAAGGAAGCGGATCAGGTTGTGCATGATCAGCATCACCAAACCACCGAACAGCATGCCGAACAGCAGCGGCTGGCCTTGATCGGAGGCGGCCTCGGCCGCTGGCTCCAGGCTGATGGCCGGGCGCAGTTGATGCTCTGAGACCAGGCGCAGATAGATGTCCAGCGGTTGCTTGCTGTTGGGAAGTGACAGTACATGATCGCTGCCACGCAGGGTCGGGCTGGCATTGCCGGCCTGGCGGCCGTGGTGCAGCTGACGCAGAAGATGGTCGCCTTCGAGGGCGTAGAGGTCCAGGCCAGAAAGGTCGGGGGCAAACACCCGCAGCAATTGCTCCTGGTCGCCAGGGGGCAGGCGGTAGTGCAGCCACAAGGCCTGTTCCGCAGGCGCTGCATCCAGCTCGGCTAACACCAGTGGGCTGAACTGGTTGCGGTAGCGCTCGGAGCGTACGTCGCTCAGTTGCAGGTTGGCCTGTTCGTCGAGCAGAACGGTCCAGCCTCCGTCCTGTTCGGCCATAGCCGGGAACATGCAGAGCAGGGTCAGCAAGCTGACGATCAGAGCTGAGGCAATCCGAAGCCGACGCACTACGAAATCCCTTCTTAGCCGATGTGCCGGGTACTAACTATGCGCGGCGCGCCAAGTCGAAGGCAAGGCCCAAACCGGGCCCTGTCGACCAGCCGGATGCCGTGTGCGCAAGGCGCCACGGCGCTCCGGCAGTACTTACTGCTGGTGCTCACCGCGCTCGCGGGCGATGGCCCGGTAGCCGATGTCGGAACGGTAGAAGCTACCGCTCCAGCTTACTTCCTTGGCCAGGCGGTATGCTTGCTGCTGCGCGTCGGCAACGGTGCTGCCCATGGCAGTGGCACACAGTACGCGGCCGCCGTTGGTAGCCACCTGGCCATCCTTGAGCGTAGTACCGGCGTGGAATACCTTGCCTTCGATCTGCGCAGCAGCGTCCAGGCCGCTGATCAGGTCGCCCTTGGCGTAGTCGCCCGGGTAGCCGCCCGCTGCCAGCACCACACCCAGGCTCGGGCGTGGGTCCCACTGGGCTTCGACCTTGTCCAGCGCCTTGGCGAAAGCGGCCTCGACCAGCAGTACCAGGCTCGACTCCAGGCGCAGCATGACTGGCTGGGTTTCCGGGTCGCCGAAGCGGCAGTTGAACTCGATGACCTTGGGGTTGCCCGCCTTGTCGATCATCAGGCCAGCATAGAGGAAGCCCGTGTAGACGTTGCCTTCTTCGGCCATTCCGCGCACGGTCGGCCAGATCACCTGGTCCATCACGCGCTGGTGCACCTCGGCGGTAACCACCGGGGCAGGGGAGTAGGCACCCATGCCGCCGGTGTTCGGGCCGGTGTCCTGGTCGCCGACGCGTTTGTGGTCCTGGCTGGTGGCCATGGGCAGCACGTTGTGGCCGTCGACCATGACGATGAAGCTGGCTTCCTCGCCGTCGAGGAACTCTTCGATCACAACACGCGAACCGGCTTCACCGAAGGCGTTACCGGCCAGCATGTCACGCACGGCGGCTTCGGCTTCTTCCAGGGTCATGGCGACGATTACGCCCTTGCCCGCAGCCAGGCCGTCGGCCTTGATCACAATCGGCGCGCCCTTTTCCTGCAGGTAGGCCAGGGCTGGCTCGATCTCAGTGAAGTTCTGGTAGTCGGCAGTCGGGATCTTGTGACGTGCCAGGAAGTCCTTGGTGAAGGCCTTGGAGCCTTCCAGCTGGGCCGCACCCTTGGTTGGGCCGAAGCAGTCCAGGCCGCGGCTGCGGAACAGGTCGACCACACCGATGACCAGCGGGGCTTCCGGGCCAACGATGGTCAGGTCGACGTTTTTCTCGGCGAAGTCGGCCAGTTGCTCCAGGGCGCAAACGTCGATGGCGACGTTCTCGCACTTGGCTTCAGTGGCGGTGCCAGCGTTGCCGGGGGCAACGAAGACTTTCTCGACGCGGGGGTCCTGGGCGACTTTCCAGGCCAGGGCGTGCTCGCGGCCGCCGCTGCCGATGATCAAAACTTTCATGTCAAAACCTCGATTCAAGTGATCCAGTGGCTTGCGCCGAACACTGTGGGAGCGGGCTTGCCCGCGAATGCGGCGGTGAATCCACCATCGTATTCGCGGGCAAGCCCGCTCCCACAGGATCTCGACTCGCCTCGGGATCCGCGTAATTAGTGGCGGAAGTGGCGCATGCCGGTGAACACCATGGCGATGCCGGCTTCGTCGGCAGCAGCGATGACTTCAGCATCACGCATCGAGCCACCCGGCTGGATCACGGCGCTGATACCCACTTTAGCCGCATTGTCGATGCCATCACGGAACGGGAAGAACGCGTCCGAAGCCATGACCGCGCCCTGTACCTGCAGGCCAGCGTGCTCAGCCTTGATTGCAGCGATGCGGGCGGAGTTGACGCGGCTCATCTGGCCGGCGCCGACGCCGATGGTCTGGCGCTGCTTGGCGTAGACAATGGCGTTGGACTTGACGAACTTGGCCACTTTCCAGGCGAACACCAGGTCGTGGATTTCTTGCTCGGTCGGGGCGCGCTTGGTAACGATTTTCAGGTCATCGGCGGTGATCATGCCGATATCACGGCTCTGTACCAGCAGGCCACCATTGACGCGCTTGAAGTCCCACCCGGCAGCGCGCTCGGCTGGCCACTCGCCGCATTCCAGCAGGCGTACGTTCTGCTTGGCAGCCACCACGTCGCGGGCAGCCTGGGAGATTTTCGGGGCGATGATCACTTCGACGAACTGGCGCTCGACGATGGCTTTGGCGGTTTCACCGTCCAGCTCGCGGTTGAAGGCGATGATGCCGCCGAATGCCGACTCGGTGTCGGTGGCGTAGGCCAGGTCGTAGGCCTTGCGGATGCCGCCTTCGTCTTCAGGCACAACGGCCACGCCGCACGGGTTGGCATGTTTGACGATGACGCAGGCCGGCTTGACGAAGCTCTTCACGCACTCCAGTGCGGCGTCGGTGTCGGCCACGTTGTTGAACGACAGTTCCTTGCCCTGCAGCTGCACGGCGGTGGAGATGCTCGCTTCGCCTTTCTTGGCTTCGACATAGAACGCCGCGCTTTGGTGCGGGTTCTCGCCGTAGCGCATTTCCTGGGCCTTGACGAACTGGCTGTTGAAGGTGCGCGGGAACTCGCTGCGCGCCTCGGTGCTGAGGGTGTCCTTGGCCTGGTCGATGGTGCCCATGTAGTTGGCGATCATGCCGTCGTAGGCAGCAGTGTGCTCGAAGGCCTTGAGCATCAGGTCAAAGCGCTGGGCATAGGTCAGGCCGCCGGCCTTGAGGCCTTCGACGATGCCAGCGTAGTCGCTGGCGTTGACCACGATGGCCACGTCCTTGTGGTTCTTGGCAGCCGAGCGGACCATGGTCGGGCCGCCGATGTCGATGTTCTCGATGGCGGTCGGCAGGTCACAGCCAGGCTTGGAAATGGTGGCTTCGAACGGGTACAGGTTGACCGCCACCAGGTCGATCGGCTTGATGCCGTGCTCGTTCATGATGGCGTCGTCGGTACCACGACGGCCGAGGATGCCGCCGTGGATCTTCGGGTGCAGGGTCTTGACCCGGCCATCCATCATTTCGGCGAAGCCGGTGTAGTCGGCCACTTCCACCGCGTTTACGCCGTTGTCCTTGAGCAGCTTGTAGGTGCCGCCGGTGGACAGGATCTCGACACCGAGCTGCTGCAGCTCACGGGCGAATTCGAGGATACCGGTCTTGTCGGAGACGCTGATCAGGGCGCGGCGGACTGGCAGGCGGGTAGTCTGGTCGGTCATTTCGGATTCCAATAACGCGGTGGAGTCAGCAAAAAAGGCGCCTCTGTTCAGGGAGCCGCCTTTTCTGGTTGGGATTCTGGCTTACAACAAGTCGTACTGCTTGAGCTTCTTGCGCAGGGTGCCTCGGTTCAGCCCGAGCATCTCGCTGGCCTTGGTCTGGTTGCCCTTCACGTAGTTCATCACGCTTTCGAGCAGGGGCGCCTCGACTTCGGAGAGCACCAGGTTGTACACGTCCGTGACGGTCGCGCCTTCCAGATGGGCGAAGTAGTTGTGCAGCGCCTTCTCGACGCTGTCGCGAAGGGTCTGGCCCTCTTCGCTCGGCGTGTTCAGGTGCTGTTTCAGGTTGGCGTTGTCGCTCACGGGCGTTGTTCCACTCACAAAATTCTCGGTCATCATCGTCATGCGGCCACCCCTTGTCCGTCCTCTGTCTCAAGGCTCTGTCGACGCTCGCTGAAAAAACCGCGAACGTTGGCGCACTGCGCTTGTGTGTCTTCCAAAGCGTTGAACCGGGAGCGAAACTCCTTGCCGCCGGGTCGTGTTGCCAGGTACCAGCCAACGTGCTTGCGGGCGATACGTACGCCCATCACATCGCCATAGAAGGCATGCAGCGCGGCCAGGTGCTCTAGCAGGATGCGTTCCACTTCGTCCAGCTGCGGCGCCGGCAAGTGCTCGCCGGTACGCAGGTAATGCTCGATCTCGCGAAAGATCCATGGCCGCCCCTGGGCAGCCCGACCAATCAGCAGGCCATCGACGCCGGTGGCGTCCAGCACCGCCCGGGCCTTTTCTGGCGAGGTGATATCGCCGTTGGCAAAGACCGGGATCGACACCGCCTGCTTGATGGCAGCGATGGTGTCGTATTCGGCCTCGCCGGTGTACAGGTCGGCGCGTGTACGGCCATGCACCGCCAGCGCCTGGATGCCGGCCTGCTCGGCGATCTTCGCCACGTTCAGGCCGTTCTTGTTCGCCCGGTCCCAGCCGGTGCGGATTTTCAGGGTCACCGGAACATCCACAGCGCCGACCACGGCGTGGAGGATCTCGCCGACCAAGGCTTCATCTCTCAATAAAGCAGAGCCCGCCGCTTTGTTGCAGACTTTTTTTGCCGGGCAGCCCATGTTGATATCGATGATCTGGGCGCCCGCTTCGACGTTGGCCCGTGCCGCCGCAGCCATCATCTGCGCATCACCGCCGGCGATCTGCACCGAGCGGGGCTCGGGATCACCTTCATGGATGCGGCGCAGGCTCGACTTGCGGCTGTTCCACAGGCTCATGTCGCTGCTGACCATTTCCGACACCACCATCCCGGCACCCAGGCGCTGGCAAAGTGTACGGAAAGGCTGGTCCGTAACCCCGGCCATGGGCGCAAGGATCAGGTTATTGCGTAGTGTGTATGGGCCGATGCGTACCGCCGACATAGGTGATCCCTGTTGTGGGGCCGAATCTTGGAGTTCGAAAAAGGGTTGGCATGATACCCGCTCTCGGTGACCGGATAAAGATGGATTTGGATAAAATCTGAACAGTTGTCGGCTTATGACATTTGCTTTGGTTGGCGCAGACCCGTGGGTGAGGCCTTGCGTCGCGATGGGTCGCAAGGCCACTCCCGAGAGGTGGAAAATGTGCTGGTTATTCCGGCGAACGGAAGCTCAGGCTGTAGTTGACCGCCTTCGGGCCTGGGTCAAGGATGTCCAGGGCTATGTGGATCGGTGTCTGGCTGGGCATTTCGCCACGGCCGGCCAGTTCTCCCGACAGGTACTCGCTTGGTTTGAACCGGCGGCTGGCGATCAGTTGGCCGTTGAGGTCGGCGAAGCGCAGCTCCAGCAGCGGGAACGGCTGGGCGAACGGCGCACGGTTGTAGATGATCGCATCCACGATCAGGGCACCTTTGAAGTCCGGGTGACTGCGCACAACCAGGTTGCTGCTCTTGATCCGGGCAATGTCGACGCGGGTGGGGACCTGACAGCCGACCAGCGGGCAGACTTGCTGGAAGATCGGCCGGTACTGGTCCTGGCGGGCCATTTCGTCGAAGTGGAACCAGACATACTGAAATGCCAGCAAGCCAGCGGCCAGCAGGGTCAGGAAGCCCCACAGCAGACGCTTGCCCCAGTTGGGCGCGGGCTTTTCCCAGCCCAGCTGCAGCGGGTCGTCGACCACATCGACCAGCGGCTCCTTGCGCGACGGGCGCTCGGGTTTGCTGGCCAGGCCCGGTTCCAGGCGTTCGCCGGGTAACGCCTCGACAGGGTCGTCATCGTGCGCCGACAGGTGCAGCGGCAATGGCTCATCGTCGCGGGCGCTCAGGCCTTTTTCCGGCATATCGTCATCGCTGGCACGCAGCGGTTCGCTGAATGCGGGCTGGTCATCGATTTCGGCTGCGCGGTGTACGGGCGGCTCCTCATCGATGTCCAGGTCGAGATTGCTGCCCAGGGTAGGCTCGGTGCGCTCCCCAGGTTCTGGCTGCAGGTCCAGCGGGTGGGGCTGCGGCTCAAGCAGCACCGGTGCGGGCTCTGCCGCAGGGTGCGGCTCGAAAGGGTCATCGGTGGCAGTGCCGAACAGGCCGTGCTCGTGCGCATGCTCGTCCGGGTGCGGATCGTCACGCCGCGCCTGCAACCCGTTATCCGGATTGGCGGGGCGTGCGGGGGCCGGTTGGCCGCGCCGCTCCAGGCGTGCCAGTTCCTGGTCGAGGTCCAGTGCGTCCAGCGCTTGGGCAGTGAGGGCCCACTCCTCGTCCGGCGTTATGCTGCGCTCGCGGCTCACAGGTTCGGGGGTAATCGCCGGCGCTGGCACTGGCTCGGCAGGCGCCGCGGGTGCCGGCGCCGCTACCGGCACCTCAGGTGCATTGGCACGGGTTTGCTCCAGCAGTTGCTTGGCGGCGTTGAACACCTGCAGGCAGTGGCCGCAACGCACCACGCCACGCGCCACGCTCAACTGGTGGTGGGTGACGCGAAAGCTGGTCTGGCAATGCGGGCACTGGGTGACGAAACTGTCGGTCATGCGGCGATCCGGGAGCTGTGCAAGAGAGTATTCTAGGCCCGCTTAGCGGCGCCGACCACTGATGCGTACCCAGCCATCGCGGACGACGATCGGGTCCAGGTCGAAGTCTGCAGCGTAGGCGGCAGCCACTTCTTCACCCTGCTCGGCGAGGATGCCCGACAGCGCCAGCAGGCCACCTGGGCGGACCAGGCCGGACAGCTGCGGCGCCAGCGACACCAGTGGGCCGGCAAGGATGTTGGCGACCAGCACGTCGGCTTGCATCGCCGGCATGTGCTCGGGCAGGTACAGCGCCAGCTTCTCGTCGGCAATGCCGTTGCGCTGGGCGTTGTCGCGCGAGGCCTCGATGGCCTGCACGTCGATGTCGGTACCCACCGCTTCGCGGGCGCCCAGCAGCAGCGCAGCGATGGCGAGGATGCCCGAGCCGCAGCCGAAGTCCAGCACCTGGGTGCCGTCGAGCTGCTGGCCATCGAGCCATTCCAGGCACAGTGCGGTGGTGGGATGGGTGCCGGTGCCGAAGGCCAGGCCTGGGTCCAGCAGCAGGTTCACGGCGGCTTTATCCGGGGCGTCGTGCCAGCTGGGCACGATCCACAGGCGACGGCCGAAGCGCATCGGCTGGAAGTTATCCATCCAGCTGCGCTCCCAGTCCTGATCTTCGATCACCTCGGCCTGGTGCTCGGGCAACGCGGTGCCAGTCAGCAGGCGCAGGTGGGCGAACACCTGCTCAGGGTCGGCATCGGCTTCGAACAGGGCCAGCAGGTGGGTGTGTGACCACAGAGGGGTGGTGTTCAGGTCTGGCTCGAAAATCGGTTGATCCTCGGCATCCATGAACGTGACCGAGACCGCGCCTACTTCAAGCAGGGCATCTTCGTAGGTTTCGGCTTGTTCCGGGCTGATGGCCAGGCGTACTTGCAGCCAAGGCATGGCGGGCACCTTTGGTAAATCGACAGAAGGCAGCCCCAGGCTGCGCGAAGGCTGGCAGTTTACGCGAGTGCGGGGGGTTTGTAGAGAAGGCCGGGCTCGCTCCTTGTGGGGACGGCCTTGCGTCACGATCGGGCCGCAAAGCGGCCCCGTGTTCCAGCATTTATTCAGGGTCGCATCAGACGAAGCAGAGCGAAAGCGACTCAGCTATATAAGCAGGCTTGTCTTCGCCCTCGATCTCCAGTGTGGCGATCGCCTTGAGCAGCCACTGCCCCGGCTTTTTCTCCGTCACCTCGGCCAGGTCCACCTTCAAACGCACTTGGCTATTCACCTTCACTGGCTGGATGAAGCGAACGCTGTCCAGCCCGTAGTTCACGACCATCTTCAAGCCTTGTGGCAGCACCAGAATGTCTTCGATCAGCTTGGGTATCAGGGACAAGGTCAGAAAGCCATGGGCGATCGTGCCGCCAAACGGTGTTTTTGCTGCCTTTTCCGGGTCAACATGGATGAACTGGAAGTCGCCGGTAGCCTCGGCGAACAGGTTGATGCGCTGCTGGTCGATCTTCAGCCAAGCCGAGCGCCCCAGCTCCTTACCAACGTATTGCGAAAGCTCTGTAACCGGTACATAGGGCATCGCGGACTCTCCCGATTGTCAGTTGGTACGAAAGTGCAAGATCAGCACGGCGAACCGCTTCAGTCAAGTTACCCGCTTTTCGGCGAATATCGGTCTATTGCCCCGCGTGCTTATAATGACGGCCATGCCCGAGGGAGATGCTTATGCTGTTGCGTGGTTTGACCTGGCTGGTGCTGTTCCAGTTGCTGGGGACGGCGATCAATCATCTGTTGGTGCCGTTCCTGCCGGGGCCGATCATCGGCCTGTTGCTGCTGTTGTGCTTCCTGATGGCCCGTGGCGAAGTCGGTAAGCCGCTGAACGAAGCAGCCGGCAGCCTGCTGCGCTACCTGCCGCTGTTGCTGGTGCCACCGGCCGTGGGGGTGATGGTGTATGCCAAAGACATCGCCGCCGATTTCTGGGCGATTGCCGGCGCCTTGCTGATCTCCTGCCTGCTAACCCTGGTTTTTGTCGGTGTGTTGATGCAAAAGCTCATCCATCGCCAGGGTAAGCGTGAGGAGCAACCATGACGCTTGACTGGCAAGGCACCCTCAGTGCGGTCGTGCATCATCCCTTGTTCGGTATCGGTATTACCCTGGCGGCCTACCAGGTGGTGCTGGCAGCCTACGAGAAGACGCGCTGGATCTTCCTGCAGCCGGTGCTGGTGTCGATGCTGCTGGTGATCGGCGTGCTGCTGGTGTGCGGCCTCGACTACGGCGAATACCGCAAGAGCACCGAAATCATGAACACCCTGCTTGGGCCTGCCACCGTGGCCCTGGCCGTGCCGCTGTATCTCAACCTGCGGCGTATTCGCCAATTGTTCTGGCCCATCTTTACTACGCTGGTAGTCGGGGGCCTGTTCGCCACCTTGTGCTGCCTGCTGCTAGGCTGGTGGTTCGGCGCCGAGCACATGATCCTGATGACCATGGCGCCCAAGTCGGTGACTTCGCCCATTGCCATGCTGGTGGCCGAGCAGATCGGCGGCGTGGCGGCCCTGGCGGCGGTTTTCGTGCTGATCACCGGGGTGATCGGGGCGATCTTCGGCCCGGCGCTGTTGAGCCGCTTTGGCGTGCACAGCCCCGAGGCGCGTGGCATGTCGCTGGGCGTGACCGCACACGCGGTGGGTACTTCGGTGGCCCTGCAGGAAAGTGACGAATGCGGCGCCTTTGCCGCGCTGGCGATGAGCCTGATGGGCGTGGCCACGGCGGTGTTTCTGCCGCTGGCGGTCAGCCTTGTGGCTTGAGGAGTTGTGATGACGCTACCGCTGTTTCCGCTCAATACCGTGCTGTTTCCGGGCTGCTTCCTCGATTTGCAGATTTTCGAGGCGCGCTACCTGGACATGATCGGGCGCTGCATGAAGCAGGGCGAAGGTTTCGGGGTGGTGTGCATCCTTGAAGGCGAACAGGTCGGCAAGGCGCCGCCTGTGGTCGCCTCGATAGGTTGTGAAGCGGTGATCCGCGACTTCGTGCAGCAGGACAACGGACTGCTGGGTATACGCGTTGAAGGTGTGCGGCGCTTCAACCTGGACAGCACCGAGGTGCAGAAGGACCAATTGCTGGTAGGGCAGGTGCAATGGCTGCCCGAGCAGGCGGACAGCCCGTTGCTCGAGGCGGATGACGACCTGCTGGCGCTGCTGGTGGCCCTGGGCGAGCATCCGATGGTTGAAGCCCTGGACATGCCGCGCCAGGTGGACGGGCGCCAGGCGCTGGCCAACCAGCTGGCGTACCTGTTGCCGTTCATGGAAGAAGACAAGCTGGACTTGCTGAGCATTGACTCGCCGCAAGAGCGGCTGGAGGAAATCCAGAAGTTGCTGGAGCGGATTCAGGGTGAGCTGTTCGCCTGACGTTTTTCAGGGGCTGCGCCGGCCTCCCCGCAGCGTGTGCTGCGAAAAGGCCAATGCCGGCGGCATCAATATTGGTATCTAAGCAAGGCCTGCGGCAACGCATGCATGGCAAAGAACGCCAGCAACGCCACACACGCCGGCAGCACCAGCCACCACACCCGTTGCGGCAAGGCCGGTAGCGTCTGCTGTTGCTGCACCAAGGTCAGGCTGAGCGCGCACACGCAGCACGCCAGCAAGGCCCCGGCGAGAATGTCGGTTGGCCAGTGCGCCCCCAGGTATACCCGTGACAGGGCGATCGCCAGCGCCGGAATGCAGCCCAGCATTACCCAGGTCAGGCGCATGCGTGGCGGCTGACCGCGCCCGGCCAGCACCGCCATCACCAGGAAAAAGGCAAAAGACGCCGAGCTGTGGCCGCTGGGCATGCTGTAGCTGGTCAGCGGGTCGGTCAGTACTTCGGGCCTGGCGCGGGCGAACAGCCATTTAAGGCTGCCATTCGCGAGCGCTGTACCCATCAAGGCGCCCCCGGCGAACAGCGCATGGCGCCACTGCCGGGCAAGCAGCAGCAAGCCTGTCAGCAAGCCACCGAGGAAGAACTGGGTCTTGAAGTCGCCCAGGCGAGTGACCAGCACCACAGTGCCGTCAATGGCCTGGCTGCGGTGCTCCTGTACCAGCGTCATCACGCCTTGGTCGAATTCGTGCAGGTAGGGCCAACCGAGGAAAATCCCAGCCAGGGCGAGGAAACTCAACCCCGCGACCAGGCGGGTGCCGTGGCGCTGGTCGCGGATGCTGCTGTTCAGGCTCAGGCCGATCACCACCGCCAGGGTGCCGGCGATAATGCCGGCGTCCAGCCAGAAGCCCTCAGGCAACGGTAGGCGCATGGCCGCGCCAGTCGCCCAGCCAGGCAGCAGGTAAGCCACCGACCAGCCGGCGCCGGCCACCAGGCTGACGGCAATGAAGCGCGGCAGCGGCATGTCGAACATGCCGGCGACCATCGGCAGCATGGGCCGAAGCGGGCCGATGAAGCGGCCTACCAGCAGGCTGGCGATACCGTAGCGCTGGAAGTACGTTTCGGCGCTGCCGATCCATTCCGGGTGGTGGCGGAGCAAGGGCAAGCGCCGAATATTCTGGTGGAAGTGCTTGCCCACGGTATACGACAGGGCATCGCCCAGCAGCCCGCCGAGAAAGCCCAGCAGCAGTGTTTCGCCCAGGCTGAAGGCGCCGCTGCCGGCCAGCACCGCAACGGCGAACAGCAACACGGTGCCCGGCACGATGATGCCGGCGATGGCCAGGCATTCAATGCAGGCCACCAGGAAAATTGCCACGCCAAGCCACTGCGGGTTGGCGCTGAGCCAGCCGGTCAGGCTGTCGAGCCATTCGCCCATGTTCAGCTTCCTTGTTCGAGAATGAAGAAATCGCGGCCTTCGACTTGGCCGCGCCGTAATGGGTTCCGCGTGCAGAAACGGGCGTATTCGGCATCGACGAAGCGGTAGGGCAAGTGTTCGTCGCGCCCGTGCGGGATGCCCAGGCGGGCGGCCTGGATCACCTTCGGCACGGCATTGCCGCAGTCCTCCACGTACAGGCGCCCGGTGTCGAAGCGCTGGGCGTCCCAGTGCGGCACTTTCAGGCCCAGAGCGCGGCACAGCAGGGTCTGCCCGGCACACAGGCGCTCATCCGGGCGCAGCCTGCCGCTGGCATCGGGGTTGTTCAGTTGCATCTGCGCCAGGCTGTCGGGCCCCGAGAGGTCGTCCTGCCAAGGGTAGGCCGATTTGATCAGCACCGCGTTGCCAGGGCCATGGGCGCTGAAGTTCAGCGAGTCGCCGCCGCGGGCGTAGTACATGTAGATGTGCCCACCGTCGAGGAACAGTGCCTTGCGCTTTTCGGTGTAGCCGAGCGAGGCGTGGCTGCCTTTGTCGGTCAGGTAGTAAGCCTCGGTTTCGATGATGCGCGCGGCCAGCCACAGGTTGCCTTGGCGATGGCGGATGACCTTGCCCAGCAGGGCCTTGGCCAGGGTCTGGGCGTCACGGTCGAAAAAGCTGTCGGGCAGGGCTGGCATGCGGGCAGTTCGTGGCTGGGGAGGCGGGGATGATAGCAATGAATGGCTTAATCGAGGCTGAACCTGCAGGGGGATTGATTGGTATCCATATGTTTCATTGGTAGGGGGCTGGAGGTGTTCGCCTTGGGGTGTTGGGTGTCTGTGAGATCGAGCGCCGCGTGGGCGGCGCTCGATCTCACAGGCGCCAAACACCTCCAGGCGAACACCCATTTTCTACCATCCGCCACCCGCCGCTGGGCGTACACCTGCGCGGCAGTTATAATCAGCCGATTTCCCCTTCGCCAAGACACCGAACCCATGACTGAGTCCGTTCTTGACTACATGACCCGCCTGGGTCGCGCTGCCCGTGAGGCCTCCCGGGTGATCGGCCGTGCCAGCACCGCGCAAAAGAACCGCGCCCTGCAAGCCGCCGCCGATGCGCTGGACGCCGCGCGTGCCGAGCTCACTGCCGCCAACGAACTGGACCTGGCCGCTGGCCGCGCCAATGGCCTGGAGCCGGCGCTGCTCGACCGCCTGGCGCTGACCCCGGCCCGCATCGACGGTATGATCACCGGCCTGCGCCAGGTGGCCAGCCTGCCGGATCCGGTCGGCGCCATCCGCGACATGAGCTACCGCCCATCGGGTATCCAGGTCGGCAAGATGCGTACACCCCTGGGGGTGATCGGGATCATCTACGAATCGCGTCCGAACGTGACCATCGATGCCGCCAGCCTGTGCCTGAAGTCGGGTAACGCGACCATTCTGCGTGGCGGCTCCGAAGCCATCCATTCCAATCGCGCGATTGCCACCTGCATCCAGCGTGGCCTGGCCGAGGCCGGCCTGCCGGCGGCCGTTGTGCAAGTGGTCGAGACCACCGACCGCGAAGCCGTGGGCGCCCTGATCAGCATGCCCGAGTTCGTCGATGTCATCGTGCCGCGCGGTGGCCGTGGCCTGATCGAGCGCATCAGCCGCGACGCCCGCGTACCGGTTATCAAGCATCTGGACGGTATCTGCCACGTTTACGTCAGCCAGCATGCTGACCTGGACAAGGCCTGGAACGTGGCCTTCAACGCGAAGACTTACCGGTACGGCATCTGCGGCGCGATGGAAACGCTGCTGGTCGACCAGCAGGTTGCCGAGCGCTTCCTGCCGGAAATGGCCCGCCGCTTCCAGGAAAAAGGCGTGGAGCTGCGTGGTTGTGAGCGCACCCGTGCGTTCATCGACGCCAAGCCCGCCACCGAAGACGACTGGCACACCGAGTACCTCGACGCGATCCTGTCGATTCGCGTCGTCGACGGCCTGGACCAGGCGATCGAGCACATCAACCATTACGGCTCGCACCACACTGATTCGATCATCAGCGAACATCAGGGTGAGGCCCGCCAATTCATGGCCGAAGTCGATTCGGCCTCGGTCATGCTGAACACCCCGACCTGCTTTGCCGATGGCTTCGAGTACGGTCTCGGCGCGGAAATCGGTATTTCCACCGACAAGCTGCATGCTCGCGGCCCGGTCGGCCTGGAAGGCCTGACCTGCGAGAAGTACGTGGTGATCGGCGACGGCCAGCTGCGCGGCCAGGGGTCCTGCTGAGTTGAGCAAGGCCCAGGTAGTCCGGCGCATCGGCATTCTAGGCGGCACCTTCGACCCCGTGCACATCGGCCACCTGCGCAGCGCGCTGGAAGTGGCCGAGTTCATGGGGCTGGACGAGCTGCGCCTGTTGCCCAACGCCCGGCCGCCGCACCGCGATACCCCGCAAGTCGCCGCGCTGGATCGCCTGGCCATGGTTCGCCAAGCAGTGCAGGGCGTCGACTGCCTGAGCGTCGATGCCCGCGAGCTGGAGCGGGACAAGCCGTCGTACACCATCGATACGCTGGAATCGATCCGCGCCGAACTGGCCGGCCACGACCAGCTGTTCCTGGTGCTTGGCTGGGATGCCTTCTGCGGCCTGCCTGCCTGGCATCGCTGGGAAGAACTGCTGCAACATTGTCACATCCTGGTGCTGCAACGCCCGGATGCCGACGTAGAACCCCCTGACGAGCTGCGCAACCTGCTGGCTGCGCGCTCGGAGAGCGATCCCACCGCCATGTCCGGCCCGGCGGGAAATATTTCGTTCGTCTGGCAGACACCGCTTGCGGTGTCGGCTACACAGATCCGACAGCTGCTGGCCAGCGGCAAATCGGTGAGGTTCCTGGTGCCGGACGCCGTACTGGCCTACATCGAGGCGCACGAACTGTATCGTGCGCCTAACTGACGGTGCCTCTGGCGCCTCATCCAACGAGTTGAACGAGTTTTATATGACCAAGCAGAAAATTTACGGCGAAGAACTGGTCGCAGTGACCAAGGCAGCGCTGGAAGACGTCAAGGCCCAGGATATCCAGGTCATCGACGTGCGCGACAAGCACAGCCTGACCGACTACATGATCATTGCCACCGGTACCTCCAACCGCCAGATCAACGCGATGGCCGAAAAGGTTCGCGAAGCCGTCAAGGCCAAGGGCGCCCAGCCACTGGGCGAAGAAGGCAAGGGTGACAGCGACTGGGTACTGCTGGACCTGAACGACGTCATCGTGCACATGATGACCGCCGCCGCCCGTCAGTTCTACGACCTGGAGCGCCTGTGGCAGGGTGCCGAGCAAAGCCGTGCCGCCGATGGCAAGCACCACAGCCCGGACCATGCCCACGAGTACTCCGACAAGCTCAAAAACCGCGAATAAGGAAAGCGCTGTGCGTCTGCGCCTGATCGCGGTCGGCTCGCGCATGCCGAAGTGGGTCGAGGAAGGCTGGCATGAATATGCCAAGCGCCTGCCTGCCGAGCTGTCGCTGGAGCTGGTGGAAATCCCGCTGAACACCCGTGGCAAGAATGCCGATGTCGCCCGCCTGATCCGTCAGGAGGGCGAAGCCATGCTGAGCAAGGTGCAGCCCGGGGAACGCATCGTTACCCTCGAGGTCCATGGCAAGCCGTGGAGTACCGAGCAGCTGGCCACCGAGCTGGACCGCTGGCGGCTCGATGCGCGCACGGTAAATTTGATGGTGGGGGGCCCGGAAGGCCTGGCGCCGGAGGTTTGCGCGCGCGCTGAGCAACGTTGGTCGCTGTCGCCGCTGACCCTGCCGCACCCGTTGGTAAGGATACTCATCGGCGAGCAGATCTACCGCGCCTGGACCGTGTTGTCCGGGCACCCTTACCACAAATGAGCCTGTAAGCCGTCCGATGTCGCAGCCGATCCGTCTCAAGGACCACGAGAAAGACGCCCGCCTGGTGCGCAACCGCGTCGTGGTCGGCGCAGTGGCGATCATGTTGCTCATCTGCGTGTTGATTGCGCGGCTGTACTACTTGCAGATCATCCAGTACGACTACCACTCGACGCTGTCGGAAAACAACCGGGTGCATGTGCAGCCGATTCCGCCGACACGCGGGCTGATCTTCGACCGTAATGGTGTGATCGTGGCCGACAACCGGCCCAGCTTTAGCCTGTCGATGACCCGCGAACGTGCCGGTAATTGGCAGGAAGTGCTGGACACCATCGTCGAAGTGCTGGAACTGACCGACGACGACCGGGCGTTGTTCGAGAAGCGTATGCGCCAGGGGCGCCGGCCGTTCGAGCCGGTGCCGATCCTGTTCGAGCTCAACGAAGAGCAGATCGCCCGGGTCGCGGTAAACCAGTTCCGCCTGCCAGGCGTGGAAGTGGTGGCCCAGTTGGTGCGGCATTACCCGCAGGGTGCGCATTTCGCGCATTCTGTGGGTTATGTGGGGCGGATCAACGAGAAAGAGCTTAAAACCCTCGATCCGGTCAACTACAGCGGCACCCACCACATTGGCAAGACCGGCATCGAGCGCTTCTACGAGGACGCCTTGCATGGCCAGGTGGGTTACGAGGAGGTCGAGACCAACGCCCGTGGCAGGGTGCTGCGGGTGCTCAAGCGCACCGACCCCAAGCCGGGCAAGGACATTGTGCTGAGCCTGGACATCAAGCTGCAGGAGGCCGCCGAAGCCGCTCTGGGTGGCCGGCGTGGCGCGGTGGTGGCGCTCGACCCGCGTACCGGTGAGGTGCTGGCGATGGTCAGCCAGCCAAGCTTCGATCCCAACCTGTTCGTCACCGGCATCAGCTTCAAGGCCTATGCCGAGCTGCGCGACTCGATCGACCGGCCGCTGTTCAACCGCGTGTTGCGCGGGCTGTACCCGCCCGGTTCGACCATCAAGCCGGCCGTGGCCATCGCCGGCCTCGACAGTGGCGTGGTCAATGCCGGCAGCCGGGTGTTCGACCCAGGCTACTACCAGTTGCCCAACTACGATCACAAGTACCGTAACTGGAACCGCTCCGGCGATGGCTGGGTCGATCTGGACACCGCGATCATGCGTTCCAACGACACCTACTTCTACGATCTTGCGCACAAGATGGGCATCGATCGGCTGTCCAGCTACATGAACAAATTCGGCATTGGCCAGCGGGTTTCCCTCGACATGTTCGAGGAATCCTCCGGGTTGATGCCGTCGCGCGAATGGAAGCGCGCCACTCGTCGCCAGGCCTGGTTCCCTGGCGAAACCCTGATTCTCGGCATCGGCCAGGGCTACATGCAGGCCACGCCGCTGCAACTTGCCCAAGCGACTGCACTGATCGCCAACAAAGGCGTGTGGAACCGCCCGCATCTGGCCAAGACCATCGAGGGCCAGCCGCCGGTGGACGAGAACCCGATGGAAAACATCGTGCTGCGTGACAAGTCAGACTGGGCCAAGGTTACCCATGGCATGGAGCAGGTGATGCACAACGCCCGTGGTACCGCGCGCAAGGCTGCTGTTGGTGCCCAGTACCGCATTGCCGGCAAGAGCGGTACCGCCCAGGTGGTGGCGATCAAGCAGGGCGAGAAGTACGACCGCAACAAACTCCAGGAGCGCCACCGCGACCACGCACTGTTCGTCGCCTTTGCCCCGGCCGATGACCCGAAGATCGTGGTCTCGGTGATGGTCGAGAACGGTGAGTCCGGCTCCGGTGTCGCGGCGCCCGTGGTCCGCCAGATCATGGACGCCTGGCTGCTCGACGAAAACGGCCGGCTCAAGCCCGAGTTCGCGCCAGCCACCGTTACCCAGGAATCGTCCCTGTGATGAACAATTTCGATCGCATGCTCTCCAGCGAGGATGTGATGCGTCGGCGCGCCAGCTTTCTGCAGCGCATCCATGTCGACGGCCCCTTGCTGATCATCCTGCTGACCCTCGCAGCCGGCAGCCTGTTCGTGCTGTATTCGGCCAGTGGCAAGAACTGGGACCTGCTGCTCAAACAGGCCACGTCGTTCGGTATCGGGCTGGTGTCGATGTTCGTCATCGCCCAGCTGGAGCCGCGTTTCATGGCCCGCTGGGTGCCCTTGGCCTACCTGACCGGGGTGCTGTTGCTGGTGGTGGTGGACGTGATGGGCCATAACGCCATGGGTGCCACGCGCTGGATCAACATCCCCGGGGTGATCCGCTTCCAGCCGTCGGAGTTCATGAAGATCATCATGCCGGCGACCATTGCCTGGTACTTGTCCAAGCGCACATTGCCGCCGCACTTGAAACATGTGGCGATCAGCCTGGTGCTGATCGGTGTGCCGTTCATCCTGATCGTGCGCCAGCCCGACCTGGGTACGGCGCTGCTGATCCTCGCCTCCGGCGCCTTCGTGCTGTTCATGGGCGGGCTGCGCTGGCGCTGGATCCTCAGCGTGCTGGCGGCGGCGGTGCCGGTGGCGGTGGCGATGTGGTTCTTCGTCATGCACGACTACCAGAAACAGCGGGTGCTGACCTTTCTCGACCCGGAAAGCGACCCGTTGGGCACCGGCTGGAACATCATCCAGTCCAAGGCGGCGATCGGCTCGGGCGGGGTGTTCGGCAAGGGCTGGCTGCTCGGCACCCAGTCGCACCTGGACTTCCTTCCGGAAAGCCATACCGACTTCATCATTGCCGTGCTCGGCGAGGAGTTCGGCCTGGTCGGCATCTGCCTGCTGCTGATTGTCTACCTGCTGCTCATCGGCCGTGGCCTGATGATCACCGCCCAGGCGCAGACCCTGTTCGGCAAGCTGCTGGCGGGCAGCCTGACCATGACCTTCTTTGTATACGTGTTCGTCAATATCGGAATGGTCAGCGGCCTTCTGCCCGTGGTGGGCGTGCCGCTGCCCTTCATCAGCTATGGCGGAACATCGTTGGTGACGCTGCTGTCAGCGTTTGGCGTGCTGATGTCGATCCACACGCACCGCAAATGGATCGCGCAGGTTTGAATAAGGTGAACAATTTCATGCAAGCAGTGCGTAACTGGGCTGCCCGTTGTGTGCCGTGGATCGGCGCGGTGGGCCTGTTCGGCGCTGTACAGCTGGCCCATGCCGGCGATTATCAGGGCTCGCCACAGGTGGCCGCGTTCGTTGGCGAAATGAGCCGCGATTACGGTTTTGCCCCTGAGCAACTGATGGGTGTGTTCAGTGAGGTACAGCGCAAGCAGTCGATCCTCGACGCCATTTCGCGTCCGGCCGAACGGGTCAAGCCGTGGAAGGACTACCGGCCGATGTTCATTACCGACGCGCGCATCGCCCGCGGTGTGGACTTCTGGCGCCAGCACGAGGCTGTGCTGGCCCGCGCCGAGCAGGAATACGGCGTACCGGCGCAGTACATCGTCGCCATCATCGGCGTCGAAACCTTCTTTGGCCGCAATACCGGCAATTACCGGGTGATCGATGCGCTGTCGACCCTGGGCTTCGACTACCCGCCGCGGGCCGAATTCTTCCGCAAGGAGCTGCGCGAGTTCTTGTTGCTGGCCCGTGATGAGCAGCTCGATCCGCTGACACTCAAGGGCTCCTATGCAGGGGCCATGGGCCTGCCGCAGTTCATGCCAAGCAGCTTCCGCAACTACGCGGTGGACTTTGACGGCGACGGCCACATCAATATCTGGAACAACCCGGACGATGCCATCGGCAGCGTCGCCAGCTACTTCAAGCGCCACGGCTGGGTGGCCGGGGAGGGCGTGGTCAGCCGTGCCTGGGTCGAGGGTGCGCGGGCCGACGAGGGCTTGACCACTGGCATCGAGCCGGTCAAGACGGTCGGGGAGTTGCGCGCGCTTGGCTGGTCGGTTCATGATTCGCTGCGCGATGATCTGCCGGTTACAGCCTTCCGTCTTGAAGGCGATAGTGGCCCCGAGTACTGGATGGGGCTGAAGAACTTCTACGCGATCACTCGCTACAACCGCAGCGTGATGTATGCCATGGCAGTGCATCAGCTTGCGGAACAGCTGGTTCAAGTACGGGGCGTCAAGTAATGCGCGCAATCATCTCTGGCAACTCTTTCAAGCTGCTGACCTGCCTCGCCGTCGGCGTGGTGCTGGCCAGCTGCTCCTCCAATCGCCCGACCCAGCAAAGCAGCGGCAACGTCGTGCGTAGCCAGCCGGGCCTGGACATCAACCGGGCCCACAAGGACGGCGCACCGTGGTGGGACGTGGATGTGAACAAGATCCCCGACGCCACGCCGACCGTGCACACCGGCAACTACAAGGCCAACCCGTATACGGTGTTGGGCAAGACCTATTACCCGATGCAGGACTCGCGCAACTACCGCGCCGAGGGCACCGCGTCGTGGTACGGCACCAAGTTCCATGGGCAGAACACCGCCAACGGCGAACTGTACGACCTGTATGGCATGAGCGCGGCTCACAAGACCCTGCCCCTGCCGGCCTACGTCAAGGTGACCAACCTCGCCAATAACCGCAGCGTCATCCTGCGGGTCAACGACCGTGGCCCGTTCTATTCCGACCGCATCATCGATTTGTCCTACGCTGCGGCAAAAAAGCTCGGTTATGCCGAGATCGGTACCGCGCACGTGCGTGTCGAGGGCATCGACCCGCAGCAGTGGTGGGCCCAGCGTGGCCAGACCCCGCCGATGGTGCTGAAGGAACCGCAAGTGGCGCAGACCCAGGCGATCCCGGCCAGTACCGGTCGTGTCGAGCAATGGACCCCGCCGCCACAGCAGCACGCGGCGCCGGTGGTGCCGGTGCAGGTGGGTGGCAACAACGTACCTGGCGGCAACGGCGGCAGCTTCCTGCAGGTGGGGGCCTTCGCCAACCCGGACGCCGCCGAGTTGCTGCGGTCCAAGCTCAGCACCATGGTCAGCGCGCCGGTATTCATCAGCTCTATCGTGCGCAACCAGCAGACCCTGCATCGGGTGCGCCTGGGGCCGATCGGCAGCCAAGGCGAGATACAACAGGCTCAAGACAGCATTCGCCTGGCGAACTTGGGGCAGGCCAAGCTGGTCACAGCTGACTGACTGTGGGCGCGGGCTTGCCCGCGGAGAAGGCAGCACCAAACTGTCGGTTTTGTCATGAATTGCCGGGCGCAGGCATGTACAATGTCGGCTTTTGCCCGCAGTGACATAACGCCGCACTTTGCTGGGCCAGGCCCTCGGCCATAAAACTAGACTGACTGGCGCTGGGCACATGATCTTGCCCAGGGAACATCAGACCATTAGCGATTTTCGAGAGACGGATGAACATCACCAACCTTGCCAAACGACTTTGCCTGCCTGTACTGCTGCTGATCACGCCTGCCGCCTTCGCGGCTGAGCAGATGACACCTGCACCACCGCAACTGGCAGCCAAGTCCTACGTACTCATGGACGCGTCCAGCGGCAACGTGCTGGTCGAGAACAACGGTGACGAGCGCCTGCCGCCAGCCAGCCTGACCAAGCTGATGACCGCCTACATCGCCACCCTGGACATCCGTCGTGGCCAGATCGGCGAGAATGACCCGGTTACCGTCAGCGAAAACGCCTGGCGTACCGGCGGTTCGCGCATGTTCATCAAGGTGGGCAGCCAGGTAACGGTCAGCGACCTGCTGCACGGCATCATCATCCAGTCCGGCAACGACGCCTCGGTCGCCCTGTCCGAGCACATCGCCGGCAGCGAAGATGCCTTCGCCGACATGATGAACAAGACGGCTGCCGACTTGGGCATGAGCAATAGCCACTTCATGAACCCGACCGGCCTGCCGAACCCGGAGCACTACTCGTCTGCCCACGACATGGCGATCCTGGCCCGTGCGATCATCAACGTCGACCCGGCCCACTACGCCATCTACTCGCAGAAAGAGTTCTTCTGGAACAACATCAAGCAGCCTAACCGCAACCTGCTGCTGTGGCGTGACAAGACGGTCGACGGCCTGAAAACCGGCCACACCGAGGAAGCCGGCTACTGCATGGTGGCTTCGGCTGTGCGCGACGGCCAGCGCCTGATCGCCGTGGTGTTCGGCACCAACAGCGAGCAGTCGCGCGCTGCCGAGACCCAGAAGCTGCTGACCTATGGCTTCCGCTTCTTCGAAACCCAGACCTTCTACCAGAAGGGCACCGAGCTGACCCAGGCACCGGTCTGGAAAGGCGCCTCCAGTGTCGTCAAGGCGGGCCTGGCCGACGACCTGACCATGACTATGCCTAAAGGCCAATTGAAGCGCCTGCAGGCTTCCATGACCATGAACCCGCAAATTACTGCACCAATCGCCAAAGGTGACGTGATCGGTAAAGTGGAAGTCAAACTGGACGAGCAAGTGGTTCACAGCGCCGACCTGATCGCCCTCGATGGTGTCGAGGAAGGTGGTTTCTTCCGCCGTATGTGGGATAGCATCCGTCTATTCTTCTATGGCTTGTTCAACTGATACGTGACCTGCAAGCCCCCGCAGATCCGGCGGGGGCCTTGTTGTTGCCACGGCTTACGAGGCCGTTTCCGCCATGAGCGAACCAGACGTAAAGTCGCACAAGATCGAATTCCCCTGCGCCGATTACCCGATCAAGGTAATCGGCGATACCGTTGTCGGCTTCAAGGACACGGTGATCGAGATCCTCAGCAAGCACGCCAAGGTCGACATTTCCACCCTGGCTGAACGCCAGAGCAAGGAAGGCAAGTACACCACGGTGCAATTGCACATCGTTGCCGAAAGCGAGAACCAGCTGCACGATATCAATAGCGCCCTGCGTGCTACCGGCATCGTGAAAATGGTGCTTTGATGTCCGCCTGCCTCGGTTTTCGCGAGCTTGGCCTACAGCCGTACGAACCGGTGCTGGAGGCCATGCGTCGCTTTACCGAGCAGCGCACCCCGGACAGCCAGGATGAAGTCTGGCTGGTCGAGCACCCCGCAGTCTTCACCCAGGGCCAGGCCGGCAAGGCCGAGCACCTGCTGGTGCCGGGCGACATCCCGGTGGTGCAGACCGACCGCGGCGGCCAGGTGACCTACCATGGCCCCGGGCAGCTGGTGGCCTACCTGCTGCTGGATGTACGCCGTCTGGGCTTTGGCGTGCGTGAGCTGGTCAGCCGTATCGAGCAGAGCCTCGTTGATCTGCTCAGCAGCTACGCCGTGCAGGCTTCTGCCAAGCCCGACGCCCCAGGCGTCTATGTCGATGGAGCGAAAATCGCCTCCCTCGGCCTGCGAATTCGCAATGGCCGTTCGTTCCACGGCCTTGCCCTGAACGTGGACATGGACCTTGCGCCATTCCGCCGAATCAACCCCTGCGGTTATGCGGGGCTGGCGATGACCCAGCTGCGTGACCTGGCAGGCCCGATCGAACTCGACGAGGTCAGGACAAGGCTGCGCGGACAGCTGGTCAAGCACCTCGACTACGCTGAGCAGACGACCCTCACGGGCGGAATCGACTGAATATGACAACTGTGCAAGAAGCCGTGCCGAACCTGATACCCACCCAGGATGCCACCCCGCGCCCAGCGCCAAAGAAGGTGGAAGCTGGGGTCAAGCTGCGTGGCGCCGACAAGGTCGCGCGCATCCCGGTAAAGATCATCCCTACAGACGAGCTGCCGAAAAAGCCCGACTGGATCCGCGTGCGTATCCCGGTATCGCCCGAGGTCGACCGTATCAAGCAGTTGCTGCGCAAGCACAAGCTGCACAGCGTTTGCGAAGAGGCATCCTGCCCGAACCTGGGCGAGTGTTTCTCTGGTGGTACTGCCACTTTCATGATCATGGGTGACATCTGTACCCGTCGTTGCCCATTCTGCGACGTTGGCCATGGCCGGCCGAAGCCGCTGGATCTGGACGAGCCGAAAAACCTGGCGGTCGCCATCGCCGACCTGCGCCTGAAGTATGTGGTGATCACTTCGGTGGACCGCGACGACTTGCGCGACGGCGGCGCCCAGCACTTTGCCGACTGCATCCGCGAAATCCGCGCGCTGTCGCCTGGTGTCCAGCTGGAAACCTTGGTGCCGGATTACCGTGGCCGTATGGACGTTGCGCTGGAAATTACCGCGCAAGAGCCGCCGGATGTGTTCAACCACAACCTTGAGACCGTACCGCGCCTGTACAAGGCTGCGCGTCCGGGGTCGGACTACGACTGGTCGCTGGACCTGCTGCAGAAATTCAAGCAGCTGGTACCGCATGTGCCCACCAAGTCGGGCCTGATGCTCGGCCTGGGCGAAACCGACGAGGAAGTGATCGAAGTGATGCACCGCATGCGTGAGCATGACATCGACATGCTCACCCTCGGCCAGTACCTGCAGCCTTCGCGCAGCCACCTGCCGGTGCAGCGATTTGTCCACCCCGACACCTTCGCCTGGTTCGCCGAGGAAGGTTACAAGATGGGCTTCAAGAACGTCGCATCGGGCCCTCTGGTACGTTCTTCGTACCACGCCGACCAGCAGGCGCACGAAGCCAAGATCAAGCTCTGAGCCTGGGCTGAAGCACAAATGCCGATGCTTGCCGAAAAGGCAGCATCGGCATTTTTTTTTGCGGGCCACAAGCCATAAGCTACGAGCGAGAAGAAGTCTGGAGCTGCATGATGAATTGTGTCGATACTGTTCACGTACTTTTGCCCAGGGCGATCCCGAAGGATGCCTGCTTCGCGATCATTGCGCCGGCAGGCTCGGCGCGGCTGGACACGCACAAGGTAAGCCAGTGGTTCGCTGACCGTGGCTACCGTTGCCGGATTTACCCAGGCGCCCTGCAGGCCCAGGGCTACCTGGCGGGGCCAGACCAGCAGCGCCTGCGGGACCTGCATGATGCCTTTGCCGAGCCGGCCATCGACGCCATCCTGTGCATGCGTGGCGGCTATGGCAGCATGCGCCTGCTCGATCAGCTCGACTTCGCGCTGATCCGGCGCAACCCCAAGCCGCTGATCGGCTATAGCGACATCACTGCGTTGCACGCGGCGATTTACCGGCACGCCGGGTTACTCACCTTCCATGGCGGGATGCTCAATGCGGATCTGCTAGGGGCCAAGTTGCCACCGACGGAGTCGTCGTTGCTGGCGCAGCTGGGTGGGCATCTGCGCGCGGGCGAGCAGATCGTGCACCCGGCGGACTATGCCTTGAGCAGTGTATTACCGGGCGTGGCCAGCGGCCCGCTGCTCGGTGGCAACCTGTCGATGCTGGGTGCGACCATGGGGACGCCCGCCGAGCTGGATACCCAAGGCTGCATCCTGTTCATCGAGGACGTCAACGAGCCGTTGTACCGGGTGGACCGGCTGCTGACCCAATTGCGCCTGGCCGGCAAGCTGGAGGGCGTGAAGGGCGTACTGGTGGGCGACTTTGCCGGTATTACCACGGCGGCTTTGGCGCCGTTGCTGAAAGATATCTTCGCGCCGCTGGGGGTGCCGGTGCTGGCGGGGTGGCGCAGTGGGCACTGCGACCCGAATGTGTGCCTGCCGTTGGGGGCTAGGGTAAGGCTGGACAGTGTTCAGCAGAGCCTGGTGCTGGAGCAGGATCTGTTCAAGGCTTGAGGTACCCGGGCTGCTTTGCAGCCCATCACGACGCAAGGCCGGTTGCGCAGCAGATCGCATTCTTAGCTGGGAAGGGCCTTGTGTCGCGAAAGGGGCGCAACGCGCCCCCCCCCCCGGCATTCTTATTGGCTACGCAGGCTCTCGAGCAGCTTGTGGGTTGGGTAGCCATCGGCCGGCCAGCCCAGACCCTGCTGGGCATTGCGGATGGCCTTGCGGGTATTGGCACCGATAATGCCATCGGCATTACCCGCCTCATGGCCGCGGCTGTTCAACAAGTTCTGCAACTCCATACGCTCGCTGCGGCTGAGCGGCAGGTCTTCCTTGGGCCAGCTGCCGGCGATGAAGCCCCAGCCACTGAAGCGGTCTCCCAACAGGCTGACGGCCAGGGCATAGGACGATGAGTTGTTGTACTTGAGGATGGCGCGGAAGTTGTCCAGCACCAGGAACGCCGGGCCTCGGGCGCCCGCTGGCAACAGCAGGGCCGCAGGCAGCTGATTGCTACCCGGCGGCAGCTGAGTACCTGCAGGCAGCTTCACACCCATCGCCAGCCATTCGCTGACCGGTTTGCGCAGTGCCCCATCGGCTTGCCAGAAATCGAACCCAGCGGGCACTTGTACCTCGAAGCCCCATGGCTGACCACGCTTCCAGCCCGAGCTCTGCAGGTAGTGGGCAGTCGACGCCAGGGCGTCCGGGGTACTGTTCCAGATATCGCGGCGACCATCGCCGTCAAAGTCCACGGCATGGGTGTTATAGGTGGTCGGGATGAACTGGGTCTGGCCCATGGCGCCGGCCCACGAGCCACGCATGGCCTCTGGCTGGATGTCGCCATGCTGGATGATCTGCAGGGCCGCGATCAGCTGGTCCTGGGCGAATTGCGGGCGGCGGCCTTCGTAGGCCAGGGTCGCCAGCGAGCGGATCACCGACTTGTTGCCCTGGAACTGGCCGAAGTTACTTTCCATGCCCCATACCGCGACCAGCACCTGGCGGTCGACGCCATAGCGTTGCTCAAGGCTTGTCAGCAACTCGGCATTCTGCTCCAGCAGTTTTTTGCCGTTGCGCACGCGCAGCGGCGAAAGCGCACCTTCAAGGTATTCCCACACCGGGCGGGTGAACTCCGGCTGGCTGCGGTCGGCCTTGATCACGTCCAGGTCTGGAGTGACACCAAGGAACGCGCGGTCGAAGGTACTCGGCGAAATACCGGCTTGGAGAGCCTGCTGACGGAAGCCTGCCTGCCATTGCGCGAAGGTTTGCAGAGGCTGGATTTCAGTGCTGACGTCGGGCGTTGTGCCGGGCACGGTCACCACTGGAGCGGGTTGGGCTGGGGCCAGCGGCAGCGCGTCGGCGGCAGTGGGTTTTTCCGCGCAGGCAACCAGCAGGATGAAGCTGGAGGCGGCGATCAGCTGGCGGGTTTCCCAACGGGGGAGAAGACGGAAGAGCATGCACAGATCCAGAATTGCAGGTCAGATGAAGACCATACCATGCCTGCGCTTGCGATGCTTTCATGCAGCCAAAAAGTAAGAAGCCTCCCAATCTCTCGATTGGAAGGCTTCGCGGCGGTAGCTGCCTTTGCCCTTGTTCGGCTGTTCCTGGCGGCAGCGGAACAGCGGTTGGGCGATGATCGACTTGGCCTTGTTGGGGCCGTGCTTTTTCGGCTTTTTGCTCATGGCGGTGTTCCCGGGTTGGGTGGGGTTCGGGGCGCACTGTAGGGCTTGGGCTGCCGGGGAGCCAATTGATTGTGTTTATGGTCGAGATCCTGGGCTTGGTAACCCTGTGGAGCGTGCCCCAGTTACTCGGGAGGAAGGGCCAGGCGCTGACCAGCCATCAACAGCGACAGCCGCGCCAGGCCAACCCAGGGCGAACCTTCTGCCTGCCCTTTGATCTGCGCATCGATGCGCTGGGCATCCTGTAGCAGTTGCGCCCAGCGCTGGGCCGAGAGGCGCTGCAGGGCCTTGCTGACCAGCGGTCGGCGTTTGTCCCAGATGGGCGGGCGGGCCTGGCTGAACGCTTTGTCCAGGGGCACGCCTTGGCTGAACTGCTGGGCTAGCCCCGCCAGCTGGCGCAGCTCGCGGGCCAAGGCCCAGAGGATGACGGGCGGCTCCACACCTTCACCGCGCAAACCTTCAAGCATACGCAGGGCGTGCGCCGCTTCGCCGTTCAGAATGGCGTCGACCAGGCCGAAGACATCGAAACGGGCGCTGTCGGCGACAGCGGCCTGTACGGTTTCCACGGTAATCTGGCTGCCTTCGGCCAGCAGCTTGAGCTTTTCGATTTCCTGCGCGGCAGCCAGCAGGTTGCCTTCCACACGTGCAGCAATCAGGTCGACGGCGTCACGTTGCGCGGACAGGCCAGCCTGTTGCAGGCGCTGGTTGATCCACTGTGGTAGCTGCTGCGCGTCCACCGGCCAAATCTGGATGAACTGGCAATGGGCGCCTTCGATCAACGACTTGCCCCACTTGGTCTTCTGTGCACTGCCGTCGAGCTTGGGCAGGCTGACCAGCAGCAGGGTGTCTTCGGCAGGGTTGGCGCAGTATTCCATCAGCGCAGCGGCGCCCTTGTCGCCGGGCTTGCCGGAGGGCAGGCGCAGTTCCAGCAGGCGGCGCTGGGCGAACAGCGACAGGCTGGCGCCCGCCTGGAGCAGGGTGCCCCAGTCGAAGTTGGCGTCGGCACTGAATACCTGGCGTTCGTCAAAACCTTGCTGGCGCGCGGCATTGCGAATGGCGTCAGCGGCTTCCTGGCACAGCAGCGGGTCGTCGCCGCTGACCACGTAGACAGGGGCCAGGGCGCCTTGCAGGTGCTTGTTGAGTTGGGCGGGGGCGAGCTTCATGGGGAGCAGGCGGGGCGCCCAAGGGCGCCCCGCTCGGGCTTAGTTGCCCGGAACTTCCAGTGGCGACTGCTGAGGCGTTTCGGCCTGCTGGCGGCGCGCAGCCTCCAGCGCGTCGGCTTCGGCCTTGGCACGCTCGTCGGCTTTACGCTGCAGCTCATCCAGCTGAGAGGGGCTCAGCATCTGCAGGCGCACGACCATGGCATTGACCAGGTCGCGGCGCATTTCTTCACGCGCACGGCTAGCTTCCTGCTCGGAACCGGTGATGTTCGAGCCGTCACGCAGGTAGATCTTGCGCACTTCAAGCTTGTCGCTCATCAGCTCCAGGTTGTTCAGGCCCTGGATGCTGTAGTCCAGCACTGTGGTCAGCTCGTACTCGGCGGTACGGTTGCCACTGCTGTAGGTAGCCGAGCGCTCGCGCTCCTGCTCGTTGGTCAGCACCAGACGGTAAGGTGCGCCGGCGTGCACGTTGACGCCGCTACGCTCCAGTACTTCGCGCAGCTGAACCACGGTCGGGCCGTAGGCGTTGCGTGCGCTGACGTCCATTTCCTTCACGCTCAGCTCGGTGGAGCCGGTGCCGCGCAGCTGGAAACCGCAGGCGCTGAGCATGACCGCCAGGCCGATTACCAGCAAATTGCGTTTGATCATGTTGTTGCTCCCTTGTGGGCCTGTTCCGCCCGCCCGCATTGGCTGCGGGCGGGCGTTGCCATCAGTTGGCGACGATGTTGACCAGCTTGCCCGGCACCACGATGACCTTGCGGATGGTCAGGCCATCGATGAAGCGCAGGACATTCTCGTTGCTGCGCGCCGCGGCTTCGATTTCTTCACGGCTGGCGGCGGCCGGCATTTCGACCTGGCCACGCAGCTTGCCGTTGACCTGCACCACCAGGGTGACGGTGTCCTGCACGAGGGCGGCTTCGTCGACAGCCGGCCAGGCGGCGTCGATCACGGCCTGCTGGTGGCCCAGTTGCTGCCACAGCTCGTGAGAGATGTGCGGAGTGATCGGCGCCAGCAGCAGGGTCACGGCCTCCAGGCCTTCCTGCAGCAGGGCGCGGTCCTGTGCAGTGGCTTGTGGAGCCTTTTCCAGCACGTTCATCACGGTCATCACCTGGGCGATGGCGGTGTTGAACTTGTGGAACTGGCCGACATCGGTACTGGCTTGCTTGATGGCTGCGTGGATAGCGCGGCGGATGACCTTCTGCGCGTCGTCCAGGGCGGCGACATCCAGCTGGCCCGGCAGGCCTTGGGCAACATGGGCCTGGGCCAGGCGCCAGACGCGGCGCAGGAAGCGGCTCGCGCCTTCGACGCCGGAGTCGGACCACTCCAGGCTCGCGTCAGGTGGCGAGGCGAACATCATGAACAGACGGCAGGTGTCGGCACCGTACTGGTCGATCATCGACTGCGGGTCGACGCCGTTGTTCTTGGACTTCGACATCTTCTCGGTGCCGCCGATTTCCACCGGCAGGCCGTCGGTCTTCAGGCGGGCACCAATGATCTTGGCCTTGGCATCGCGCTCGATTTCGACATCGGCCGGGTTGAACCAGTCCTTGCCGCCGTTGCTGGCTACACGGTAGTAGGTTTCGGCGACCACCATGCCCTGGGTCAGCAGGTTCTTGAACGGCTCGTTGGAGGTGACCAGGCCTTCGTCACGCATCAGTTTGTGGAAGAAGCGCGCGTACAGCAGGTGCAGGATGGCGTGTTCGATACCACCGATGTACTGGTCGACCGGCAGCCAGTGGTTGGCCGCTTTCGGGTCGACCATGCCACCTTCGTAGTTCGGCGAAGCGTAGCGGGCGAAGTACCAGGACGACTCGACGAAGGTGTCCATGGTGTCGGTTTCGCGCTTGGCCGCAGTGCCGCATTTCGGGCAGCTGCATGCGTAGAATTCCGGCATGCGCGCGAGTGGCGAACCAGCGCCATCTGGCACCACGTTTTCTGGCAGGGTAACCGGCAGCTGGTCTTCCGGCACCGGCACGTCGCCGCAGGACGGGCAGTGGATGATCGGGATCGGGCAGCCCCAGTAGCGCTGGCGGCTGATGCCCCAGTCACGCAGGCGGAACTGGGTGCGCGATTTGCCCAGTTCCTTGCGGATCAGGGCTGCTTCGATGGCGTCGAAGGCGCCGGCGAAATCCAGGCCGTCGAACTCGGCGGAGTTGATCAGCTGCCCGTGCTCGCCGTAGGCGTCCTGCCACTCGCTGCCGACTTCATCGCCAGCGCTGGTGCGCACCACGGCCTTGACCGGCAGGTTGTACTTGTGGGCGAACTCGAAGTCGCGCTCGTCGTGGGCGGGTACTGCCATCACGGCGCCATCGCCGTAGTGCATCAGCACGTAGTTGGCGACCCAAACCGGCAGCTTCTCGCCGGTCAGTGGGTGTTCCACCAGCAGGGAAGTGGCCATGCCCTTCTTCTCTTGGGTGGCCATGTCGGCTTCGGCGACGCTGCCGCTCTTGCACTCGTCGATGAACGCCTGCAGCGCCGGGTTGCCCTGGGCGGCCTGGGTGGCCAGCGGGTGCTCGGCGGCGACGGCGACGTAGGTGGCGCCCATGAGCGTGTCGGGACGGGTGGTGAAGACCTTGAGGGTGCCTTCGTGGCCGATGCTGGCCTGGTCGTACGGGAACTGGACTTCCATGCCGCGCGACTTGCCGATCCAGTTGCGCTGCATGGTCTTGACCTGCTCAGGCCAGCCCGGCAGCTCGTCGAGGCTTTCCAGCAGCTCGTCGGCGTAATCGGTGATGCGGAAGTAGTACATCGGGATTTCGCGCTTCTCGATCAGCGCGCCCGAACGCCAGCCACGGCCGTCGATGACCTGTTCGTTGGCCAGTACGGTCTGGTCCGCCGGGTCCCAGTTCACCGTACCGTTCTTGCGGTAGATGATGCCCTTTTCGAACAGGCGGGTGAACAGCCACTGCTCCCAGCGATAGTAGTCGGGCTTGCAGGTGGTGACTTCACGTGCCCAGTCGATGGCAAGGCCCAGGCTCTTGAGCTGGGTCTTCATGTAGTCGATGTTTTCGTACGTCCACTTGGCCGGGGCGACGTTGTTCTTCATCGCCGCGTTTTCCGCGGGCATGCCGAAAGCGTCCCAGCCCATCGGCTGCAGTACGTTCTTGCCCAGCATGCGCTGATAGCGGGCAATCACGTCACCGATGGTGTAGTTGCGCACGTGGCCCATGTGTAGCTTGCCGCTCGGGTACGGGAACATCGACAGGCAATAGTAGGTGTCTTTGCCTGGCTGTTCGGTAACAGCGAACGATTGTTGCTCGTCCCAGAAGTTCTGGGCGGCGGCTTCGATATCACGGGGCGTGTATTGTTCGTGCATGGCTACTTTTTGCTGAGAGGGAAGAGACCTTGTTCCAGGCAGCGGAACCTCGCTGCGTCCGGCACTCCGGTGTCGTTTAGAGTGAACGCCGTAGCATACAGCAGCGCCGCGCATCGTGGGAAACCTTCGTTGCGAATGGCCGCTGGTCGCGGCACGCGGCTGCTTTTTGCATCGACGCTAAGCTCAGGTGTGGGGGGAGATATTCTTATCTTCAATGAGGTGAACGGATGGGAGAGACGCAGCTACCCGTAATCAGACCGGAGCTTTACGAGCGCCTGATCGACCGGCTCGGCCTGGCACTGGAAACGGCCAGGACCTCGGTGCGATTGCGCGACGAGATGCCAGCCGAGCTGGAGTTGCGTGGGTTGAGCCACGCAGAGTTCGAAGTGATCAAGGCCTACCTGGATTCACTTCCGGAGCGCCAGAATGTCGCTGTCGGCAGTTACCCACAAGCGGAGCCGACATCAGCCAAGATCATCTGGCTCAAGGACAAGAAACGCCCCGCCAGCACGGCGAGATCCAGGACGCTGCCACATCGCTAGCCGTTCAGGATGCCAGGCGCAGGCCATCGCGCGCCGGTTCTTCAATATCATCACAGCTCACGATTGGCGCCGGTCAAACCCTTGTTGACCGGCGTCGATCCCTCTAGGCTGCACGCCTGCCAAGGAGCTGTGGCCAATGCCGATTCGATTCTTCCTGAAACAATGGTTGATGCCGCCGGGCATCCTGTTCTTGCTGCTGCTTGCCGCGTGGTGGTTGCGTGCGCGGCGGCCACGGCTGGCGGCGCTGTGCTTTGCCCTGGGGCTGGGAGGCCTGTGGCTCATGAGCCTGCCGCTGGTGGTGCAGGAAACCGCCCGGGTGCTGGAGACCGAGCCGCCGTTGGCTGTCAGCGACTGGGCGGGGCTGGCGAGCCGCGCGGATGCCATCGTGGTGCTGGGTGCGGGGCGCGAGCGTGGTGACCCGGCCTGGGGTGGTAGTGACCAGCCCACCGCCACGGCGCTGGAGCGCATGCGCTTTGCCGCGCGACTGGCCAAGGCTTCAGGGTTGCCGGTGCTGACCAGCGGTGGGTTGCATTACGGCACCCCGCCGAGCGAGGCGCAGTTGATGGCTGATCGCCTGCATGAGGATTTTGCTGTTCAGGTGAAGTGGCGCGAGGAGGCCAGCCGCACGACTTGGGAGAATGCCCAGCTGACGGCCAAGCTGCTGCAGCCGGCGGGGATTCGCCGGGTGGTGGTGGTAACCCAGGCCTGGCACATGCAGCGTTCGCGCTGGAGCTTTGAGCAGGCGGGGTTCGAGGTGGTGCCGGCGCCGGTTGGGTTCCTCGGACGCGAGCATGCCAGGCCGTTTGGCGGGTTGCTGCCAGAGAGCCGGGCCATGTGGCAGAGCGGGCAGTTGCTGAATGAGGTGGCGGGGTTGGTGGGGTACTGGCTGTTCTATTGATTCCCAGGGCCGCTTTGCGGCCCAGTCACGACCCAAGGCCGCCCCCACAGGGTGCGCGCTAGCTTCTAGAAATTGAGCAAGCAGGTCGTTTCCCCAGGTACTGCATCAGCCTCAAGCCTGCGGGGTAGCTGTGGGAGCGGGCTTGCCCCGCGAAGAATCCAACACGGGGCATGGCACGGGCTTCGCCCGTGTTCGCGGGACAAGCCCGCTCCCACAGTCCAATTGCGCTAGATTCTAGAAATTGAGCAAGCCAGTTGTTTCCCCAGGTACTGCATCATCCTCAAGCCCGCTCCCACAGTGATTGCGCTAGATTCTAGAATTGAGCAAGCCAGTTGTTCCCCAGGTACTGCATCAGCCTCAAGCCAGCGGGGGTACCTGTGGGAGCGGGCTTGCCCCGCGAAGAATCCAACACGGTGGATGGCACGGGCTTCGCCCGTGTTCGCGGGACAAGCCCGCTCCCACAGGGATTGCGCTAGATTCTAGAAATTGAGCAAGACAGTTGCTTCCACCGGGTAACCAGCAACGTCAATTGAGGGTTTCAACCTTTGGCTGCGCCGCCGCATGCCCACGGCAGACCCACCAGCCGAACACAGCGGCGGTGAAGAACATGATCAGGCTGTAAAGCGCCGCCGGCACCGCCATAGTCGGGTTGTTCAGCAACGAAGGGCTCAACGCCAGGGCAATCGCCAGCGTCCCGTTGTGAATGCCAATCTCCATGCCGATGGCGATGGCCTGGCGCTTGGGAATGTGCAGCAAGCGCGGCACCCAGTAGCCCACCGTCAGGCTCAGCAGGTTGAACAGCAAAGCCGCCAGCCCCACCACCGGTGCGTACTCGACGACAGTCTGCCAGTCCTTGGCCAGGGCGAGGACGATGGTAAAGGCCAGGAACAGCGCTGCTACCAGCTTCATCGGTTTTTCCATCCGTGCGGCAAACCCAGGGGCGAAATGGCGAACCAGCATGCCCAGCGCCACGGGCAGCAGCACAATCGCGAACACCTGCATGACCTTGGCGAACTGCAGCGGGATGGCCTGGTCCGAAGCCATGAACCAGCCCAGCGACAGGTTCACCAGCAGCGGCATGGTCAGGATCGCGATCAGCGAATTGACCGCCGTCAGGGTGATGTTCAACGCCACGTCACCCTGGGCCAGGTGGCTGAACAGGTTGGCCGTGGTCCCCCCCGGCGAGGCGGCCAGCAGCATCATCCCCACTGCCAGGGCCGGCGCCAGACCGAAGCCGTTGGCGATCAGGAAGCACACCAGCGGCAGCAGCAGGATCTGACAGGCCAGGCCCACCACCACCGGTTTAGGGTACTTCGCCACGCGCGCGAAGTCGGCCAAGGTCAGCGACAAGCCAAGGCCGAGCATGATGATGCCCAAGGCAAGCGGCAGTACAGCGGTGAGCAGTGGCGAGGCGGTCATGAGCGGACTCTCGGACGAAGTATCCCGAGCAGTGTAGGTCGCCGCTGATTCAGTGCTAATCGCAAATGGCCAGCTCTTGGTAACCAGTTGTTACCAACCACAGCGACCAATGAGGCCGTACGCCGCGTTGCGGCAGGCCTGCTGGCACAGTAGCATTCGCGTTTTTACCAAGGATTAGCCTGTCATGCCGTTCCAGCAAGGTCTGCTTGCCAAACCGGTGCCGGCCCACGCCCGCCACCTGTTCTTCTCCCTGCAGTCGCCCGAAGCGTTGCCTGCCGCCCTGGATGCCTTGCTGCCGCAGGTAGATGGCCTACAGCTGATCCTCGGCATCGGTGCGCCGCTGGCCAGGGCCCTGGGCCGTGATGTCCCAGGCTTGCGGGTTTTCCCGCTGCTGGATGCCGCAGTGGAGAACCCAAGCACGCAACACGCCCTGTGGCTGTGGCTGCGCGGTAACGAGCGGGGCGACCTGCTGTTGCGCGCCCAGGCCCTGGAGCACACGCTGGCACCAGCCCTGCGCCTGGCCGACAGCGTCGAGGGCTTCCTCCACCGTGGCGGCCGTGACTTGACTGGCTATGAAGACGGCACCGAAAACCCGGTGGATGAAGACGCCGAGCAGGCGGCCATTGCCGCCGATGGCTCCAGCTTCGCCGCATTCCAGCTGTGGAAACACGACCTGGAGTACTTCAAGTCGCTGCCCCAGGCTGACCAGGACAACATCATCGGCCGCCGCCTGAGCGACAACGAAGAACTCGAAGACGCCCCAGAGTCCGCCCACGTCAAGCGCACTGCGCAGGAAAGCTTCGAACCCGAGGCGTTCATGGTCCGTCGTTCGGTGTCCTGGGCCGACCAGCGCGGCGCCGGCCTGGCGTTCGTGGCCCTGGGCCACAGCTTCGATGCGTTCGAAGTGCAACTGCGGCGGATGAGCGGCCTGGAGGACGGCATCATCGATGGCCTCTACCGCTTCAGCCGTCCATTGACCGGTGGCTATTACTGGTGTCCACCCATGGGCGAGGCAGCTGTCGACCTGAGCCAGCTGCTTCAGGCCTGATCAATAAACATTCAGATACATAAACCCACAGCGGCGCGGAATAGAGCGGCTAGCCTTGAAAGTTTCCGATTCATGACGGGAGCTTTTCCATGTACGCACGTCGTGATGTCCTACGCGCCGGTGCCACCTTGGGCCTGCTGGCTGCGACCCCTTGGCTGTACGCCGCCACACCGGCGGCGTTGCTGACCCGCAAGGTGCCGTCCACGGGTGAAGCTTTGCCGGTGATTGGCGCTGGTACGTCCGGTAGCTTCGAGGTACCCGCCGGCTCGGCCGCTTACCAGCAATTGAAAGCGGTGCTCAAGGCGTTTTTCGAAGGCGGGGGCCGGGTGATCGATACCTCGCCGAACTACGGCGGCGCCGACAGCATTCTGGGCCAGTTGCTGGAGGAGGGTGGCTGGCACCAGCAGTGCTTCATTGCCACCAAAATCGCTGCCGACAGCCCGGCCGACGCCCAGGCGCAGTGGGCCGACAGCCTCCGGCGCCTGCGTACCGACAAGGTCGACCTGCTGCAAATCCACAACCTGCGCGACTGGCAGACCCAGCTGCCCTATGCCCGCGAGCTGAAGCAGCAGGGCAAGACCCGTTATGTCGGGATCACCCACTACCTGAACAGTGGCCATGACCAAGTCGCCCGTATCGTGCGTAACGAGCCGCTGGACTTCATCCAGATCAATTACTCGGTCAATGCGCCCGACGCGGCCCGCGAACTGCTGCCGCTGTGCCAGGACAAGGGCGTCGCGGTACTGATCAACCGGGCTTTCGACGACGGCCGCTTGTTCGCTCGGGTCAAGGACCAGGCATTGCCCGGCTGGGCCGCCGAAATGGGCATCGGCAGCTGGGCGCAACTGTTTCTCAAGTTCGCCATCAGCCACCCTGCAGTAACCACGGTCATCCCTGCCACCGGTCGGCCCGACCGCCAGCTTGACCAGCTCAAGGCCGGGCAAGGGCCGATGCTCACCCCGGCGCAGCAGCAGGCGCTGATCAAGCAGTTCGCGTGACCCGATGACAGCCTGGCGGCGGCGCCTTGAGCACGGGCTGAACATTCAGCCCGGCGAGGGTGCGGCGGTAGTCGCCGGCTTGCTGCTGTTCTACCTGTTGTTCACCGGCTACTTCATGTTGCGCCCGGTGCGCGAGACCATGGGCGTTGCCGGTGGCGTGGAGAACCTGCAATGGCTGTTCAGCGGTACCTTCATCGCCACGCTGGCGTGCTTGCCGCTGTTCGGCTGGCTGGCGTCGCGGGTACAACGCCGGTATATCCTGCCGTGGACCTATGGTTTTTTCGCCAGCAACCTGCTGTTGTTCGCCGGGCTGTTTTCCCGCGAGGCGGATGACCTGTGGACCGCCCGGGCATTCTACATATGGCTGTCGGTGTTCAATCTGCTGACCATCTCGCTGGCCTGGAGCGTGCTGGCCGACCTGTTTTCCACGGCCCAAGGCAAGCGCCTGTTCGGCTTGCTGGCGGCCGGGGCAAGTCTGGGCGGGCTCAGCGGCCCCATTCTTGGCACCCTGCTGGTGGCGCCGTTGGGCCATGCCGGGCTGCTGCTCCTGGCGGCGGCCTTTCTGCTTGGCAGTATCGGCGCGGCGCTGTTCCTGCAACGCTGGCGTGCGCGGCAACCATTGCCGGAGCAAGCCCTGCGCCCCGACTCGCGGCCCTTGGGCGGCAACCCCTTCGCCGGGGCAACCGCGGTAGCGCGTTCGCCTTATCTGCTGGGCATTGGTCTGTTCGTGGTGCTGCTGGCCAGCGTCAGTACTTTCCTGTATTTCGAGCAGGCGCGCATCGTCAGCGAAACCTTCACCGACCGCACCCGGCAAACCCAGGTTTTCGGCCTGATCGACAGCGTGGTACAGGCCCTGGCCATCCTGACCCAGGTGTTTCTTACCGGGCGCCTGGCCCGGCGGTTGGGGGTAGGGGTTTTGCTGGTCGCGGTACCACTGGTAATGACCGCGGGCTTCCTGTGGCTGGCACTGGCCCCGGTGTTTGCCGTGTTCGTGGTGGTGATGGTGGTACGCCGCGCCGGGGAATACGCGCTGGTGCGGCCGGGGCGCGAGATGCTGTTCACCGTGCTGCCTACCGAGGACAAGTACAAAGCCAAGAACTTCATCGACACCGTGGTCTACCGGGGCGCAGACGCCCTCAGCGGCTGGGTCAAGCGTGCCCTGGACGTGCTGGGCGATCACCCCCAGTTGGCAATGTTCATCGGTGCGTTTCTGGCCCTGGGCTGGGCCGCTACCGGCGGCTGGCTTGGCCGTCGTCAGGCGCGCCTTGACAGCCAGTCGCGCGACTGAACAGCGCACCAAATATGGCGTGGCCGCTTATTTAATGCCACCGGTCCGAACCCTTCGCAATAAAACGAATCCCGCCATATGTGCGAACTCCGAACAAGTGTACGGCAGTCAAGCCGTGCACTCCGAAGTCATATGAGGTTTGCGACCATGGCCAACAAAGAGAACAGCCGTACCGGCAATCAACAAGGCAGCCAGGGCGGTACCAAAAACCCAGGCAACTTTGCCAATGACCGCGAAAAAGCCTCCGAGGCAGGCCGTAAAGGCGGCCAGCACTCCGGTGGCAGCCAGAGCAGTGAATCAAGCCGCAAAGGCGGCCGCTCGTAAGTGAGGCCATGCAGTGCCGGGTAACCGGCACTGCAATTTCCCGCGCTGGAGGACAGTATGCGATTGACACCCCTGCTAGCCCTGATGGGCGCCCTTACCTTGCTTGGCGGCTGTTTTGACCGCGATAACGACCACCCGGCCAAGGATGCCGACCCCAGCAAGCCGTCCCTGCAGATGCAGCAACCCGACGACAAGCCCGCCCCACAACCTGCACCCGATCCTGAACCGATGCCTGGGCAGAAACCCAGCCAGTAAACGTGCATGAGGAACTCGGCATGACGGTCATGACCCGCAAGACTGCTGCGATGGTATCGGCCACGCCAAATGGGCCAGGCCTGCAGCAGCGCTATGACGCGTTGCTTGAAGGCAGTGACAGGGTCAGCGTCGAGTGGTTGAACGAACAGCTGGAGCAGGCCAGGCACCTGCCGGATGACCTGCCTGCCAACCCCGCGCATCTTGAAGCCTGGAGTGCCCGTCACGCCGCAGACGTAGCGCTAGCTTATGCTGCCTACCTTGAGGAGCGCCACCAAGGCGAACCGCGCCGGTATTTTGCAACGCGCGCCCAGGCGTTGTGGTTTTTGCAGCAAGTAGCGCCGACCAAGGCAGTGGATGGTGCATGGCTACATAGTGCACTGCGCCATTGGCATGACCCACGCTACCACGGCCTGATTCGCACTTATCTCGAAGAGCTTGGCAGTGGCGACCCACGCTGCAACCATGTGCTGATCTACCAACGCCTGATGAGCCGGCTGGGCTGCCTGGAGCAGTTGCAGCTCGAGGACGACCGCTATCTACAAGGTTCGGTACAACTTGCACTTGGGCTCTACGGTGACCAGTTCCTGCCAGAGGTGATCGGCTACAACCTCGGCTACGAGCAGCCGCCACTGCATTTACTGATTACTACCTACGAGCTCGCCGAACTGGGTATCGATGGCCAGTATTTTCAATTGCACGCCACCATCGACAACGCCGCCAGCGGCCACGCCTACCTCTCGATCCAGGCCCTGCGCCAGCTCTGCCCGGCCGACGACCCTCGCGGCTTTTATCGGCGCGTGCGGCTGGGGTATCGCTTGAATGATCTGGGCATCGACACACCGCACCTGATCAGCTGCTTCGATCTTGAGGCGGCGTTGATCCAGGCCTTGGAGCACAAGCGCCCATTTGGCCAGTTCATGCACTCTGACCGCTGCCGGCTGCAGGGGCGCACGATCAACCAGTGGTTGGCCGAACCTGGCGCCATGCCACGGTTTCTGCAAGCGTTGCAGGCACAAGGCTGGATTCGCCGCGGTGAAGACCCGGCCCAGAGCCGTTGGTGGAAGCTTGTGGAAGGCCCGTCCGCACCCATGTACGGGGTGTTTACCCCCTATGAAAAACAGCTGTGGCACGACTGGATTGCGGCAGGCTGGCAGTCGCGCATCAGGCGAGTGCTGCCCGGCAGCTGGGAAGTCGCGCTAACGCCTGACGAGATGTCTGACGAAAGCGCCGAGCCTGATATCGATAACCTGATCGAAAGGATGTCCGGCAATCGGCACGCGGCGCCTGAAGGTCTGCGTGCTACCCGTGCCTACCTGCGTGCCACAGGTATGATTCAGGAGGGCGCTCGCTGATGATGCTTGACCCGCAGCAACTCGCGACCGACCAGGCACTACTGCAACTGGGCAAGCGGCTGCGCGCCGATGGTTATCGGTTTACCTGTGTGACACCTGCCACCCATGCCCGCGTCATTGCTCGCCGTGCAGGCCAGCATGCACATACGCTGCGCGATGTATTCGGCTGGAGTCGGCCGTTCGCTCCCGGGCTTGTCTCCAGCGATGAACTGGGCCAGTTACAGCGTGCCGGGGTGCTTGCCGCGCAGGGCGACCTGTTGCGAAGCACAGTGCGCTGGTCCACGCTGGATGATTTGTTGCTCGTGCATTCAGCCTATCCGACTGACGCCACAGACGCGGTGTTTTTTGGCCCGGACAGCTACCGCTTTGCCCAAGTCATTCACGCGCATATGCAAACCAGTCCCAAGCGCGTAGAGCATGCGGTCGATATTGGCTGTGGTACCGGTATCGGCGCCTTGCTGATTGCCCGCGGCGCGCAACATGCCCAAGTCAGTGCCGTGGACATCAACCCGTTGGCGCTGCGCTATACCGCCATAAACGCAGCATTGGCGGGCGTGAGCAATGTGTCCGTGGAGCCCAGTAACTTGCTCGACGGCGTTACTGGCACATTCGACCTGATCGTCGCCAATCCCCCCTACATGCTCGATGCTGGCGAGCGGACCTACCGGCATGGCGGTGGCACCCTGGGGGCCGAGCTGTCCCTGCGTATCGTCGAACAAGCACGTGAACGGCTCAGCCCAGGCGGGTCGTTGCTGTTGTATACCGGCGTGGCGGTGGTCGATGGGCGTGACGCCTTGCTTGAAGCCATCCGCCTACGCCTGGCCGGGCCTGATTGGTCGTGGGTGTATCGCGAAGTCGACCCGGACGTGTTCGGCGAGCAACTGGCCGAGCGCGGCTATGAGCAGGTCGAACGCATCGCTGCCGTTGCGCTCACCGTTACCCGTATCGGCTGAGCCCCATGGTTGAGCGCTGTACGTTCGGTATCGAGGAAGAATACCTGCTCGTCAGCTTGGCCTCCGGACGCGTAAAGGCCGCGCCCTCGCCAACGCTGATCGGCCGCTGTCGCGAAGTGATGGGGCAGTATTTTGCCCAGGAAATGTTCCGTAGCCAGATCGAGGTTGCATCGCCAGTGTTCGCCAACCTGTACGAGGCGCGCGAATTCTTCCAGCACGGCCGCTGCGCGCTGCGCTCGGCATTGGCCGAGGAGGGTTTGGGGCTGTACGCCGCAGCCAGCCACCCCAATGCCGACTGGCTAAGACAGCGGCCTGCTGCATCGGCCCACTACCAGCAGTTGTTCGATGACTACGGCCACGTGGCGCGGCGTAGCTTGCTCAATGGCCTGCATGTGCACGTGGGCGTAGGGCCCGGCTGCGACCGCATGCAGCTGATCAACCGGTTGCTGGGCTGGCTCCCGCTGTTGCTGGTGCTGAGTACCTCATCACCTTTATGGCAGGGTCGGAGCACCGGCTATATGAGCTATCGCCGGGTAATTTGCGGGGAGTGGCCGCACATGGGCTTGCCCGAAGCGCTGCCGGACTGGGGCGCATACCAACGTTACCGCGCACTGTTGCAACGCACAGGTGCGATGGCAGAGAAGGGCGATTTCTGGTGGGCGATTCGCCCCTCGCGACGCTACCCGACGGTTGAATTGCGCATTTGCGATGGCTGCCCTCACCTGGAAGATGCTTTATGCATCGCCGCACTTTTCCGCCACCTGGTGGAGCACAGCATCAACCACCGTCATCAACCGGCCGCCTGCAACCGCGAGTTGCGTTGGGTTGCCCAAGAAAATTATTGGCGCGCAATGCGTCATGGGCGCCGTGGGCAGTTCATCGGCACGCACGAGCAGCAGCCGGTCACAGCCGAGGGCTGGCTGGCCCAGTTGCAGGAGCAGGTTCCCATCGATAGCGCCGACGCCGAGCGCGCCTGCCAGCATGCCCGTGAACTGCTGCGCAATGGCACTCATGCCGACCTGCAGTTGCAGTGCCTGGCACAGGCCGGCGCTGACGGGCTGGGCAAGGCGCAGGCACTGCACGCCGTGGTGGCCGCCGGGGCTTGCAATTAGGCGGCGTTGGCCGACAATGACCGCGCCCATTGCAGCCATTCGGAAACACCTGCTCCATGATGCTGATCAAGCAATTCCCCGACATTTCCCTGGATGACACATTGTTCGTCTTCGCCCTCGAAGCCGAAGCAGGCGATGTTTTCCAGGCGCTCAACACCGTGTTCACCGGTATCGGCAAGGTCAATGCTGCCATCGCCCTGACCAAGGCCATCGCGGTTCACAAGCCCAGGCTGATCGTCAATTTGGGCTCTGCTGGCAGCCAGCGCCACGGTAAGGGTTCGGTGGTGTGCTGCAACCGTTTCGTGCAGCGCGACATGGATGTGACGCCTTTGGGCTTTGCCCGTTACGAGACGCCGCTGTCGGACATCCCGGTGGTGCTGGAACACGGCGCGGCCATTCCTGGCCTGGCCTTGGAGACCTGCGGCAGCGGCGACAGCTTCGAGGTCAACCATGGCGACGCCCCTTATGACGTGGTGGACATGGAAGCCTATGTGCTGGCGTTGATCGCACGCGGCGAAGGCATTCCGTTCGTGTGCCTGAAATACATTTCTGACGATGCCGGCAGCGAGGCGGCAGGGGATTGGGCGGTGCAGGTGCATCTGGCCGCCGAAGCGTTCAGGCGGGTGCTGTTCAGCGAGGTTTGATCACGGGCGGCGTTGCCGTAGGGCAGGGCAGCTAAACCTTCGTGGCTTGCCGCAGTCACTTCTGGTATCGGCAGGCAACCCTGGAGCAGCGTCATGGCTCGTGCAATCTGGAAAGGCGCCATCAGCTTTGGCCTCGTGCATATCCCCGTAGCCCTCAATACCGCCGTACGCAGCGAGCGTGTGGATTTCGACTGGCTCGACAAGCGCAGCATGGAGCCAGTGGGTTACAAACGGATCAACAAGGTGAGCGGCAAGGACATCGACAAGGACAACATCGTCAAAGGCGTGGAGTTCGAGAAAGGCCGCTATGTGGTGATCAGCGAGGAAGAAATCCGCAAGGCCCGGCCCGAAGCGACGCAAACGATCGATATCTTTTCCTTCGTCGACGCCAGCGAGATCCCGCTACAGCATTTCGATACGCCGTACTACCTGACGCCCGACCGGCGTGGCGGCAAGGTGTATGCCTTGCTCCGCGAAACATTGCAAAAGACCGGCAAGGTGGCGCTGGCCACCGTGGTGCTGCACACCCGCCAGCACCTGGCGCTGCTGCGGCCGCTGGAAGATGCGCTGGTGATGATTACCCTGCGCTGGCCGGACGAAGTGCGCGGGCTGGAGTCGTTGGAACTGGACAGTAGCGTGACCGACACCAAGGTGGAGAAGCGCGAGCTGGACATGGCCAAGCGACTGGTGGAGGACATGAGCGGGTCCTGGCAGCCCGAGAATTACCATGACGCTTTCCGCCAGACCATCATGGATCTGGTGGAAGAGAAGGCCAGCAAGGGCAAGATCGAGACCGTGGAGAAGGGCGAAGCGGGTGGCTCGGACAAAGGTGCGGATATCCTCGACCTCACCGAACTGCTCAAGCGCAGCCTCGGTGGCAAGAAACCGGCGAAGAAGGCCCGCAAGGCCTCCTAGTCCCCGGGCGATTACCGGGGCGCCTTGCGCTCCGGCTGACCTGTGGGCATCACTGGAGGTGCGCCTGTAATCCTTCGAGATAATCGCCGAAACCCTCCCGGGCACGGCTGTCTCGCCGGCTGCTGGTCACCACGCTGTGCCTGGCGGTCCAGACGATCTGCGCGCCACTGGCCTGCAGGTCGCTGACCAGTTGCACATCTTCGTGGGCCGCCAAGGGCTGAAAACCGCCCACGCGCTGGTAGGCGTCCGCGCAGATGCCCAGGTTGGCCCCGTGCACATGCCGGTGGCCTTCGCAGGCCGCGTAGCGGCTTTGGTACAACTTGCGCAACGCCGCGGTCTGCCACGGCTGCCAATATTCCACATGCACCGTGCCGCAAACCACCTCGGCGCTACAGCCCAGCTGGGACACCAACCAGTGCGCCGGCACACGGCTGTCGGCATCGGTGCACGCCAACCACTGCGCGCCGCGCTCGACCATGTGCGCGGCACCCACCCGCCGGGCCATGCCCACATTTCCCGCATCCACGGCCAGCACCTGCACGCCGAAGCGCCGCGCCACGGCCGCACTGCCATCGCTGCAGCGATCCAGCACCACCAGCACTTCCACCCGATGCCCCGCCTGCTGCGCCTGCGACGCGGCAATCAGCACCGCCCGCAAGCACCGGCCCAAGCGGCGCGCCTCGTTGTGCGCCGGAATGACGACGGCAATCATGGGCATGTCTCGTCGAGGTCGACCACGCTTGGCTGGCACGACCAGTATTCCAGCACGAAGTCCGCCTCCTCGTGCTTCAACTGCTGATACAACGGCAGGTGCCGGGCGAGCATGCGGTGCACTTCGCGGCCGTCCTGCGGGCAACCGGCAATGGGGTGCTTCCAGTGGCAGACCAGCAGCGCGCCATCGTAGGTCAGGCTGGCCACTGATTGTTCGATCACCTGCAGCCAGTCGGTGGAGTCCAGGTAGTAGCCTACTTCGCTGAGCACGATCAGGTCGAAGCGCCCGCCCGGCCAGTCAGCCGGTAGCCGGGCCAGTTCCACCGAAGCATTGCGCACCTCTGCCAGGCGCTCGCGGGCCAGGCGCGCGGCGGTGGGGTCGAGGTCCTGGCACAGCAGTTCTGCGCAGCGTTCGGCCAGCAACGCACTGAGTTCGCCATTGGCGCAGGCTGGCTCGAACACGCGCTGGTAGCACTGGCGCGGCAAGCAGGCCATGACCAGTTCGCGCTTGCGCTTCTCGTACCAGCGGGTGCGGAAGGCCCAAGGGTCCTCGCTGGTGGCGTAAAGGTCGGCAAAATATTGTGGGCTGAGGCTCATGACAACTCCATTCACAGGAACACCAGTTCGAAAGGTTGTAACAGGCAATCCAGTAGGTGCGGTGGGAGCACGGGCGGCTGGTCACCGTCTGCCTCCAGTTGGCTGGTATGCGCATTCAGTGCCTTGCGCTTGTCCGCCACCCGGGTTTCATCCAGTTGCAGGCGGTGCGCGCGGGGCCAGGGCAGGCGAGGGTCGTCGGGTTGTGCCCAGTGCCAGGCCCATACCGGCACTTCGGCCAGTTGCACCTGGCGGGCCTGCGCTGCGTGCGCGGCAGCTCGGCCTACGGCCTCGTGATCGCAATGGCCATCGCCTCGCCAGGTGGCCATCAACAGGTCCCCAGGGCGTAGCAACTGGGTGAGATGGCTGACCAGAAAGGCTTCTTCACGCGGCAACTGGCCGTCCTTTAGATGCAGCCGCCGCCAGTCCAGGCGGTTGGGGTCCAGGCCCAGCTGTTTCAGGGCCTGTCGGCTCTCCAGGGGGCGCTGGCGGCGCAAGCGGTGCTCGGTCCAGTGGCTGGAGCCCGGGTGGCTGCCTTCACCGTCAGTCGCGGAGATCAGCATCAGGTCTTGCTCGCGTCCCTTGAAACCCGCCAACAACCCACCCGCCATGAGAATTTCGTCATCTGGATGCGGCGCGATCATTACCAGCCGGCGCCCCGGCGGGCAGAGTTGACGCGGATCTAACCAGGTGGCGCGCGCCAGATGCGCGGCCTGCTGCCAGGCTGCCCAAGGCGTGCCGCGGGTGGACTGGATCAGGTTCGCACTCATAGCTGCCAGGCTCCTGCAGGCACTTGGGCCAGCTGTTGGCCCAACACTGCCAGGTCGCGCTCGGCATGGCTCTGACGCAGGAATACCGGCAGGTCGGCGTTCAGCCGGGCAAAATGGCTGCTGCGGCAGAAAGGGGTGGCACCCAAGGCACGGCCAACATGGCTGATGACTTGCTCAACAGCCTGCTCGACCTGAGCGCGGGTACGGCGCACTTGGAAACTGGCATCCACGCCCGGCTGCCGGTCGATCCAGGCGGCGCATTCGCGCAGTGCCGCCCGGGCACCGTACAAGGCTGCATCCACCGCGCCCAGGTGCGCATCGGCATGCGGGTCGGGGCGCGGCTTGCGGCAGTGCTCACGTAAGTAATCCGCCAGCGCCTCGGCCGCACCGTACCAGCAGGCGGCGATGCCGGCACCACCTTGCCAGAAGCCGGGGCGTGCGAGGTATTGCCCGGGCTTGCCGACAAGCGTGCCAGGCGTATCATTGAACGCCACTTCGACGCTGGCGGTGGTAGCCATGCCAACGGCCTGCCAATGTTCGATGTTCAACCCTTGACTGGGTTGCGACAATTCAATGGCCACGAGTTGCGGTCGCTCAGCCTCATCCCATGCCGTGATCAGCGCGCGGTCGATCTGCAAGGCACCTGAACACCAGGCTTTTCGGCCCCCCAAGCGGACCTGGTCGCCGTCCCGCGCCGTGATGTAGGCACGCGCATCGGGTGGCTCGGCGGCCCATACCCCCCAGATGCCGTCTTCAGCCTGGTGGGCCGCGCCACATTCAGCAAGAATCGCCAAGGCATCGGTGTGGCCCTCGTAGAGCTTGGCCAGTGCCAGGTCGCAGCCGGCCACCCGCGCCAAGGTCTGCCAGCGGCGCAAGGTGTTGCCTTGCCCTGGCAAGGGCAGCAGATCGAGGTGATCCGCCTGCAGCGCCTGGATCAGTTGCGGTAGCTGGGTGTCGAGGTTGAGCGGTTGCAGGCGTTCGCTGAAGGTACGTAGCAAGCGGTCAAGGGTGGTCAGGTTGAAGTCCTGGACGATGCTCATGGGCGTATCTCCCGGGTCATGGCCATCATTCGAGCCCCAGTTGCCTGCGCATGCGGGCGGTAATGGACTGGCGCACCTTGCTCATGTCCGCCCAGGGGTCTTCGACCTCTGCCAGGCGCTCGTGCAGATTGGCGATGTTCCACTGGTTGGCCGCCTTGATCTTGGGCAGTTCCTCGCGCCAGATCGGCACCGACACCGGCAAGCCGTCTCGGGCCCGCAAGGAATAAGCGCATGCCGTGGTTGCGCCCTTGCCGTTGCGCAGGTAGTCGATGAAAATCCGCCCGACCCGGTTCTTTGGCCCCGACACCGCACTCAGGCGCTCTGGGAACAGCCCGGCCAGGTGTTTGACGATGGCGTGACTGAAATCCTTGACCTCGTCCCAGCCCGCCCGCCGGGTCAACGGCACGACTACATGCATGCCCTTGCCGCCGCTGGTTTTCAGAAACACCTGCAAACCCAGTTCATCGAGCAGGGTGAGCGTGAGCTGGGTCGCCTCCAGCATGGCCTTCCACGGCAGTGCGGGGTCAGGGTCCAGGTCGAGCACAAAGCGGTCGGGCTTGTCGAAATCCTTGTCGGTGGCGTTCCAGGTGTGCAGTTCGAGCATGTTCATCTGCACCGCGCCGAGCAGCGTGTCGGCTCGATTGATGACCATCGCTGCCTGGCCGGCCTCGGCCTTCTCGTAGTTGAGCACGTGGGGTATGTGCAGCTGCTCCGCGTTTTTCTGAAAGAACAGCTCGCCGGCCAAGCCGTCTGGGGCACGCACCAGCGCTACCGGCCGATGCTTGAGCTGGGGCATGAGGTACGGGCTGACGGCGGCGTAGTATTCGGCCACCTCGCGCTTGGTTACCCCGCTAGTGGCGTCGATCACCCGGTCGGGGTGGGTCAGGCGCAGTTCGCCCAACGTATCAGGCGCCTTGGCCTGCTTGCGTTTGGCTACGGTCTTGGCGGGCATGGCGCGCATGGCGCGCTCCAGGTCAATGGCAGTTGGCGGCTTGTCATCACGCAGGCCGTGGAACACCGCATGGCGCACGATGCCGTCCCGGGTCATCTGGGCATAGGCCACTTCGGCCAGCAGTTGGGGCTGCAGCCAATGCACGCCACGGGCTTCGGCACCAGTGGGTGGCCTGGACAGGGCTGGCCCGGTGGTTTCCAGTGGTGTTAGCCGGGCATGGATGGTGGCCAGGGTGGTGGCACTGAACCCGGTGCCCACCTTGCCGGCATAACGCAGCTCGCCAGTGTCGTTGTCGTGCAAGGCCAGCAACAGGGCACCGAAGCCACTGCGGCTGCCTTTCGGGTCGGTGTAGCCGACGATCACGAACTCCTGGCGCTGCTTGCACTTGAGTTTGACCCAATCGGAGCTGCGGCGACCGCTGTAAGGGCTGTCGGCACGTTTGCCGATCAGGCCTTCAAGCGCCAGCCGGCAAGCGCTGTCGAGCAACGACTCGACGGGCTGGTCGAAGTCATCGGAGTACTTGAGAAGCTCCGATTCGTTGTGTTCCAGCAAACGCCGAAGGGCTTCACGGCGGTCCTGCAACGGCCGTTGGCGCAGGTCCTGGCCGCCGAGGAAGGGCAGGTCGAACAGGTAATAGGTCATGTTCTCGTCATGCTGGGTGTCAAAGGCGTTCTGCAACGCCTGGAAATCTGCGGCGCCATGTTCGTCAGCCACGACCATTTCACCGTCGAGCCAGGCCGAGTCGATGCCAAGCGCGCGCAGGGCAGCGACCTGGCCAGGCATCTTGCTGCTCCAGTCATGGCCGTTGCGGGTGAACAGGCGGATGTCTTCGCCGTCTATGCGGGCGAGGATCCGGTAGCCGTCGAACTTGACCTCGTAGCGCCAGTCGCCACTGGGGGGCGAATCCACCAGGGTGGCCAGTTGTGGCTGCAGCTGTGCCGGGAGTACCGCCTTGCGGGCATTACCAGCGCGTTTACGGCTGGCCCGCGGTGTGGCTGCTGCCGTGTTGGCAGTTTTGCGTGGGACCAGCGTGCGGTCGCTGAGTACGCTGTCGGGCTGGGCCTCGACAATACTGTAATCGGCTTCGCTACGGGCCTGGCTATCGTGCGATTTCACCAGCATCCATTGCTCTTTCTTGCCGGCCAGGTGTGTGCGAAACAAGTTCCACACGCCACTGAGCTTTTCGCCTTGCAGGCGAAAGCGCAGCTTGCCCTTGGCATAGGCCTCCCGCGCATCGCCTTCCGGCTCCCAGATACCACGATCCCAGACGATGACATCCCCGGCGCCATAATGGCCTTCGGGTATATGGCCCTCGAAGTCGGCGTAGTCCAGTGGGTGGTCCTCGACGTGTACGGCCAGGCGGCGGACCTTGGGGTCCAGTGAAGGGCCCTTGGGGATCGCCCAGCTTTTAAGCGTGCCGTCGAGCTCCAGGCGGAAGTCGTAGTGCAGGTGACTGGCGTCGTGTTTCTGAATGCAAAATTGCAGCGCGTGAGCCCGCTTGCCCCGACCGCGCTTGCCGCTGGGCTCGGGCGTTGCGTTGAAGTCGCGCTTGCGCGCGTATTCCTGCAGGGGCTTGGCCATGGCGGGCTCCGGGCGAATCACAGTCTGTAGAAATGGGAGGCAATGGCCCGGCGGGTAGTTCAAAAAACTCTGAATCTTCTGCAGTGCGACGTAGTCGACCACATGAAGCCACCTGATGGAGAACGCACATGGCCAGAGCAGATGAACCGAAGCCCTACACCCCCAGTGAAATCGACGACACTGAAGACCGCATGGGCAGCGTCCATGAGCTGGACTTCGACGAGCGCCTGGACGAGCGCGAAGGGCGCGTGGGTGACCTTCGCCCCGCCGACGAGGTCGCCCGCGAATTCCCGCCACGGCGCGTAGCTGAAAGTGGCATGACCGGGGGCGAGGCGTTGAGCGACAGCCTGCATGAGGACAACGTCACCTATGACGACCTGAGCCCGGACACCCTGCTGGACGAAACCGGCGCCCGCGACCCACACGAACCGGGTGGCAGTGGCGGCCCGGCAGACCAAGTGCTGCGGCGAGTGGATGCCGACGAGATTGGTGGCGGGATCGGCCTGGACGAGGCGGAGCTGGCACGGTCTGCACCGCTGGATGGCGAACCGTGGACCGATGACGTGATCGATGAAGAGGAGGGCAAGCCATGAACGAGCAGCGTTGCGCGTGTGCGCACTGTTCCTGCAGCGTAGATGCCAATGCCTTGCAGCGCGACGGCAAGGCCTACTGCTGCGAAGCCTGCGCGAGCGGGCATCGCCATGGTGAAGCGTGCCGGATGGGGGATTGCCATTGCGGTGAAAAGCCGGGGGAGAGTGCCGTGGACAATGCGCTGGATGAAACGTTTCCGGCGAGCGATCCGATTTCGCCCTGAAGCCTCCTGGTGCTCAGGGCAAACGAGTGCGCTGTAGCACGCTGCCTTGCGCTGCGATGACGCCATTATTGCCAGGGAAGGTCGTTGGCTTGACCGGCCTCTTCGCAGCACACGGCGCCTGACAGCGATTGGCATGCCAGATCAATGGGTTTGCCAGATGCCGTTGTTGCGTTCGCAATCGGTGCGGGCCTGGCCGAGGCTGGGGGTGTCGTAATAGTAGGTGATCACCCGGGCATCCTTGGGCATCGCGGGTTGCTCACCGCCGGTAGCCTTGGGGTTGGCCAGCGCTTCCTGGGTCAGTGGCGCAATACAGCTGCCGACACTGCCATCGGCACATCGCGCAACCTTGTGCTTCTCGCTGTTGAGCATGTCTTTGCTCTCGTTGCTGCATGACCAGTTGATCGCTTCGGCGGGCAGGTTGCTGTAGCTGTAGCAGGTGTGCCGCTCAACTGGCGTTACCGCGTCGCTGGAGGAGCGGGTCAGTACGTTGCAGGCTTCGGCCAAGGCCTGGCCGCTGGCCAGGCTGGCAACCATCAACAGCATCACTCGAATACGCACTTGCCACCTCCCGGGCCAATGGCCCTTGTCAGGTCTGGGCGGGCTTGTCGCGCCGGCGCATGGCCTTGGCGCGCTTTTCCAGGATCAGGTAGGTAACCACCGCCAGCAGCAGCGGCAGCAGGTAGTACAGCGTGCGGTAGCCCAACAGCGCAGCCACCAGGGTGCCTTGGGCCATTTGCCCGTGCAGCAGGGCGAGGAAGACCGCTTCAAGCACCCCCAGCCCCGCCGGGATATGGGCGACCACGCCTGCCACACAGCTGATCAGCAAAATGCCCAGAATCGAGGGGTAGAACGCGTCTCCCGGCAGTAGCCAGAAGATCAGCAACGCCATCAGGGCCCAGTTGCTGGCACCCAGTGCCACTTGGCACAGCGCCAGTCGCAACGAGGGCAGCGTCACTTCATGGTCACGCCAGCGCCAGGTCCGTTTTTTGGCCAGGCCACAGGCTAGCAGGTAGCCCGTGGCAACAGCCAGCAACACCAGGCCGATCAGGCGTAGACCGGTAGCGCCCACCGCCCAGCTGCTGGGCAGCTCGACCAAACCCAAGGCAAACACAGTACCGGCCAGCAGCATGTAGCCCATCCAGTTGGTCAGCAGGCCCAAGGTGAGGATGCGCGTAATGGTCGGCGTATCCAGGCCCAGGCGGCTGTACAGCCGGTAGCGCAAGGCAACACCGCCTACCCAGGTGGTGAAGTTGAGGTTGAAGGCATAGCAGACAAAAGCAATGGGCAATACTTGCCTTGCCGGCAGGTGGTGCCCGGTATACGCCCGCGCCAGCAGGTCGTAGCTGGCGAAGGTCAGGTAGCTGCACAGGGCGATTGCAAGGCCTATGGCCAGCGTCCCGGGCTTGTACGCCAGCAAGGACTGACGTACCTCATTCCAGTCCAGGTTACGCGCCAACAGGTATAACAGCACCGGAATGAAGACCAGAAAGGCCAGTGTGAGCAGGCGTTTGCCCCAGGTTTGCCAAGCTTTGCGCGCCATCAGGTATTGCCCTCATGCAAATCGCCCTGGGACGACGCCTCTGGTTGCACCGAGCGCAAACGCTGACGGTGCGCCGGGAACCAGCCGGCAATGCGGGGGAAGTGGCGGATTACATGGAAGCACACGAAGATCAGCGGTGCCCGCCACCAGTAGCCGCGGATCATGCGTTCCAGTGTGACCGGCTTGCACTGCTTGCTAGCCAGGGCTTGCAGATGCTCGTGCAGTTGCTGGTTGAACGCGGGGTCGCGGATGAACAGGTTGGCCTCCAGGTTGAACGACAAGCTCAGCGGGTCCAGGTTGCTGGAGCCGACGGTGGCCCACTGGTCGTCCACCAGGGCAACCTTGCCGTGCAAGGGCCGCTCGCAGTACTCGTGAATGGCCACACCGTCGCGCAACAGGTAGTTGTACAACAGCCGCGACAGCGCGCGGACCCAGCGCATGTCTGGCTGGCCTTGCAGGATCAGCCGCACCTCCACGCCACGCCGGGCCGCGTTGCGCAGTTCCCGCATCAGGCGATAACCCGGGAAGAAATAGGCATTGGCTACCACGATGCGCTGCTTGGCGGCGCGAAATGCCTGCAGGTAATGAGCCTCGATATCGGTACTGCGTACCCCGTTGTCGCGCTCGACCAGTACGGCACTGCTGGCGCCAGCCGGCTCAGTGACCGGCCTTACGGCGCTGGGCGGCTGCAGGACCGGCGACATCAGGCGCTTGCTGGCGGCGTGCACCTGCGCCACCACCGGGCCTGTGACTTCCACGGCGTAGTCCTGCTTGGCCATGGCGCCAAAGTCACCCAGATGGTCGGCGCTGTAGTTGATACCACCGATGAATGCCCGTTCACCGTCAACCACCACGATTTTGCGGTGCAGGCGACGAAACAGGTTGGTACGCATGCCCACCAGCCGCGGTTGCGGATCGAAGGCATGGAAGCTGACGCCGGCATCGGTCATCGCCGCGATGAAGGCTTCGGGCAAGTCAGCGGTGCCGTAGCCATCCACGGCCACCTCGACCCGCACGCCTCGGCGCGCCGCGTCTATCAACACCTGCTGTAGCTGCCGGCCGACCTTGTCATCGAAGATGATGAACGTTTCCAGCAGAATCTCTTCCCGTGCCTGGGCCATGGCCTCGAACACCCGGGGGTAATATTGTTCGCCGTTGATCAACAGCTCCACGTTGTTGCCATCTACCCAAGGTCGGTTCACAGGTTTATCTCCGCGGCCAATGGGGCGTGGTCGGAAAGGTGCGACCACGGATACGTGGACAACACCTTGGCATTGTCGGGTACGGCGTTGCGCAGGTAGATGCGGTCCAGGCGCAACAGCGGCAAGCGCGCCGGAAAACTCCGCGCGGGGGTGCCGGAACACGCGCCGAACGCTTCGACCAGGTGCTGGCTGAGCAGCGCGTCCGCCTTCAGCCGCCAGTCATTGAAATCCCCGGCAATGATGACGGGGGCTTCGGGCGGCAAGCTGGCCAGCAGATCGAGCAGCAGCTTCACCTGGCTTTGCCGGTGGGCCTCGCGCAGGCCCAGGTGCACGCACACTGCATGCACCTGGTCATGCCCGGGTACGTCCAGCCGGCAATGCAGCAAGCCGCGCTGCTCGTTACCCTGTACCGAAACATCGAGGTTGTTGAAGCGGGTAATCGGAAACTTCGACAGCAGCGCGTTGCCGTGGTCACCGTGTGGGTACACCGCATTACGCCCATAGGCGAACTGCGGCCACATGCTGTCGGCAAGGAACTCGTACTGCGGTGTTTCCGGCCAGGCTGGGTGCCGCAGGGCGTGTTGCTGGTGGCTGCCGTGCACTTCTTGCAAGAACACCAAATCAGCGCCGGTGGCGCGCACGGCCTCGCGCAGTTCAGGCAGGATGAAGCGCCGGTTGAAGAAGGTGAAGCCCTTGTGCACGTTCAGGGTCAACACATTGAGCCGGCGTACGGCGGTGACCTTGTCGATGGTGCGGCGCGGGGCGGGGAGGGTCTGGTTCACAGGGCCACCTCCGGCACCACGCCAGGCTCAGTCATCAGTTCATGGTCCAGCGACAGCTTCTGCAGCAGCCGCCGGGCGTCGTAGGGCGCATGCACTTTCTGGTCATTGTCGAAATAGCAGTAAACATCACGCGCGGCGCGCCTAGGTGGCGGCCCGGGCACGATCAAGCGGGCATCTTCCACTTGGCTACCCCGGCTCCAATGCTGGATGCGCTCCTTCCAGCGCCGCAACGCACGAGCGGTATAGCCGCTGCTGTACAGCTCCACATCCCCATGCAGGCGCATGTAGACGAAGTCGGCGGTCACGTCCTCGACATAGGGCCACTTGCCAGCGCTGTCGGCCACCACCAATGCCACCTGATGCTTGCGCAGCAATTTGACAAAGGCGTCGCAGACGAAGCTTTCGTGGCGGATCTCCACGGCGTGGCGCAAGCGCGCGTTGCCTTTGATCGCCAAGCCGCCATTGCCCTTCAGGCGCTCGGCGCAGCCCTGGGCACACTCGCGGGCGGCCTGGCGATTACGCGGCAACAACGCCAGGAACCGGGCAAAGCGCGCCTCATCGAACTTCATGTTCGGCGGAAACTGCCACAGGAACGGGCCGAGCTTGTTGCCTAGCAACAGCGGCCCCGAGGCAAAGAAATTGGCGACGGGCTCCTCGATGTCCTTCAACCGCCGCACATGGGTAATGTAGCGCGGCCCCTTCACTGCAAACACGAAACCCTCTGGTGTTTCGTCACGCCAGCCCAGATAGCGCTCGGGGGTTTGCAGGCTGTAGAACGAGCCATTTATCTCGATGCTGTTCACCGCCCGCGAAGCGAACGCCAGTTCGTCATCCTGGCGCAGGCCTTTGGGGTAGAAATCCTTGCGCCAGGGGCCATAACGCCACCCGGAGATACCGATGCGGATATCACTCACGCTGCCGCCCTCATTGCCGGTTCCTTGTTCGGTCGCTCTGAAAGTGCGACTCACAAAGGGCAGCGCGGGTTCAGCAGGATTGACCAACGGAAAACACCTACGGCAGGTTGAACTTTGCGGCCCCTTACGTTTCCACCGCATACCCGCGTCATGGAAGGGTACCAGGATGAAATTCGACCGTTTCGCCCACTGGCTGTCAAACTGGGCCGGCCGCCCGCTCAGCTTCGGCATCGCCTGCCTGCTGATCCTGACCTGGGCGGTTACCGGGCCGTTGTTCGGTTTCAATGATACCTGGCAGTTGGTGATCAACACCTCAACTACCATCATCACCTTCCTGATGGTGTTCCTGATCCAGAATACCCAGAACCGCGATAACGACGAACTGCACATCAAGATCGACGAGCTACTGCGCACCACGCGCCGGGCGCACAAGGCCCTGCTGGACCTGGAAGACATGGACCCGGCCGAGCTGCACGCCCTGCGCAAACACTACCAGCAGATGGCGGGGCAGGGTGACGATGGACAGAACGCCAAGGAATGACCTGCCAACCGTGGAGGCAAGCATGGCCAGACATATCATTCACTTCACCGGGCCGATCAACTCATCGACGTGTGGCAACCTGATCAACACCTGTTCGCGGGTATTGCAGCAAGGGCCCGAGGTGCTGCAATTGAACATCGCTACGATGGGCGGCGAATGCAGTTACGGGTTCACCCTGTACAACTTCCTGCGGTCCTTGCCGGTACCGGTGCATACCCACAACCTTGGCACGGTCGAGTCAATGGGCAATATTCTGTTCCTCGCCGGGGAGCGGCGGACGGCGTGCAGCCACAGCAAGTTCCTGTTCCATCCGTTCCACTGGACCTTGCATGGTTCGGTCGACCATGCGCGCATGGCCGAGTATGCAATGAGCCTGGATTACGACTTGCAGCTGTATGCACAGATCGTCGCCGAGCGGACCCAAGGCGCGACCCAGGTACTGGATGTGCCGCGGTATCTGATGGCCTATCCGCGGATACTGGGGCCTGCGGAGGCACTGGAGAACGGCATGATCCATGCCATTGACGAGATGCCGATCGAGTTGGAGGCGTGTCAGTGGAGTGTGCACGCCTAGTGCTTGCCTGTGCCGGCCCTTGCGCGGATGAACCTGCGTGAAAGGCCGGGACAGGCAACCCACCCGCCTTCAGTACGGTACCGTACCGCTCAACGCCTCGATGGCCTCGACCAGCTCGTCATAGCCGACCGGTTTGTTCAAGTGGCGATCGAACCCTGACTGCCGCGACTTGTGCTGGTCAGCGCTGGCGCCGTAGCCGGTGAGCGCAATGGCCGGTGTGTGGCGCAGGTGCACATGGCCGCGCAAGGCCTTGATCAAGGCATGTCCGTCCATGACCGGCATGCCGATGTCGGAGATGATGATGTCGAACTCTTCGCCCGCAGCCGCAGCAAGGGCCTCGAGCGGCTGACTGAAAGCGTTGACGCTGGCGCTCTCCATCTCCAGCAACTCCTGCATCACCTCGAGCACCGCCACGGAGTCATCCACCAACAGCACGCGGATGCCGTTCAAACGGCCTTCACTCTGCACTTCCACACCTGGCACCGCCTGTGGCCCCTGTACATCGCACAACGGCAAGCAGACGGTGAAGGTGCAGCCCAGGCCCAACCCAGGCGAACTGGCCTGAACGCTACCGCCCTGTGCTTCGGCCAGTTGCCGCACCAACGACAGACCGATGCCCAGGCCTTCACGGTTGTGGCTGGCCAGTTGCGGTGCAGCTTGGCTGAACAGGTCGAAGATATGGTCCAGGCTGTCGTGGCTCAAGCCCACGCCATGGTCGATCACCTGCAAACATGCCTGATGGTCGTCGTGGCTGAGCACCAGGCGTATCTCGCCGCCGGCCGGGCTGAACTTGATCGCGTTGTTCAGCAGGTTCCAGATGATCTGCTCCAGGCGCGTGACATCGCCTTCGATCATCACCGGTAGCCCGTCGGCGGGCATTTCCAGGTGCACCGGGCAGGCATGCTGCTCGTTCAACACCACGCCATGGATGCCTTGCAGGACGACGCCGAGGTCTACCGGTTCGGTCTTGAGCTTGAGCTTGCCGGTGCGAATACGGGCCACATCCAGCAGGTCGTCGATGATCCGCGCCTGGCTCGAGACCGCCTCGCAGATGGTGGCGACAGCCTTGCTGGCTGCCCCGATGTTCTTGATCGATGGCAAGCGACGCAGAATTTCGGCATTGAGCTGGATCAGGTTCAGCGGGTGCTTGAGCTCATGCGACATGACGGCGAAAAACTCATCTTTCATGTGGCTGGAGCTCTGCGACTCTGCCAGTTGCCTGCTCAGCTTTTCTTCACCCTGGCGCACCCGTTCCTCGGCAGCATGGCTGCTGCTGATGTCGATGAACGTCAGCACCGTGCCATCGATTTTTTGTTCGCTGGACCGATACGGCAGCAGGCGCGCCAGGTACCAGTGGTCGTTCTGGCCGCCGATTTCTCGTTCAATGATGGCTGCACCCTGGGCCACGGCGCGGGCATCGTCGGCCAGCGCGGGGTAATCCAGGCGGTGGGTGATGTCGAGCAGCGAGCGGCCGGTGTCGACGGCCAGGATATTGAACAGGTCGGTGGCGCGTGGGGTGAACCAGCGGATATGCAGGTTGCGGTCGACGAACACCGTGGCGATTTCGGTGCAGGCAATCAGGTTGCTGAGGTAGTCGTTGACCTTGTCGGTTTCCTCGACCTTGTTCTTCAGCTCGTAGTTGACCGTCAACAACTCCTCGTTGATCGACTGCAGCTCTTCCTTGCTGGTTTCCAGCTCTTCGCTGGCCGAACGCAGTTCTTCGTTGATCGCCTGCATTTCTTCGTTGGAGGCGGTCAGCTCTTCGCTGGAAACTTCCGACTGCTCGATGGTTTCCTGCAGTTGCAAGCGGGTGCGCTGCAGTTCGCGCTCAAGGTTGTGCAACACCATGCTGTCGGTCTGGCGAATGACCCCGGGCAGTGGCAAGGACGGGTCCGGCGCGCGCTGTTCAAACACTACCAGCAGGCAATCGCTGCCATGGAGGTCGTCCCTGTGGGGCTGAACGGTGATCTCTACCTGTAACCTGTGCTCGCTGTCGACCAGGTCGACCGGGCGGGAAGTCACTGCCTCGGTACCTTGGCGAGCCTGGAACAGCGTGCTACGCAGGGCCAGCCGCAAGCTGGGCAGTACCAGGCTGAGCAGGTTGCGGCTGGGCTCGCCACCGGCCAGCTGCAGGAAGCGACCGACGCCATCGCTCATGTGCAGGATATGGCCTTCGGTATCGACGATCAGGCTAGGCGGCATGCGCTGCGCCAGTGCCCGGTGGTGCAGTTCGGCATACGACGATCTGCGCCCGGGCTTGACCTTGACCACGGTGTCCAGGTTGGTACTGCTGACGGACTTGCCCGGTAGCTGGCGTTCAGCGCGGCGCCCGGCATTGCTGACATCGCGGGCACGGAAGATGCGGTTGCGCTTGTCGACGGGGGCGAACAGTTCGCCGGCCACATCGGCCGACTCGGAGGAGCCAAGGAACAGGTAACCCCCTGGGCGCAAGGCAAAGTGGAACATCTGCAAGATGTCGCGCTGCACCTCACGGTCCAGGTAAATCAGAAGGTTGCGACAGACAATCAGGTCGATCTGCGAAAACGGTGGGTCTGACAGCAGGTTATGGCGGGCGAACAACACCTTCTCGCGCACCTCCTTGCGAACCCGGTAATGCTGGTCTTCCTTGACGAAGAACGGGCGCAGGCGACTCGGCGGCACGTCGGTGACGATCGCCTCAGGGTATGAGCCAATGCGGGCGATGCCGATGGCACGCTCATCAAGGTCGGTGGCGAACACCTGTACCTTGCGTGCGCGCTGCTCCAGCGCCAGCTGTTCGCACACCAGCATGGCCACGCTGTACGCTTCTTCACCGGTGGAGCAACCGGCTGACCAGATGCGGATCTCGTCATTGCCGTCGGCGGGGTCACGCTCGCAGGCCAGTTGCGGCAACACATGCCGCTCCAGTGACTCGAAGGCTTCGCGGTCGCGGAAGAAATTGGTCACGCCGATCAGCATGTCGGCGAGCAATGCAGTGGATTCGGCCGGATGCTGCTCCAGATAACGCAGGTAGCCGGCCAGGTTGCTCTGCCCGGTCACATGCAAGCGTCGCTCGATGCGCCTTAACACGGTGGCGCGCTTGTAGTGCTGAAAATCATGGCCGGTGTTGCTGCGCAACTGCAGAAGAATCTCTTCGAGCAGTGGTTCGCTTGCCTGGGCGTCACCCGCGCGGGTGCCCAGGGCGGGTGGCAGGGTGTCGTCTTCGATTTCGGGCAGCTTTACCTGGCGTGCATTGCGCCACAGTTCAAGCAGCTTTTGCGGCATTTCCGCCGCTGGCAGCACCAGGTCGACCATGCCGGTTTCGATGGCTGCACGGGGCATGCTGTCGTACTGGGCGTCACCCGGGGTCTGCACCAGGGTCACGCCGCCCTGTTCCTTGATCCGCGACAGGCCCACCGCACCGTCGGCGCCCGTGCCGGACAACACCACACAAAAGGCGTGGTCCTTGTGCACGTCGGCCAGGTCACGGAAGAACAGGTCGATGGCGACGTGGTCGCCGCGCCGGCGGTTGGCCGGGGCCACGCGCAGGTAACCGTCGTTGGTGGACAGGCGATTGGCGGGTGAGATCACGTAGACGTGGTTGCGTTCGATCGGCACCGGCTCGGTTACCTGGCGCACCGGCATCTTCGTGGTGCCCTGGATGATGCGGTCGGCCACGCTCTGGTGGTCGGGCGAAAGGTGCAGGACCACGACAAACGCCATGCCGCAATCGCTGGGCATTTGCCGGAACAGCGTACAGATGGCTTCCAGTCCACCTGCCGAAGCACCGATGCCCACCACCGGAAAATTCAGGTGGCTTGGGCTGAGCGCCGGGTTGTGCGGTGAGGCGGGTTGCTTGGGAGACGTCATCGGCGGAGCCTTGTGCAAGAGCCTTTGGTACGGCCCGTGACAGCAGCGCCGGGCATGTGGTGTGGCGGGATTATAGGCCGTCACCCGGCAATTGTGACCGCGGCCCGCGGGCCAAAGTGCAATCCGCTTGCAGCCAACACGCAAACATTTTGCCTGCGTGAGTTTCGTGCCACTGGTCAGGTACTGGCAAAACCATTGAGCAGAGCCGGTGATCGGCGGTTCGGAAATAATGCATGGCACAGATCCATGCCACACGCGACCAGCCAAACCATCGCAAGGAGAAACGACATGGCGCAGGACCAAGAGCGTACCCGCCAGCGTGGCGGCACCAAGGAAACCAACCCAGGCAACTTCGCCAATGACCGGGAACGCGCCTCGCGCGCTGGCCACAAGGGTGGCCAGGCCTCGGGTGGGAATTTTGCCAACGACCGCCAACGGGCATCCGAAGCCGGCCGCAAAGGTGGGCAGAACAGCCACGGCGGGGGCCGCAGCCAGTGAAGGGCCCACTCGTTTGAGGTTGGGTACCCGATAGGTGCCGGGCCGCGATTCCGGGTGTGTCGACCCGGAATCGCGCCAGGACTTGCCAGGGAGATACAAGCATGCGCGCACTGACCTACCACGGCGCGGGCGATGTCCGCGTCGATACCGTTGCAGATCCCGACCTGCAGGAGGACGACGATATCCTGCTTCGGGTTACCGCAACTGCCATCTGCGGGTCCGATTTGCATCTTTACCGCGGCAAGATCCCGATGGTCGAGCAAGGGGACATTCTTGGCCATGAATTCATGGGCATCGTCGAAGAGGTTGGCAGCGCCGTTACTGCCGTGCGCCCGGGTGACCGGGTAGTGATCCCGTTCGTGATTGCCTGCGGGGATTGCTTCTTCTGCCAGCACGCACTCTTTGCGGCCTGCGAAACCACTAACACCGGTCGTGGCGCGTTGCTCAATAAAAAAGCGATCGCGCCGGGCGCTGCACTTTTCGGCTACAGCCACCTGTATGGCGGCATACCCGGTGGGCAGGCCGACTATGTGCGGGTACCGAAGGGCAACGTGGGACCATTCAAAGTGCCGGGGCACCTGGCCGACGACCAAGTGTTGTTCCTCTCGGACATTCTGCCCACAGCCTGGCAGGCATTGCTCAATGCCGAGGTCGGCCAGGGCTCGTCACTGGCGATCTACGGTGCCGGTCCGGTCGGGCTGCTGTCGGCGGCCTGCGCGCGCATGCTGGGCGTTGAACAGATCTTCATGGTCGATGAATGCGGCTACCGGCTGGACTACGCCCATCAGGCCTACGGTGTGATTCCAATCGACTTCGCCCACGACGATGACCCGGCCGATACCATCGTGCGCCAGACTGCCGGCATGCGCGGGGTGGATGCCGTGATTGATGCCGTGGGGTTCGAGGCCAAGGGCAGCACCGCCGAGGCCGTGTTGACCGCGCTCAAGCTCGAAGGCAGCAGCGGCAAGGCGCTGCGCCAGAGCATCGCGGCCGTGCGCAGGGGCGGGGTGGTCAGCGTGCCGGGGGTGTATGCCGGCTTCATTCACGGCTTCCTGTTTGGTGACGCCTTCGACAAGGGCCTGACGTTCCGCATGGGCCAAACTCACGTACAGCGGTACCTGCCGGAATTGCTGGCACACATAGACGCGGGCAGGCTCGACCCGCAAGCAATCGTTACTCACCGCATGGCCCTGGAAGACGCCGTGCGCGCCTATGAACTGTTCGACGAGCAGCAGGAGCGTTGCCGCAAGGTCATTCTGGTGCCTGGCGCGGCTGCGGACCCGCTGTATTAGCCCTGAATGGCCATTGGTACACATTGTTCGACAAAATTTTGAATCTTCTGACCATGGCCCGATCAATGAGGTGTCATCCATGGAGAAGAGGAGGCCCCTGCGATGCCTAGCCCACAGCTGTACATCATCGATTACCAACTGCATGGCCAGCCGCGCAGTTTCATCATTCGTCTTGAGCGCCTGGACAATGCCGAGGCCTGGCATTGGGCAAGTTGCGATGCGGGCATCGGCATCATCCCGAAGTTCGGGCGCGAGAAAATCAGGAAGGTCAGCCGGCCAATGGCCGAGCGCTACGGGATCACCGCCGTGAGCTGGCGAATTTCCGGGAGCAAGCCGAACCAGTCGGTGGGCGACCCAGCGGCGATGGTGTAATAACGCACCACGAACATTGCCCAACCCCCTGCTTCGTGGGTCCGCCCTGGCCTGCAGGGGGCTTGCCGGCCTGTCGGGTTGGCATCAATTGCCGGTGTACTTCACCGCCGCTGCCGTCCGCGAACTTACCCCCAGCGCCTTGAGCAACGACGATACATGGATGCGCACGGTAAACGGCGAGATAGCCAGTGCCTTGGCGATCTCCTTGTTGGTCTTGCCCAGGGCAATCAGCCGCAAAACGTCCTGCTGACGCTGAGTAAGCAGCTCCGCTGCGTATTCGCCGCCGAGGTTGGGCAGCAGCCCTGAGGGGGCGTACCTGACCAACACCTCGCCATCACGGATGGCAAGTATCGTTGCACCGAGCTCGTCGGCGGCGATGCTTTTGCCGATGAACCCGTCCACGCCTGTCGCCATGACCTGTTCGACAACACCGGGGTCATCGACCATCGACACGATGATCAGCGTGGTGCGCGACAGCTGGCGGCGCAAACGCGCCAGGCACTGGACATCGGACAGCCCCGGAAACCGCAGGTCGAGAATCAGGGTATCGGGCGCCTCACCGGCATCGGCCAGGGCCAGCACTTGCGCCAGGCTACCGGCTTCCTCCACGCGGGCATCCGGCAGCACGCGCTGTACGGTACGCGCCAGGGCCTCCCTGAATAGCGGATGGTCATCTGCGACAATGATCCGGCACGTCACGCCTGGCTACTCCCTGTGGCCGCGGGTGGTATGGAGCATGTTAATTTAGCAGCCACGGGCAAAGGGTGCTGCCTACGGATGGCGGTAATGCGACCCCGTGCACAAGGGAACCGGCCATGGAACTGGACAACAACAACGAGCTCGATCAAGCCAACCTGCGCGTTATCGTCGCCTGCTGTGCCATGGTCTACATCACCGTGCTGGGCTTTCTGCCAGGCAGCACGCATGGGCCTTACCTGCCCGTCATCTACTACATCAGCGGTTTCGTGCTGGTGTCCATCGCTTTTCGCCAGGCCATCGCCCACTGGCCTGGTCATTACCCTTGGCGCCGGGTGCTGGGCATGGTGCATGATTACACCGGCACCTGTTTCGGCCTGGTAGTTGGTGGCGAGGCAGCGCTGCCTATCTATGCGGTCATGGTGTGGGTGAACCTGGGCAATGGCATGCGCTTTGGCTCGCGTTACCTGGTGATTGCCACAGTGCTGGCGCTGGCGGCCTTGCTGGTGGTCTACCGGATTACCCCTTACTGGCAGGCCAACCCGTTCATGGTGCTGATGCTGCTCACCACCAGCACGGTCATCCCGATTTATGCGCATCTGTTGCTGGAGCGCACGCGCAAGGCTTCTGAGCAGGCTGCGGCAGCCAACCGCGAAAAGTCCCGCTTCCTGGCCCAGGCCAGCCACGACCTGCGCCAACCAATCCATTCCATCGGGCTGTTCACCGCCTGCCTGCGCGAATCCCGGCTGGGCCATGAAGAACGGCGGCTGGTGGACAGCATCGACCGCTCGCTGCTCAATGTATCGCAGCTGTTTCGCTCCATTCTCGACCTGTACACCCTGGACAACGGGCGCGTGCAACCGCGCAGTGAAACCTTCGCCTTGGCTGGGTTCCTGGCTGAACTGGTTCGCCAGAACGCCGAGGCGGCCCGCTGGGCCGGGGTGGAGATACGTTTGCGGCCCTGTGCGTACTGGACGTGTGCCGACCGCGGCATGCTGGCGACCATGGTGCAGAACGTATTGTCCAACAGTTTCAAGTATGCGGCCCATCGGCCACTGCTGCTGGGGGTACGGCGTCGGGGCCACGGCCTCGCGATCGTGGTCTACGACCAAGGGCGCGGCATAGATGAAACCCATCAGCGGCTGGTGTTCGAAGAGTTCTACCGGGTACGTCAGGTGCGGCACAAGGATGTCGAGGGTGTGGGCCTGGGGCTGTCGATCGTACGCCGGCTGGGCCACCTGATGGGGCTGGAGGTTCAGTTGCGCTCGCGACCCGGCCATGGCACGGCGGTGAGCCTGCAAGGGCTGCCACGGCTTGCGGCGCAACCGGCCCAGGCCACGGGTGAGCACTCGCCGGCAGCAGCGGGCTTGCTGGGTGGGGTGCGGGTGTGCCTGGTGGAAGACGACCGCAACGTGCTGCGGGCGACGTCGGCGTTGCTGCAGCGCTGGGGTTGCGAGGTGCAAGCCCACAGCTCGCCGGTTGGCCTGAGCAGCGATTGTGAGGTGATCGTCGCCGATTACGACCTTGGACAGGAGGAAACCGGGGTCGACTGCATCGACCGACTGCGGGCTCAGCGCGGTTGGGCTGTGCCGGCGTTGATCATGACCGGGCATGATCCGGAGAAAATTCAGGCAGTGGTGCATGGACGCAATATCACGGTGCTTTCCAAACCGGTGCGCCCCACCGAACTGCGGGCTGCCCTGCGCGCCTTGCGCGAGGAGCCTGCGGCGCCGGTCGGGTAGACCGGCAGGGCGCAAGGGTTGTGCGGGGGGTTATTGCAAGATGATGGCCTGGCCTTCTTTCATGCAGGAAGGCGTGGGCTGGTAAAGGCCCATGCTGCCGACCGCAACAATGGCGCCACTGGGCATCTGGCACTCGTACTGGCCTTTGGCGGTGGTGGCGGTGTAGTAGGTGAGGGTGCTGTCATTGCGCACGTCGGACACTTTCGAGACCTTGGTGTTGAGGATGAACGCTGTACGCTGCTTCAGGGTGTCTTCGGTAGGGTTGATGGTCTGGCAGCCGGCGATGCCGACCAGCAAGGTGGCGCTGAGGACAAGCTTGAAGGGTTGCATGGTGGGGGCTTCCTTGGCGTTGTTATCACTGGACTATAACGCCGAGGGGGTGAGGGGGCGATTAGGGCAGATGTACGAGATGGCCCTTGGCCTTTATGTTGCGGTCGCCAAGGTTCACTCGGGCCCATAGGCGCTCCGAAGAGGCTGTCACGGCATGGGATCGTCCATACCGACAATGACCTCTTCGCAGCAAGGGCCTGCTGCTACACAGGTATTGCACAGGTTCGGGACGCTGTGCATACCTGCGTAGGCCCGCGAGGTCGAAGCATTACTGCGGCTGCTTCAACACCAGGGTCAGGATGTCATAGCTGGCAACCAGGTCACCCAGCTGGTTGGTCACTTCTACATCCCAGGCAACGACACCCTGTGGCTGCCCCAACGGGCTGGTCTTGCCCTGGTCGATCTTGCGCTTGCAGGTCAGCCGCGCCTGGATGGTGTCGCCGATGCCCACCGGGTTGATGAAGCGCAGGGTATCCAGGCCATAGTTGGCCAGCACCGGCCCGGCCCCCGGCGACACGAACAACCCAGCCGCCGCCGAAAGCACGAAGTAGCCATGGGCGATGCGTTTGCCAAACTGCGATTCCTTGGCGGCAATCTCGTCGAAGTGCATGTAGAAGTGATCGCCCGACAGGCAGCCAAAGTTGACCAGATCGGCTTCGGTCACGGTGCGGCGGTGGGTCAGCAGCGACTCGCCGATACGCAGCTGCTCGAAGTAGCGGCGGAACGGGTGTACTTCGGTTTCGATCACATCGCCGCCGCGCACGTATTCGCCGGTCACCGCCGTGAGCATGCTTGGCGAACCCTGCACGGCGGCACGCTGCAGGTAGTGCTTGACCGCGCGCAGCCCCCCCAGTTCTTCACCGCCACCTGCACGGCCCGGGCCGCCGTGCTTGAGCTGCGGCAGCGGCGAGCCATGACCGGTGGACTCCTTGGCGGCCTCACGGTCGAGCACCAGCAGTCGGCCATGCCACGCAGCGGCCACGGGGATGGCCTTGGCTGCCACATTACGGTCGGCGGTGACCAGGGTCGCTACCAGGCTGCCCTTGCCACGGGCGGCCAGGGCTAGCGCTTCGTCGAGGTCATCGTAGGCCATCAGCGTGCTGACCGGGCCGAACGCCTCGATGTCGTGGGCGCCACCTTCGGCATGCGGATTGCGAGCCTGCAACAGGGTCGGGGCAAAGAAGGCACCCTCGGCCACACCTTCACCCCGGGGGGCAAAGCCGTCGCTGGCGCCGAACAGCTGGTCACAGCTGTGCAACAGGCTGCGTACCCGCTCGGCCACATCGCGCTGCTGGTCGTGGGAGGCCAGGGCGCCCATGCGCACGCCTTCCAGCGACGGGTCGCCAACCACCACCTTGCTCAACCGCTCGCGCAGGCGCGTGGCGACGGCATCGATATGTTTGGCCGGGACGATGGCGCGGCGAATGGCGGTACATTTCTGCCCGGCCTTGGTGGTCATTTCTCGCACCACTTCCTTGATGTACAGGTCGAACTCTTCACTGTCCGGGGTAACGTCCGGGCCCAGGATGGCGCAGTTCAGCGAATCGGCCTCGGCGGTGAACGGGACCGAGTTACGGATCAGGTTAGGCGTGACCCGCAATTTGGCAGCGGTATCGGCAGAACCGGTAAAGGTCACCACGTCCTGGCCTTGCAGGCGGTCGAGCAGGTCGCCGGTGCTGCCGATTACCAGTTGCAAGCTGCCTGCGGGCAGCAGGCCGGAGGCGTTCATCAGGCGCACCACGGCTTCGGTCAGGTAGCTGGTAGAGGTCGCCGGTTTGACGATGCACGGCATCCCGGCCAGGAAGGTCGGGGCGAACTTTTCCAGCATGCCCCAGATGGGGAAGTTGAAGGCGTTGATGTGTACCGCTACGCCAGCCCGCGGTACCAGGATGTGGCTGCCGGCGAAGTGGCCTTGCTTGCCCAAGGGGATGGCCGGCCCCTCATGCACCAAGTTGCCCGAGGGCAACTCGCGGCTGCCGATTCCAGCATAGGCAAACAGCGTGGCGTTGCCGCCTTCGATGTCGATCCAGCTATCGGCGCGCGTGGCGCCGCTGTGATGTGACAAGGCGTAGAGCTGCTCTTTGTGTTCGGCCAGGTACAGCGCCAGCGCCTTCAGGCATTGCGCCCGCTGCTGGAAGTCCATGGCCATCAGGCTGGCCAGGCCGCGGGCGCGGGCGAAGTCCACGGCTTCGGCAAAGTCCGGGCGCTCTTCATGGCTGTAGGCCAGCACGTGGCCGTCGAGGGCGCTGCGCAGGGCCTGGGCGCCGTGCTGGCCGAGCCAGCGGCCGGCGATGAAGCTTTGCAGGGTAGGGGCGACAGACATGCGGTTCTCCAAGCTGTTCATGAGTGAGGGCGCGGTTACCACAGCGCCAGGGTGTAGCCGATGATCAGGCGGTTTTCGTCAACGGCATTGGTCAGGCCATTGCCGGAACGGAAGGTGACATTGCGCCAACGCAGACTCACGTCCTTGAATGGGCCGCTTTGAATGACGTAGGTGATATCGGTGTCGCGTTCGCGCTCGCGGCCGTTGCTGACGGTGGCGGTTTCCGCGTGGCGGCCGTCGGTGTAGCGGGTCATGAAGCTCAGGCCGGGAATGCCCATGGCAACGAAGTCGTAGTCGTAGCGCACCTGCCACGAGTCCAGGCCGGCGCGGGTGAAGGTGTTGTAGGTGACCAGGTTGACGGTGAACGGGTCGCCGCCATTGACGAACGGAAAGGCGCTGTCCCCGGACATCTGCTGCCAGGTGGCGGTGAACTTGTGCGCGCGTACGCCGAGCGTGAACATGGCGTTGAAGTTGCGGTTATCGACAGTGCCAGCCCGTTCGGCGCCGTCGTTACGGCTGTCGAAATAACGCAGGTCGCTGCGCAGGCTTATGCCCTCGGCCAGCGGGCGGGTGTCGATCAGGCCGACGAACTGCTGGCGGTAGATGTCCTGGAGCTTGGCGTAGTAGTAACTGACGCTGGTTTGCGGGGTGATGGCGTAGCTGCCGCCGCCAAAGTCCAGGTGATCACTGGTCGCGGCGCCATAACCGATGTCGTCACGGCCCGACGAGTCGCGCAGGTTGGCCTTGGTCAGGCGACCGGCGTTGAAGGTAAGGCCTTCATGGTCCTGGCTGGTCAGCAGCCCCCCCTGGAAGGTCGATGCCAGCAGCCGGGTGTCGTTGTAGACCACCACCGGCAGGATCGGCTGCAAGGTGCCCAGGCGCAGGGTGCTCCTGGACACACGCACCTTGCCGGTCAAGCCCAGCTCGCTGTAGTCGTCGACCGGCGCCTGGCTGTTCGGCCCGAACGGCAGCAGGCCCGTGTTGCGCCGGTCGCGGCTGGAATCGAGCTTGATACCCAGCTGGCCCATGGCGTCGACGCCAACGCCGACCGGGCCGTCGGTGAAGCCTGACTCCAGCTTGGCGGTGAAGCCTTGGCCCCATTCCTCGGCTTTGGCTTGCGGGGCATTGCCCTGGCGGAAGTCGCGGTTGATGTAGTGGTTGCGCAGTTCCACCCGTGCGTGGCTGTCACCGATAAAATCGGCCATGGCCGGCAGCGGCAGGGCGAGAGCAGCCAGCCAGGTGGCTGAGATGAAGTGCGTGCGGTTCATTGTTGTTGTTTTATCCGACATGCTTGTGCGTCCTTGAAGTCAGTGCTTGCTGGCGCCGGCGGCGCCGATACCGGTCATGGAGCGGATGAACTGGCCCAGGTAGCGACCGCGTTCTGCGGTGGCGCGCTCGGAGCTGTCAGTGACCGAGAACAGCCATGCCCCGAGGAAGGCCAGACTCATCGAGAACAGCGCCGGGTTGCTGTAAGGGAACAGCGCTTTGTCGTTATGCAGCACGTTGACCCACACTGCCGGGCCCAGCACCACCAGCACTACCGCCGAGACCAGCCCCGCCATGCTGCCGCACACTGCGCCGCGGGTGGTCAGGCCCTTCCAGAACATCGAGAGCAGCAGCACAGGGAAGTTGACGGAAGCAGCCACGGCCAGCACCAGTCCAGAAAGGAAGGCGATGTTCTGCGACTCGAACATCAGGCCGAGAATGACGGCCAGCAGGCCGATGATCAGCGTGGCGATACGCGACACGCGCATTTCCTCTTGCTCGGTCGCCTGGCCTTTGCGCATGACGCAGGCATACAGGTCGTGGGACACCGCCGATGCGCCAGACAGCGCCAGGCCGGCGACCACGGCAAGGATGGTGGCGAATGCCACGGCGGAAATGAAACCGAGGAACAGGTTGCCACCCACGGCCTGGGCCAGGTGCACGGCGACCATGTTGCCGCCGCCGATGATTGCCCCGCTGGCATCGCGATAGGACGGTTCGGTGCCGACCATGACAATGGCGCCGAAGCCGACGATGATCAGCAACAAGTAGAAGTAACCGATGAAGCCGGTGGCGTAGAACACGCTCTTGCGTGCTTCCTTGGCGTCACTGACCGTGAAGAAGCGCATCAGGATATGCGGCAGGCCGGCGGTACCGAACATCATGCCCAAGCCCAGGGAGATGGCATCGACCGGATTGGACAGCAAGCCACCGGGCGCCATGATTGCCTGGCCCTTGGCATGCACGGCCACGGCGCTGGCAAACATCGCTTCGGTGCTGAAGCCGAAGTGCTTGAGCACCATGAACGCCATGAAGCTGGTGCCGGACAACAGCATCACGGCCTTGATGATCTGCACCCACGTGGTGGCGAGCATGCCGCCGAAGGTGACGTAGGCGACCATCAGCAGGCCGACCAGCATCACCGCGTACAGGTAACTGATGCCGAACAGCAACTCGATCAGCTTACCGGCACCGACCATCTGCGCCACCAGGTACATCAGTGCCACCACCAGCGTGCCAAAAGCCGAAGTCAGGCGCACCGGGGTTTGTGCCAGTCGGTAGCTGACCACGTCGGCGAAGGTGTACTTGCCCAGGTTGCGCAGGCGTTCGGCGATCAGGAACAGGATGATCGGCCAGCCCGCCAGCACGCCCAGGGCATAGAGCAGGCCGTCATAGCCGTTCAGGAACATCATCGCCGATATGCCCAGGAATGACGCGGCGCTGATCATGTCACCGGCAATCGCCAGGCCGTTCTGCATACCCGTCAGGCCACCGCCGGCGGTGTAGAAGTCGCTTGCCGAACGGGTGCGCAGCGCGGCCCAGCGGGTAACCAGCAGGGTGAAGCAAACGAACACCATGAACATCGAGATGGCGGTCCAGTTCATTGTGCGCACTCCTGCTTGACCTTGTCGTTGAGCGGGTCGAGCACGTTGTTGGCGCGGTGCACGTAGATGCCGGTAAGGGCGAAGGACAGCAGCACCATCAGCACGCCGACCAGCATGCCGACCGTGGTCACGCCACCACTGAGCGACTGGCCGAGCGTGCTGGGCGAGAACGCCACCAGCAGCACAAAGCCGTAGTAGATCACCAGCATGGCCAGGGTCAGGCTGCCGTTGAGACGGCGCTTGCGTCGTACCAGGTGCTGGAAGTCGGGGTGGTTGGCGATGCTTTCTATGCGTTCGGGTGTCATGGGATGCGATCTCTGGGTGTTGTAATTGTTTTGTTGAGGTCACGCGGGTGTTGCAGTGCTGCTCACGGCCTCTTCGCGGGCACGCCCGCAAAGGAGGCAGCTCGGTCTCAGAGCTGGTCGAAATCGAGGACTACCTTGGCGCTCACCGGGTAGCTCTGGCACGAAAGCACGTAGCCGGCGGCCACTTCGTAGTCTTCCAGGGCATGATTGCTGTCCATTTCCACTTCGCCCTCGATCACCCGACACTTGCAGGTCGAGCACACGCCGGCCTTGCACGAGTAGGGCAGCTCGGCGCCAATGGCATTGCCGGCGTCCAGCACGTTCTGGGTGTTGCGCGGCAAGTCGAAACTCAGTGCCCGCCCGTCACTGATCACGGTGATGTGGCTGAGCGCTGCATCCACCTGGCGCGCTGCCTCGCGGGCCTCGCGGCGAGCTTCGCTGCCGGCCGCCGCGAACAGTTCGAAGTGGATGCGCTCCTTGCCAAGGCCATTGGCCTGCAGGCTGTCGCGCACGGTCTCGGTCATCGCCTGCGGGCCGCAGATAAAGGCCGCGTCCAGGCCGGGAACGTCAAGCCAACGCGAGAACAGCTGGCCACACTTGTCGGCGTCGATCCGGCCGTTGTACAGGTCCACGTCCTGCTGCTCGCGGCTGAACACGAAAATCAGGTTGAGGCGGTCGAGGTAACGGTTTTTCAGGTCTTCGAGCCTGTCGCGGAACAGGGCGCCCGAGCTGGAGCGGTTGCCATACAGCAGGGTAAAGCGGCTGTCGGGCTCAGTTGCCAGGGTGGTTGCGATGATCGACAGGATCGGCGTGATGCCGCTGCCAGCGGCCACGCCCAGGTAGTTGCCCTGGCGGGTCGGGTCAAGCGGTACGTGGAAGTTGCCCGAAGGCGGCATCACTTCCAGTTGCTGGCCGGCCTTGAGTACTTCATTGGCAAACGCCGAAAAACGACCGCCCGGCACGCGCTTGACAGCCACGCGCAGCTCGCCGTCCTGGACCGCGCTGCAGATCGAGTAAGACCGCCGGACTTCTTCGTTGTCCAGCAGGGTACGCATGACCAGGTACTGGCCCTGCGTGAAGCGGAATTGGCCCTGCAGGTGGTCGGGTACGTCAAAGGCAATCGACACCGCATCACGGGTCTCGTTGCGTACTTGCTTGATGGTCAGGCTGTGAAACTGGCTCATGGCGTTCTCCACGGCTCAAATGCATTTGAAATAGTCGAACGGCTCCAGGCACTCGCGGCAGCGGTACAGCGCTTTGCAGGCCGTGGAACCGAACTGGCTGAGCAATTCGGTATGGTCGCTGCCGCACTGGGGGCAGCACACCTGGGGGGCTTCGCCTAGCAGGGTGCGTTTGCTGGCGCTGCCCTGTGGCGGTGCGATGCCATAGGCACGCAGGCGTTCGCGGCCCAGTTCGCTGATCCAATCGGTGCTCCAGGCCGGGGTCAGCCGGCGCTCGAGCGCCGGCGCGGAGAAACCGGCCTGTTCCAGCGCCTGGCGAATGTCTCCCTCGATCACCTCGGTTGCCGGGCAACCGGAGTAAGTCGGGGTGACCACCAGGTGCAGGTGGCCGGCGCGCCAATCAAGATCACGCACGATCCCCAGGTCGACCACACTGACCACTGGCACTTCCGGGTCCATCACCAGGCCCAGCACTGCCCAGGCCCGGGCCAGATCGTCGCCTTGCTGCGCCCGCGCACCGCGGTCGCCGGCAATCAGCTCACCAGGTTGCATCGGGGTAGGCCCTTGGCAGGAACTGCATTTCGGCCAGTAGCAGGCCCAGGTGCTCGGTGTGCAGGCCTTTGCGGCCATCCAGGTAGAAGTGGCTGGCAGCCTTGGGCAGCGGCAGTTCAACCGAGGCGAAGATCGCGGCCACCTGCTTGAGCCAGGCGGCGCCCACCGCAACCGGGTCGGCGGCAATGCCGGCGTTGGCCAGACGCACTTCATGGTCGCTGGCAGCGCTGAGCTCGACGGTGAAGCGCCACAATGCCGGGATGGCGGCGAGCATGCGCTGGCGGCTTTCTTCGGTGCCACCGCCCAGGCGCTGCACCCACTCGCCAGAGCGGCGCAGATGGTAGGTCACTTCCTTCAGGGCCTTGGCGGCGATACCGGCAATACGGGCATCAGCCGACTCGGCCAACCCCTGGAGCACCGCGAAGTGCCAGGCGTCGTAGAGGAACTGCTTGGCCATGGTCACGGCAAAATCACCGTTGGGTTGCTCGACCAGCAGCAAATTGCGGTAGGCGCGCTCGTCGCGGCGGAAGGCGAGAGCATCGGCATCGCGTCCATCATCAAGCAGCTCGGCGGCGTACTCCAGCCAGTTGCGCGCTTGGCCAACCAGGTCGAGGCCGACATTCATCAAGGCCAGTTCTTCTTCGATTGCCGGGGCGCGGCCACACCATTCGCAGAGGCGCTGGCCCTGCACCAGGGCACTGTCGCCGAGCAGCAGCAGGTAGGGGACAAGGGCTTCTTTGTGCATGACCAACCTCACATGTGTCCGACTTCGTCGGGGAGCTCGTAGAAGCTGGCATGGCGATAGACCTTGTCGTCTGCCGGGGCGAACAGCGGGTCTTTTTCGTCCGGGGAGGAGGCGGTGATCAGTGCCGAGGGCACCACCCAAAGGCTCACACCTTCGCTGCGGCGGGTGTACAGCTCGCGGGCGTTCTCCATGGCCATGGCGGCATCGGCGGCATGCACGCTGCCCACATGCTTGTGGTTGAGGCCGTGCTTGCTGCGCACGAACACTTCGTAGAGGGTCCAGACAGACATTTTCGATCTCCGCATCAATCGCCGCTCAGGCGGCGTTCTTGTTCTGTTGCTTGCGCGCATAGGCCACGGCGGCCTCGCGTACCCAGGCACCGCTCTCGATTGCGTTGCGCCGGGTGGCGACGCGCTCCTGGTTGCACGGGCCATTGCCCTTGATCACTTCGTAAAACTCGTCCCACTGGATTTCCCCGAAGTCGTAGTGGCCGCGTTCGGCGTTCCACTTCAGCGCAGGGTCGGGGGCGGTGCAGCCGAGGAGCTCGAGCTGTGGCACGGTCTGGTCGATGAAGCGCTGGCGCAGTTCGTCGTTGGTCTGGCGCTTGATCTTCCAGGCCATCGACTGAGCGCTGTTGGGTGAGTGTTCGTCGCTGGGGCCGAACATCATCAGCGCCGGCCACCACAGGCGGTTGATGGCGTCCTGGACCATGTCGCGCTGGGCTTGGGTGCCCTGGCGCATCATGGTCAGGAGCATTTCGTAGCCCTGGCGCTGATGAAAGCTCTCCTCCTTGCAGATCCGGATCATCGCGCGGGAGTAGGGGCCGTAAGAGGTGCGCTGCAATACCACCTGGTTGACGATGGCGGCGCCGTCCACCAGCCAGCCCACAGCGCCCATGTCGGCCCAGCTGAGGGTGGGGTAGTTGAAGATGCTCGAGTACTTGGCCTTGCCGCTGTGCAGTTTGGCGATTTCTTCGTCGCGGTCAGCCCCCAGGGTTTCCATGGCGCTGTACAGGTACAGGCCGTGGCCGGCTTCGTCCTGGATCTTGGCCATCAGCTGCAGTTTGCGCTTGAGGCTGGGGGCACGGGTGACCCAGTTGCCTTCGGGCAGCATGCCGACGATTTCAGAGTGGGCGTGCTGGGAGATCTGCCGGACGAGGGTCTGGCGGTAGGCCTCGGGCATCCAGTTCTTGGCTTCGATCTTGATTTCGGCGTCGATTTTTTCCTGGAAGTTACGTTCCTCGGGGGACATTTCTTCCAGCGACTTGATGCGCTTGACTCCGGTTTCCACTAGCTGTGCGTACATGGGTTCAGACTCCTGCTGAGGCATGAGTCATTTGTAAGCGATACAAAACAGGACGTCAAACGCTTTTGCATGTATCAAATAATATTTGTGTATCGCTTTCCGCCGAAGCAACCGCTGCGCAGCCCGGGTCCAGCGCAAGGCTGCACAGCGCCACGGCGCTGTGACAGGCAAAAAAAAGCCCCGGACTGTGCCGGGGCCTGGACAGGCAGCCGAATGGATCAGCTGGCCAAGCGTTTGTCGAACACGTGGCAAGCCTTGCCTTCTGAACGCTTCAATGCGCCGCAGGGTTGCAGGTGTACCTGGGTGCTGATGCCGATGTAGGTCTTGATCTGTTTGCTCAACTCGGCGATCACCAGCTTGCGCTGGCCCTCATCGAGATGCTGGCACTCGGCACGCAACTCCACGTGCACCTCAACGCTATCCAGGTTTCCATTACGATACAGGTGTATCTCATAGAGCTCGGAAAGCTGTTTTATTTTTAGCACCTGTTCCTCGATCTGGGTTGGGAACACGTTGACCCCGCGAATGATCAGCATATCGTCGCTGCGCCCTGTGATCTTGCCAATGCGCCGCATCGGTCGCGCGGTGCCGGGCAGCAGGCGGGTAAGGTCGCGGGTGCGGTAGCGCACCATCGGCAGCGCCTCTTTGCTCAGGGACGTGAACACCAGCTCGCCGAGCTGGCCGTCTGGCAGCACCTGGCCGCTGACCGGGTCGATGATCTCAGGGTAGAAATGGTCCTCCCAGATAGTCGGGCCGTCCTTGGTCTCTATGCACTCCATTGCCACCCCGGGCCCCATGATTTCTGAAAGGCCGTAAATATCGAGGGCATTGATGCCCAGGCGCTGCTCGATCGAACGGCGTAGCTCGTCGGTCCACGGCTCGGCGCCAAAAATCCCCAGGCGCAGCTTGAGGTCGTGGGGGTCGATGCCCTGCCGCTCGATTTCATCGGCCAGGTTGAGCATGTAGGACGGCGTAACCATGATGATGTCGGGCTGGAAGTCACGAATCAGTTGTACCTGTTTCTCGGTCTGGCCACCGGACATGGGAATCACCGTGCAGCCCAGGCGTTCGGCGCCGTAGTGCGCGCCGAGCCCGCCGGTGAACAGGCCATAGCCATAGGAAACGTGCACCTTGTCGCCCTTGCGACCGCCGGCCGCACGGATGGACCGGGCGACCACGTTGGCCCAGGTGTCGATGTCGTTCTGGGTGTAGCCAACCACGGTCGGCTTGCCGGTGGTGCCGCTGGAGGCGTGCAGGCGGACTACTTCCTGCTGCGGCACGGCAAACATGCCGTAGGGGTAGTTGTCGCGCAGGTCGTTCTTGCCGGTGAAGGGGAACCTGGCGAGATCATCGAGGCTGTGGAGGTCATCGGGGTGCGCACCGCACTCGGCAAAGCGTTGACGGTACAGCGGTACGTTGTCGTAGGCATGCTTCAGGCTCCAGCGCAGGCGCTCCAGCTGGTGCTGGCGCAGGGCGTCGACGCTGGCAGTTTCCATCGGGTCCAGCAGGGCACGATCGGCATCATGGTACATGTTCATGGCTTCACTCGAATTGTTCTTGTACGCCGCGCAAGCCCCATTGCGGGCCGCGCGGTGAGTGTCATGGAGGCAGCATATACGGCTGCGTTCAGTTCGGTAACAAGCGGATGGTCGGAACCGCTCAGAGGCGCTCGATGACCATGGCAATGCCCTGGCCAACGCCGATGCACATGGTGCAAAGGCCATAACGGCCGCCGATCTCTTCCAGTTCGTGCAGCGCCGTGGTCACCAGCCGGGCACCGCTCATCCCCAGTGGGTGGCCGAGGGCAATGGCGCCGCCGTTGCGGTTGACCCGCGCATCGTCATCAGCCAGCCCCAGCTCACGCAACACGGCCAGGCCCTGGGCAGCAAAGGCTTCGTTGAGCTCGATGACGTCCAGGTCAGCCAACGACAAGCCGGTCAGCTCCAGCACCTTGCGCGTTGCCGGTACTGGGCCGATGCCCATCAATCGCGGTTCGACACCGGCCACCGCCATGCCGACGATGCGGCCGCGCGCCTTCAGGCCATGGCGGCGGGCCGCGGCGCTGCTGGCCAGCAACAACGCGCAGGCACCATCATTCACCCCCGAGGCATTCCCCGCTGTAACACTGCCGCCCTCGCGAAACGGGGTACCCAGCCTGGCCAACTGCTCCAGGGTCGTGTCGCCGCGCGGGTGTTCGTCATGTTCGATCACTTTCGCCGGGCCTTTACGCTGCGGAATCTCGACCGGCACGATCTCCCTCGCCAGGCGGCCACGGGCCTGGGCCGCAGCGGCCTTGTGCTGGCTGCGCAGGGCAAAAGCATCCTGGTCTGCACGGGAGATAGCGAACTGCTCGGCGACGTTTTCGGCTGTTTCCGGCATCGAGTCGGTGCCGTAGGCGGCCTTCATCAGCGGATTGACGAAACGCCAACCGATGGTGGTATCGAACAGCTCTGCGGCACGGCCAAATGCTTGCTCGGCCTTGCCCATCACGAACGGCGCGCGCGACATTGATTCCACGCCGCCGGCCAGCATCAGCCCAGCCTCACCACAGCGCAAGGCGCGGGCCGCATTGCCGATTGCATCCAGGCCCGAGCCGCACAACCGGTTGATGGTAGTGCCCGGCACTTGATGCGGCAGCCCGGCAAGCAGGCTGGCCATGTGCGCCACGTTGCGGTTATCTTCACCAGCCTGGTTGGCGCAGCCGAGAATGACGTCATCGACGGCTTTCCAGTCCAGTTCCGGGTGGCGCTGCAATAGCGCCTTGAGCGGGATGGCAGCCAGGTCATCGGCACGCACGCCACTCAAGGCCCCAGCATAACGGCCAATCGGCGTGCGTACAGCGTCGATGATCAAGGCATCGGCCAGGGTGTGTTCAGTCATCTTGCGTCTCCTGCGCCAGCACGGTGCCGCGCACTTTGTAGGATTTGCCATGGAACATCGCCACCAGCTCACCTCGCTGGTTGTCGATGCGCACGTCGTACAAGCCAGTTCGGCCTTTACGGCTGACCTCGCTGGCGTAGGCGGTAAGCACGTCGTCGCGCAACGCCGGTGCCAGGTAATCGATGCTGCAACCCAGCGCCACGGTGGCCTGGTCGTAGCTGTTGCAGGCGAAGGCGAAGGCCGAGTCGGCCAAGGCGAACATGAAACCGCCATGGCAGGTGCCGTGGCCCTGGATCATGTCGCCGCGTACCGGCATGCGCAGGGTTGCCCGGCCTGGCCCGGCATCCAGCAGGGTGATGCCCAGGCCCTGGGTAGCGTGGTCGCGGGCGTACATGGCGTCGGCACAAGCTTGTGCCAGTTGCACGTCAGTCATGCAGGGTGCCTCCTTTGGCTTCGCAGCGGCGTAACAGCAGGGAAGGGCGATAGCGGCTTTCACCGTAGCTGCGCTGCAGGTTGTCGAGCACGGCCAGGGTGTGGGCAAGGCCGATGTCTGCGGCCCAGGCCAGCGGGCCGCGGGGGTAATTGACACCGGCACGCATGGCCAGGTCGATGTCGGCAGCGCTGCCGACACCCTGCAGCACCGCATCGGCGGCTTCGTTGGCGAGCATGGCCACGGTGCGCAGTACCACCAGGCCGGGCAGGTCGGCGACGCCGGTCACCTTCAGGCCGGCACGCTGCAGCAGGGCTACGGCTTGGTCGCGGGCGCTGCTAGTGGTATCGGCGGACCAGCTGATGGCAAGGCGGGTGGCGCTGCTGTAATCCAGCGCCAGGTCGAGCAGCACCAGGTTGCGCAAGCCGTCTTCGCGGGCGCGCTGGCTGGCCAGGCGGCCATCGGACAGGGCCAGGGTGGCATCGCCCACCTGGATCAGGCCAGTACCGGCACGCTGGGTCACGGCAATGCCGCTCTGGCGCAGGCGCTCGACCAGCGGCTGCATCACCCCGAGGCTACCCTCGATGACACAGGCCGCAACGCTGGCATTGCTGGTCAGCTCGGCTGGCTGGGGGCGTTCGGCACCCTCGGCATAGCTATAGAAGCCTTGGCCGGCTTTGCGACCAAGGCGGCCAGCGTCTACCAGTTCTTTCTGCACCAGCGAAGGCTGGAAGCGGAAATCGCCATAGAATGCCTCGAATACCGAACGGGTCACGGCATAGTTGACGTCGTGCCCGATCAGGTCGGTGAGTTCGAACGCGCCCATGCGAAAACCACCCGCGTCACGCAACAGCGCATCGAGGCTGGCACAATCCGCAGCGCCTTCTTGCAATAGCCGCAGGCTTTCGGCATAGAACGGCCGCGCCACACGGTTGACGATGAAGCCAGGGGTAGAGCGCGTGTGCACTGGCTGCTTGCCCCAAGTCTGGGCAGTCGCATGGATGCGGGCGGCCACCTCAGGATCGGTTGCCAGGCCGGACACTACCTCGACCAGCGCCATCAACGGTGCCGGGTTGAAGAAGTGCATGCCAACCACCTGCTGCGGGCGCTTCAGGCCGGCAGCGAGGCTGGTGATGGACAGCGACGACGTATTGCTGGCGAGGATGCAATCGGCGGCGCACAGGGTTTCAAGCTGACTGAACAGTGCCTGCTTGACCTGCAGGTGCTCGACAATCGCTTCGATCACCAGGCCGGCGTCAGCCAGCGCCTCAAGGCTATCGACTGGGCATAGCCGGGCGCTGATGGCTTCGCGCTCATTGGCTGACAGCTTGCCTTTTTCTACCAGCCGACCCAATTGCCGATCAATGCCTGCCATGGCTTGGGCGGCAGCGCCCGGCCGGTTGTCGTAGAGCTTTACCGGGTGGCCGGCCTGGGCCGCGACCTGTGCGATGCCGGCCCCCATGGCGCCGGCACCGATCACCGCCACCAGCACATTGCTTGCGAGTGCTTCCATGTTCAGTGCCCCTTGAAAGCCGGCGTGCGTTTGTCCATGAATGCACTCACGCCTTCGCGGTAGTCCTCACTACGCCCGGCCAGGCGCTGCAGGTCGCGCTCCAGTTCAAGCTGCTCATCGAAACCGTTGTCGAAACTGGCATTGAGACCGCGCTTGATCAGCGCCAGGCCGTAGGTAGGCTGGGTCGCAAGCTGGCGGGCGAGGGTGAGGGCTTCGTCACGCAATGCGGCATCGTCTACCACACGATGGATCAACCCCCACTGCTGGGCCTGTTCGGCGCCAAGACGCTCGCCCAGCATGGCCAGTGCTTTGGCCCGCGCCATGCCGACCAGGCGCGGGAGCAACCAGGTACCGCCGGAGTCCGGCACCAGGCCGATCTTGCAGAAGGCCTGGATGAAGCTGGCAGAACGGGCGGCCAATACCAGATCACAGGCCAGAGGGATATTGGCGCCTGCGCCAGCAGCCACGCCGTTGACCGCACAGATCACCGGCAGCGGCAGGTCACGCAGGGTGCGCACCAGCGGGTTGTAGAACTTGTCGATCGACTCGCCGAGGTCTGGGATTTCGGCACCCGGTGCGACGTTGCGGTCGGACAGATCCTGGCCAGCACAGAAACCGCGGCCTTCGGCTGTCAGTAACAGCACGCGCGCTTCACTGCTCTGGCGTACTTGCTTTAGCGCCTCACGCACCTCCCGGTGCATGGCGGTGTTGAAGCTGTTCAGTTGCTCGGGGCGGTTCAGTGAAAGGAAGGCAACGCCGTCGTCGATGGAAAACAGGATGTGCTGGAAAGTCATGACAGACTCGCTCCGTCAGTCGAGGGGTTGATGATCAGTGGCCCTGGAAGCGGGCCTGGCGTTTTTCCTGAAAGGCCCGGATGCCTTCATCGCGGTCGGCAGTGCCGGCCAGCAGGGTGAAGGCATGGCGTTCAAAGCGCAGGCCGCTGGCCAGGTCTGTATCACCGGCCTTGAGCACAGCCTCCTTGGCCAGGCGCACGGCCAGCGGCGCCTTGGCGGCAACGCAGCGGGCAACCTGCAGGGCGCGCTCCACGGTGAATTCGGGCTGGGTGACTTCACCGACCATCCCGGCCTGTTGAGCGTGGCGGGCGGTTATCGCTTCGCCGGTCAGCACCATCTGCATCGCCAGCGGCTTACCTACCGCCCGCAGCAGGCGCTGTGTGCCGCCAGCGCCGGGAATGATGCCGAGGTTGATCTCCGGCTGACCGAAACGGGCGTCTGTGCCGGCAATGACGATGTCGGCGCACATCACGAGCTCGCAACCGCCACCCAGGGCATAACCGTTGACTGCAGCAACCAGCGGCTTGGCGAAGGCAGCGATGCTTTGCCAGTGGCCTACGCGTGGGTCATTGAGAATCCCGACCAGATCTCGCTCGGCCATCTCGCGGATATCGGCGCCGGCAGCGAACGCCTTCGTGCTACCGGTAATAACGACGGCGCCAATCTGCTCGTCGTGCTCGGCGACCTTCAGCGCAGCGGCCAGCTCTTCCAGAAGCTCGGTACACAGAGCGTTCAACGCCTCGGGCCGCTGCAGGGTGATGAGCTGTACGCCGAATTCAGGCGCCTGCACGTCGAGATATCGGGGCATAACGGGTTCCTCTGGCTGCACGCACGGCACGTCGTGATGCCGGCATTTCTTGGAGTTTTTTTGCAGAGGCGTGATCGGGAGCACGCTCAGGTGCAATGAGTATATGCACCACACGATACAGATATGCAACATTGAAATTCGTTTCGCGTATCTGTTTGTACTGCGCCTGAAGTCTGATCTGGTCACGTGCTCCGGCTATTACTACGACCATATACTGCATGATCAAAGCATTTGGCGGCATTTGCCAGCCTGGACTCATAATCGCCCGAAATGATACAAAAACTGTAATTGACGTGTCGCTATATTGAGATACAAGATCAAGTGACACATCAAATCACTTGAGGAGCTTTTGGCATGCCTTGCTATCGCCTGGACGGGCTGACGCCCGTGGTCCACCCAACAGCCTATGTGCACCCCAGTGCGGTACTGATCGGTGACGTCATCGTCGGCCCCGGTTGCTACATTGGCCCACTGGCGTCGCTCAGGGGCGACTTCGGTCGTATCGTGCTGGAGGAGGGCGCCAACGTGCAGGACACCTGCGTGATGCATGGATTCCCGGGTGGCGACACCGTGGTAGAACGCAACGGCCACGTCGGCCATGGCGCCGTGCTGCATGGCTGTCGTGTGGGCGAAGATGCCTTGATCGGCATGAACGCGGTGGTGATGGATGGCGCGCATGTCGCACCACGCTGCATTGTCGCGGCCACGGCCTTCGTCAAAGCCGGCTTTGAATGTGCAGCGCAAAGCCTGTTAATGGGTTCACCCGCGCAGGTCAAACGCCCATTGACTGATCAGGAGCTAGCCTGGAAACAGCGCGGGACGGCGGAGTACCAGCACCTGGCGCAGCGCTGCATGCACAGCATGGTCGAATGCCCGCCACTGAGCGAAGCCGAGCCAGGACGGCCACGCATGGAAGACACTGGGGTACGCCCCAAAAGCCAGGCAAGCGCATGAGCCTGGCTGCGACACGCAATGGCCAGGCGGCCCGCCGCGCAGGTATAGTCGGTACTTTATCCGCGCACAGTTCGCCCATGAGCAATCTTGCCCCACTGAATACGCTGATCACCCGCTTCCAGGAGCAGACGCCGATCCGCGCCAGCTCCCTGATCATCACCCTGTACGGCGATGCAATCGAACCTCACGGCGGGACCGTCTGGCTGGGAAGCCTGATCAACCTGCTGGAGCCGATCGGCATCAATGAACGCCTCATCCGCACGTCGATTTTCCGGCTGACCAAGGAAGGCTGGTTGACCGCTGAAAAGGTTGGCCGGCGCAGCTACTACAGCCTGACGGGCACGGGGCGCCGGCGCTTTGAGAAAGCGTTCAAACGCGTCTACAGCCCAAGCCAGCCAGCTTGGGACGGCGCCTGGACCCTGGTGCTGCTGTCGCAACTCGATGCGGGCAAACGCAAGGCCGTGCGCGAAGAACTGGAATGGCAGGGCTTCGGGGCGATGGCACCGAACCTGCTCGGCAGCCCGCGCGCCGATCGCGGTGACCTCGCCACCACTCTGCGCGAACTTGAAGCCGACGACGACAGCATCGTCTTCGAAACCCACACCCAAGAAGTCCTGGCATCCAAGGCCATGCGTGCACAGGTAAGGGAAAGTTGGCGCATCGACGAACTGGGGCAGCAGTACAGCGAATTCATCCAGCTGTTCCGGCCGTTATGGCAAAGCCTGAAGGAGCAGGATGAGCTGGGGCCACAGGATTGCTTCCTGGCGCGCACGCTGCTGATCCACGAGTACCGCAGGCTGCTGCTACGTGACCCACAACTCCCTGACGAACTGCTGCCCGGTGATTGGGAGGGAAGGGCTGCGCGCCAATTGTGCCGCAACCTCTATCGCTTGGTGTTTGCCAAGGCCGAGGCATGGCTGAATGCCGCGCTGGAGACAGCGGATGGGCCGTTGCCGGATGTTAACGAGAGTTTTTACAAGCGGTTTGGCGGGCTCGCATGACAGGAATTTAGACAGTAGCGCACCTGAAGTTCTTCCGGGCGAGGACTTTTCGGGTTTGGCGTCCAGGGTGCTCTGCGTCTCGCGATCAGTGATTCATAGTGAATGGGTCAATTTGAATCACTGCTGACGTAATGGCCAAGCGGGAAGAAGCTCGTCCTCTGGAGACCTTTCTTATTGGCTTTATCTTACTGAATTTAAAGGATTTAATTTGTCTTGAGTTGAACAGTCAAGTTGGCATTCGTGTTGCTATCGAGGTTTTGGGAAGCAGTGAACCGTTCCCGAAATACTGATTACGGTCGGCATACACCTAGAGAAGGAAACTTCGCATGACTGAACAACTCCAGCATCTCTACGCCAGGCCACTGAGCGGCGGGACCGTGCCGCTCATGGAGCCTGCAACGCAAAGCGTTCTGGCAGACCTGACGCTCGCAACGGCTGCTGATGTGAACAATAGTTCATCACGGGCGGCGGTAGCTCAGCGGAGCTGGGCGGCAGCGCCCTTTGACCAGCGGGCGAAGGTCTTACGTAAGGCAGCTGAACTTCTAAGCGACCGCCAGGCGCTTTTCAATAGTTGGAATGTGCGTGAATGCGGCTCTATCAAGGCCAAGGCTGCGTGGGAGCTCGAGGCGTCCTGTGAGCAACTCTACCTAGCGGCAGGGCTGGCTGCGCAGCCCCACGGGCAAATCATCCCTTCAGCCATCCCGGGCCGGCTCAATCTGTGGACCCGTATTCCAATCGGCGTAGTCGGCGTGATCACCCCCTGGAACTATCCGCTGCTGCTGGCTATGCGCTCTATTGCCCCAGCATTGGCATTAGGCAATGCGGTTTTGCTCAAGCCGGCCATCCAGGGGTCTGTTTGCGGGGGGCTACTGTTGGCCGAACTGTTCAAGGATGCTGGCCTGCCTGACAGCGTGTTTCAGGTCCTGCCGGGTGAGGCCGAAGCAGGCGAGGCGCTGGTCAATGATCCCAATGTGCATATGATCTCGTTCACTGGGTCTACCGCCATCGGGCGTCGTATCGGGTCGGTTTGCGGAGGGTTGCTGAAAAAGGTGGCCCTGGAGCTCGGCGGTAATAATGCATTTGTCGTGCTGCAAGACGCCGACATCGAAGCGGCAGCGTCGCATGGCGCTTGGGGAGCCTTTCTGCACCAAGGGCAAATCTGCATGCAAGCCGGCCGTCATCTGGTTCACGCGTCGGTAGCGGATGCTTACGCACAAGCGTTGACCCGGCACGCGGAGGCGCTGCTCAGCGGCGACCCGAACGTCGACCAGGTCCATCTGGGGCCGCTTATCAATGCTCACCAACATCAGCGTGTTGATGCTCTGGTTCAAGACTCGATCGCTCAAGGGGCGGTGTTGCAGGTCGGCGGCTCAGGACCAGGCTTGCTCTACAACGCGACTGTACTGACTGGGGTCTCGCCAGACATGCCAGTGTTTACCGATGAGGTGTTCGGCCCCGTGGCGCCAATCATGCCATTCGAAACGGACGATGAACTGGTCGCGCTGATCAACTCTTCGCCATATGGGTTGGCAGCGGGTATTCACACGGCCGATATGGCCAGAGGGATGAGTATCGCGGCTCGCCTCAATACCGGAATGGTGCATATCAATGATCAGACCGTGAATGCCGAGTACAACGTTCCGTTCGGCGGCATGGGGGCCTCGGGAAATGGGGGGCGATTTGGCGGTTCTGTCAACGCCGAAGAGTTCACGCAGAGCCAGTGGGTTTCTGTCGCTGCAACGCCTGCCATTTATCCATTTTGATTTTCCGGGAGTAACAGATGGACGAACAAGACGTAAACAAACTGGCATTGAATGAGCAAGTCAACCGGATGGAAAGCGAACTGCTCATGGGCCGTGGAAGCCGACGCGAATTTCTCAAGGCGTCAGTTGCCGCGGGATTCACATTGGCGACCGCTACTGCGATGGCAGGTTTCGCTTCCAAAGCGTTTGCTCAGCAAACCGAGAACCGCGCGGGGCTGACGTCCGAGTATGACTTCATTGTGTGCGGTTCGGGTTCTGCAGGTTGTGCAGTTGCCCGCCGCCTGGCAGATAACCCCGAAGTGAGAGTGTTATTGCTGGAGGCCGGGGGATCGGACGATGTACCGCAAGTGATGGATGGTACGCGCTGGCCCGAAAACATGGGCAGTTCGCGTGACTGGGGTTTCAAAGGCCAGCCCACACCGACGCTCAATGGCCGCACGCCGCCTTTCCCCATGGGCAAAGTGTTGGGTGGCGGTTCAAGTATCAACGGCCTAGTCTGGGCCCGGGGGCACAAGAATGACTGGGATATGTGGGCTGACGTCTCCGGGGAGTCGGCCTGGAATTATGAATCGGTTCTGGGGATCTACCGGCGTATCGAAGACTGGCAAGGCCCGGCCGATGCAAAGCGTCGCGGGAAGGGAGGGCTGGTACATGTCTCTCTACCTGAGGCGCCTATCAATCCGATCGCCCCGGCGCTGGTCGAGGCGGCGGGCGATTTCGGCATGCCTAAAGTGCAAGACCTTAACGGCGAAACCATGGAAGGCGCCGGCGGCGCTGGCATGCCTAACCTCATCGTAAAGAACGGGCGCAGGGTGTCGATGGCCGTGGCCTATATTCACCCTATTCTGGATCGTCCGAACATCACCTTGTTGCTTGGGGCGCATGTCAACCGCCTGACGTTGAAAGGCAAGCGCGCAACGGGGGTCGAGTTCGTCTATCAGGGCAAACTTCATCGGGTGAGCGCCAAGCATGAAGTCATCCTTTCCACGGGGGCCATCAACACGCCCCGAATTCTGATGCTCTCGGGCATTGGGCCGGAGGCTGACTTGAAGAAACACGGCATTCCGGTAGTGCAGAAGCTGGAAGGCGTCGGCCAGAACTTTCAAGACCACATCCTGCTAGGGGGATGCATGTGGGAATATAATACCCCTGAGCCTGGCCGCAATAACTCGGCTGAATTTACATTCTTCTGGAAAAGCGATTCGGCACTTAAAACTCCAGACTTACAGCCATTCCTTGAGGAGTTCCCGTACACCAGCGAGGTGACGCGCGAGCAATACACCATTCCGAAGGCAGCCTGGGTGCTCGCCGCGGCTATTGTGCAGCCGACGAGTCGCGGCCATATGACCATCAGTGGCCCTAACCCGGAGGACCCACCACTGATCTATCCCAATTTCCTATCCACCGATCAGGATATGAAGGCGCTGACCAAATCCGTGGAGATTTGCCGGGAGCTGGGTAACTCGTCACACCTCAGGCCCTACGCCAAGCGCGAAATCATGCCAGGGGAGCTGAAGGGCAAGGAGCTGGAGCGCTTTATCCGCAACGCGGCGGGTACTTATTTCCACGAGACATGTACTTGCAAAATGGGCACGGACAACATGTCGGTCGTGGACGGCAAGCTTCGTGTCTATGGGATTCAGGGATTGCGTATCGCTGATGGTTCCATCATGCCTGCGATTACTACGGGCAACACCATGGCGCCCTGCGTGGTGATCGGTGAACGCTGCGCCGAGGAAATCAAGGCGCAGTACCGGATCTAGTCGCTGCTTCTTCCATCATCACGGCTCCGCAGCAACCTCGGGTTGCTGCGGATTCGCCGTTGTAGCGTAGACCGACTGATCCCTAGCCGCTCTGCAGCAAGCGAAACATTGCCATGAACACTGCGCAATATGGCGCTGATGCTTTGCTCTTCCAGATCCGCTAGCAGCATTTCGCTGGCAGGGGGCTTCAGAAGAGGCTCGGTACACGCGGAGCGCGTCTCTGATGGCAGCGCAAAACGAACGTGCTCCGCCGTGATGGTTTCATCAGCTTCGCACATAAGCGTTGCGCGTTTGAGCACCGCCACAGCCTCGCGTGCATTGCCCGGCCATGGGTATGAGCTTAACAGGTGCAGTGCTTGCGTCGACAAGGGGCCAGTGTGATCGCATTTGTCGTGTAACAATGCACTGAAGAGTTGCCCGAGGTTGGTTCTGTCACGAAGCGGTTTTAGTTGCACTGTCATGCCACAGATGCGGTAAAACAGGTCCGCACGGAATCGCCCTGCCTCTACTAGCGTCTCCAGGCTTTGATGGGTAGCGCAGATCAGATTGAATGAAACTTTCCTCGCCTTGCCGCTGCCTAGCCGGGTCACCTCCTGAGCGTCCAGTACCCTCAGCAGTCGGGCTTGTAAAACCACCGGCATGTCACCGATCTCGTCGAGAAACAGCACCCCGCCGTCCGCTTCTTCGATGCGTCCGGTAGCGCCGCCTTTTTTGGCGCCTGTGAAAGCGCCGTCCATATAGCCGAACAACTCCGATTCAATAAGGGTCTCAGGAATGGCTGCACAATTGATGGCTACAAATGGCCGGCTCGGACAATGGTGAGTATGGAGGCTGCGTGCGATCACCTCCTTGCCAGTGCCCGTCTCGCCGCGTATCAGAATCGGCAATCCGCGCCCGATAGCCTTGAGCGCCAAATTGAAATTGCCATCGAACGAGGGATCGCCCATCTGGGGGAGAGTCAGCCGGGGCGAAGGCGCAGGCAATGTAGATTTGGGTTGCGAGTGGTTGCGCGCCTCGATAAATACGAACAGGCCGGATTTAAGCTTGATGGGAAGAGGGCGGCAGGCTCGGCGCAGCAGGTCGTGCCAGTGGCCAAACTCACCGTCAAAGACTTTTTCGAACGAGAGCCAACCCAGGGCTTGAGCCAGCGGGTTGAGAATCCGGCTTGCTTCTCGTGTCATGCCAAGGATTTGCCCATCCTCGCCGAACGCAACGGTTGCGTTGCGTGATTCACCATTGGCCGTCCAGGAGATGCGGATCGTGAGGTGAGCCAGCAGGCGCTCCAGCTGGCGGTGCTCTATCGCGGTGGCGCAGCTTTCGACGAAGCTCAATGCGCCAAATTCCCGGCCTTGGGTATATTTTGTCAAGTTCACCGCGCCGAGCAGACGGCCATCAAAGCCGAAGATAGGGGCAGCAGCACAGGAGAATGACGCGTTGGCGTCGAAGTAGTGCTCATGACCAAACACCTGCACAGGGCGATGTGACGCCAGCGCACAGTTCATCGCAGCCGTACCAATGGCCGCTTCTGACATATCGCTACCTAATTGCAATGCATCGTAGAGCGCACCCGCCGAGCGCAGAGGATTATGTGAGCGAGCGATGGTGGTCGCGTGCGTATCGACGAGTACCGGATGGAATCCTGAACTGTCCAGTACACGTGCGAATGCCTCAAGCACGCTGTTGAAATCCTGGATCAACCCTGAATTGGCTTCTTGTACCGTTGAAACGATGCTGCGCTCCCTCACATTGAACACGACATCCCCGCCGGTCCGACGATGAATTTGCGCGCAGCGCCTCCACGACTCCAGCACCGTCGGGTCGATGAGCCCTGCTGGATCGGTACCGTCTTGAAAGAACATCGCGCGGGCACGCTGGATATCGAACACTGAGGATTGTGTGATCGGTAACATTTTAACTTGCCCCTGTTGTTAGAATAATTCGACCGGTAACGAAATGGGGGGCTCCTTCCGCGCTGCCGTTACTGAATCGCGACGTTTGATTAGGAAAGCAAGATTGATGCCTGCGCATCCAGGACAGTGCTCCGTAGGTCAGAGCACTGCCTTACTGATGTTGGATACCCGGTTAACGTCAGCTAATACCGCAAGCGCAATGTAGGCAGGTGTTTTGCTGTCTACAACGCGGGCGTGAATTCGGACAAGTCGTTGCCGATCAATCTTCCCCAGCCGACGAAGGCGATCCAGGCGGCCTTGCGAGGTGCGAATCGAAGCCATTGCACCAATATAGAGCGCGGGGGGGGCTGGACGGCTTCAAGGGTGAAATCATCCAGCCTAGGGCCCTGGGTCAGCGCGACTACCGCGGCCCTGTAGTGGCAATGATGCGGCCGAGCTGTCAGCGGGCCGAGCGCACCTGGCTTGCAAGCAGCGCTTGCGGTAGCGGGGACTTACATCTCTTAGTATTCCCCATTTCGCCCCGGCGCAATATCAGTTTCCATCGAAGTCGGCTTCTCGTTCGTGGCACTTTCATCAGCAATGGAGCGACGAAAACCTTTGATGGTTTCGCCGAGATCGGACCCCAGTGATCTTAAGCGTTTGCCGCCAAAAAGTACCAATACGATAAGCAGGATTACCAGCCAATGCTTCCAATCGAAAATACCCATGGGTGAAGGCCCTTATTATCCAAGCTAAGCGTTTGATTAAGCAAGGACTGTATGGACAATATTGTACTTTCGTCAAGTGTGGAGTGAGTGATTTATTGTTTTAAAGTTGGGTTTTCTGGGCGGTGGTTCAGCCTGACCCAGTGACTCGTTGGTGCGCGGTTCAATATGACCCGAACGAATGTGGCTGCATCAGTCATGGGCGTAAGAAAATGCCTCTGGGACCGCGTTGTGGATTGCCTATATTCATGAATTGAAATGAAATTCATGAATTGTTACAGGTGCGAATACCGTCTTTTTTGTAATGGCACCCTGGTTGCTATAGGGCTATGCCCTCTAAACCAATCCTGGAGTCTGTTATGAAAAAAGTACTGTTGCACGCGCTTAATCAATGGGCCCATCACCTAAGGAGAGCGTCCCTATGCTTCATGCTGTTAAGCGAAGGCGCAAGCGCAATCGATATTGATGCCGGAGACTATACTGCGGCCCCGGCTGGTACCAATGTCGGCTTGCTGTATATGCAGCATAGCGAGAGCAAGAAGCTATATTCGGACGGCCACGATGTATCAGGCGACGGTCGCCTGCGTACAGATGTCGGGATCCTGCGGGCCATCCATTTCATGGATGTCAAAGGTTACATCATCGACCCGCAAATTCTCCTGCCGTTCGGAAACTTGAAAGCAACAGGGGACTATGGCAGCACCCTGGGTGCCAACGCCGGGGTAGGGGACCCAATCCTCGCTGCCACTGTCTGGACATTGAATGATCCAGTGAATAGGCGGTATTTCGGTATTACTCCATTCATCTACGTCCCCGTCGGTAGTTATGACCACAACGAGGCGCTGAATATGGGCGAAAACCGTTGGCGCTATGCGCTACAAGCAGGCTACATCCATGGGTTGGGTTCAAAGTTCACGGTAGATCTGGCAGCGGATGTTACCGCCTATGGCGCAAACGACGAGTACGGCCCCCAAAAGCTGAAGATGGAGCAGGACCCTACCTATCAAGTTCAGGCGTTCGGTCGATACCACGTCAGCCCTGCACTCGACCTAAGGGTGGGCATCGCTCATTCGTGGATCGGCGCGGTCGATGTCGATGGGAATCAAGCTACTGGGCAAGCCACCGAAACCAAATTTACCGCTGGGGTAGGCTATCAGCTGGATCCGCGGCTGCATCTTATGGCTCTTTATGGAAGGGATATAAACGTCAGTGACGGCTTCAAGGAGCAGAACCGAATAAACCTGCGTGTAGCCGTCGCTTTCTGATTGAGGGCTTTAGCGCATGGCTGTAGAGGAATGTAACTACACTAAATGACTATTTAGCGTAGTTATCCCTTGCGTTCATATTATAAGGGCAGGGTAGCTCATCTATTTAGCTAGGGGTAGCTCATGCGTTATCGCTAACGTCCACGTTTGCACGCTAGCCTTCAAGAATGAGCTACCCTCGGCTGCAGTCACTATCGAGTAGCACCATTTAATGACTCACTTTCTAGGCTGGATGCTTGAAAGCGCCCATAACTACCTCAAGGCCGCTGAGCTTCTAGACGTCCAAAACCTCCCGCATGTCGCCATGGACAATGCACCGATCGGTATGGCAATCCTGCTAAAAAGCTTGATTTCCGTGCCAGATCAGCATGAAGGTACGTCCGGCGAAACCTATAGCTTGACGTCGAAGCACTCAAAATGGCTCACCAGTACCTGCAGTCGATCGGCAAGATTCCACCCAAACAAAAGCGTGGCGCTCACGATCTGCTGATACTATTTCACGCGATGCCTGCAGCTATTCGCAAGAGCCTAGCCCTGATCAGCCAGGAACACTCATTCGAGAAGTATCGCGCTGTGTTCACCAATAGCCGGTATCAGCAGGAGTCGGCCAGCTGGAAATTTTCTGAGCCAGTGCTGATGAGTTTGCTGCGGTGGACGTTGGCAAACGTAGGTGGCTACTACAAGGAACGAGGCTCGCAGGATCCAGTCGTGCTGAGTTACATCGCTGAGGTCCAAGCTCGATCTGCGACCCAGTGATTGAGCCCAGGGGCCTGGCTTCAAATCTACCCACCCACGGCCCTGGCACCTCCACACGAAACTGCCCATAATCCATATTATGTTAAATCGTGTGTATGAGTAATGGTGCCTGCAGTTGTCCATCCCACATCACCGCTGAGTTACGACGTCACAGTCCTAATCGGTCGTAGGCATCGTGAACGCATCACTTCTCCAGGGTCTTTGCTTCAAGGCGTGCAAGATCTAACCGAGCCACTGCTCGGCTAGACCTCACGAGAGATACCTCATCACCTAACCCCCGCGCCCCTTGTTGTGTTTGAGCCGGCGTGGTGTGGCGCGATCATGGCTCAGAATGGCAGTCGAGCCTGCAGCCAGATGCGTGTACCTTCAGCCTTGTTCTTTGCCCCGAACTCTTCCTGCAGCTTGGCCACTACGGCGAAATCCTTGGTGAAACGGTACATCGCATAAGGCCCGAGGGCGTTGACCGAGCCGCGATTGCCGTTGCCATTGACTTCATCGCCATCAAGCTTGTCGTCGGTGGTCTGTCGATACAGATAGCCGTTGATACCCGCACTGAACGCCTGGCTGAAGCGATACCCTCCGCTGAACTCCAATGTCAACTCATCCCCAGAGCTGTAGTCCGTTTGTTCATTTCGGGTGTTGATGCCGTAGCGCAGTTTAGCGCTGGCTTCCCACTTCTCCGACGGAAGCCAAGTGACGGCGTAGAAAGGTGCAAACTGGTAGTAGTTGCGTCCCGTGTTCACCGGCTCGTCCTTGTCGTAGTCGCCGGTGGGCAAGAATGTTTCGATGCCTGCTGTTTGGTGCAAGGTTTTGGCATGCCAACCAAGCAGAACCGGTGCGAAGCTGAGGTCGCCCAGGTTTGTAGACGTGCCGCCTTTGTCCAATGGGGCCAAGGGCGCTGGACGCGCGACGTCCAAGGTCAAATCGATTGTTGGGACAGCGAGCGCCGCTCGGGTTTCGACGTTTGCGCCCAACCATTTCACCCCGGGCCATACATAGCTCAGGCGCAAGGACACGACGTCTGACTTAAGGCGATATCGAGCAATATTGGGATTGTCACGACCGTCGTTGGCTTTGACGTGTGCGGCTTCGTAGTGGGTGTAATACAACAGGGTATTGAGGCCTTCAGGCAGCATCATCCCAGACATGTTGGTCTCCACACCCAACGGGTAGGAGTTGCCATTTCCCTCGGTTGCGCTGGCAGTACCTTGTAGACAAATCAGCAAACCGGCGGCCTGCATAACACGAACGTGTACAGCATTCATTGGTAGTCCCTCTTTTTGTTGTTGTAGAGACACAGCGATGAGTGATGCCTGTTGTCAGCCGTCAGTCATGACACACCTCAAAGAGCGCTGCGGCACCCTGCCCGCCTCCGACGCACATGGTCACCACGACGTACCGAGCCCCCCGCCTGCGCCCCTCGAGCAGAACATGCCCCGCCATGCGCGCACCCGACATGCCGTAGGGATGTCCCAGCGCGATGGCACCGCCGTTGACGTTTAGCCGCTCCAATGGAATGCCCAACTGGCGCTGGCAATACAGCACCTGAGACGCAAAGGCTTCGTTCAACTCCCATAAGTCGATGTCGCCGATACCCAGCCCATGCCGAGCCAACAGCCGGGGTACGGCTAAGACCGGGCCTATCCCCATCTCATTCGGGGCGCAGCCAGCGCTGGCAAATCCCCTGAAGACTCCCAGCGGCTTGAGGCCGCGGTCGCGTGCGTGATCGGCGCTCATCAATGCGCACCCTGCAACGCCATCACTGAGTTGTGACGCGTTGCCAGCTGTGACCGAGCGTTGTGTGCCGTCAAGCACCGGCGCCAGCGCAGCCAACTGATCCGCCTGGGTTCCTGGGCGGTTGCATTCGTCTTTGTCCATACGCACAGGCTTGTCGTAATACTCGTATGAGGCCTTGTCCAAGGCGCGAGTGACCACATCCAACGGCACGATTTCATGCGCAAATAGGTCATCACGCTGTGCCTGGGCGACCCTTTGCTGGCTGATCACTGCGTATTCATCCTGGTCAGCACGCGTTACGCCGTAGCGCAGAGCGACTCGCTCTGCCGTCTCTAGCATGCTGATGTACGCGTCAGACCTGTGCTGCAACAACCACGGATCCTGGCCGTAGTGCTCATTGGTATGCGCGTTCTGCACCAGACTGATGGATTCGCCACCGAGCGCCAGCATGATTGAGCACTCGCCGAGCTTAATGCGCTGGGCTGCACTGGCGATCGCCTGAAGACCAGACGCGCAATGTCGGCTGACTGTCTGCGCGGCCACGCTGTCCGGCAATCCAGCACGCAGCGCACTGAGCCGGGCGACGTTTTTGCCCTGGGTCCCCTCGGGTCGACCGCAGCCCATCACCAGCTCTTCCACCTCGTCACCCTTCAGCTGCGAACGCTCGAGAATGGCTTGGATGATCGGCGCGGCCAGGCTGGGCATTGGCGTGTGATTGAACGCACCTCGATACGCCTTGCCGATGGCAGACCGGGCGTATGCAACGATTACCGCGTCATGCATGGGGTTCTCCTGCCGGGCGCTGCTGCCAGCACCCGGCCATGATCAAAGCGCCTGGACGATGGCCTGGTGAGCTTCGGTGTGATGGGAAAGTGCCTGATAGGCTGCCGACAGCTCCAGCAAGGGTTCAAGGCGGGTGTGCTGCCCTTCACGCAGCAGCTTCTTGGTCAGCCTCAAGGCATGGCCAGGATTGGCGGCAATGCGCCGGGCAAGATCGAGCGCGGTGGCCATAAGCGCGTCCGGTTCGACTACTCGCGACACCAAGCCGTACTCGAGCGCCTGCTGCGCCGAGATGGTATCCCCGGTAAAGGACAGCTCATATGCTCGGGAAAGGTTGTTCAATGCTCGGGGTAGCAGCCAGGCGCCACCGTCACCGGGAACAATGCCAAGGCGGACGAAGCTTTCGGCAAAGCGGGCCTGCTGCGAAGCGATTCGGATATCGCACATCAGGGCCAGATCGCAACCGGCACCGATCGCGGCGCCGTTCACCGCCGCGATGGTCGGTACCTCCAGGTGATAGACCGACAGAGGAATCTGCTGGATGCCATGCCGATAGCCGTCGCGCAGCTCGTAAGGGCTGCCAGCGAAGAGCCCCGTTCGCGCCTTCATGTCCTTGACGTTGCCGCCGGCGCAGAACGATTTGCCGGCGCCGGTGAGTATGACCACTGAAACACGACGGTCGCGATTGATCCGCCCACACACGTCAGCGAAAGCATCGAACTGCGTCTGATGGCTCAACGCGTTGTGCTGATCAGGGGCGGACAGGGTCAAGGTGACAATGCCCTCGTCGAAGCTGTACTCAATAAAGTCGCTCATATCAGGCAGCCTCTTCCTTGAGTTTTGCACTGACGCGCTCCACCAAGTCCTTCTTGGACACCTTGCCGAAGGTCGACAACGGGAAACTGTCTACCAGCTCAAGGCGTTCAGGGAGCTTGAAACGGGCAATTTCCTGGGTCTGCAGATAGCTGACCAGCTCCTCAAGGTTGAGCTTCGCTGCCGGTTTGAGGATGACAAAGGCGCACATTTTCTCGCCCAGCACCGGGTCAGGCATGGCCACGCAGGCAACATTAGTCACCGCAGGGTGCGCTAGCACCAGGTTTTCGATCTCCTCGGCAGAGATCTTCTCACCCCCTCGGTTGATCAGATCCTTCTTGCGGCCCTCGACCACGTAGTTGCCGGAGGGCAGTTCACGCATCATGTCGCCGGATCGGTAGAACCCATCCGGGGTGAAGGCCCGTGCATTATGTTCGGGTGCATTGAAATAGCCGCGCAGGGTGTAAGGGCCGCGACAGCACAGCTCTCCCGGCACTCCCAACGGCACGGGTTGGTCGTCCTCCCCCAGCAACATGACCTCATCGTCTTCGCACACCGGTCGCCCCACCGATTCACGACGCACATCCAGCGGGTCATCGAGTCGGACAAACATCAGAAGGCCTTCGGCCATGCCGAAGTTCTCCTGCACTGTACAATTGCGCAGCACATGCTCGGTGAGTGCGCGTGTTTCTGGTTGCAGTCGCTGACCACCGGACTGGATCACCCGAACGCTGTCCAGGTTGAATTCGTTTACCTGTGGGTCGTTCATCCACATGATCAACAGCGCTGGCACAACATGGATGTGCGTCACCTTGAATCGCTCGATCAGTGCGAACACCTCGCCCGCGCGGGTACTGCCATGCAGCACTACCTTGGCACCACAGAGCATGAAGCCCTGCAGCCCCGGGCAGGCCAGCGGCAGGTTGTGGGCGATAGGCAATACGTTGAGCAGTACGGAGTTCTCGGTGATGCCTGTGTAGCGCGAAGCCAATCGCGAGTTGCAGGCGTAGTCATTGTGCGAACGAGGGATCATCTTCGGGATACCGGTGGTGCCTCCCGAAAGCAGGAACAGCGCTGGACTACAAGGGTCAATCGCCGCCTGAATGGCATCGATCTCAGCGGCATCACGCTCAGGCTCACGCCCCAGCAGCTCACTCAGTGAGACAAATCCTGGGGCAATGTCACCTAGCACGAACTTGCTGCGAATGCTGCCAGTGTCGGCTTCGACGCGATTGATGATGTCGATGAAGTCGCAGTCCTTGGAGCGATCTGCAGTAATGGTTGCGGTGGCACCGGACAGCTCGACGAACTGGCGTAGCTCGCGATAACGATGTGTGTGCAACGCCAGAATGGGGCGCACGCCAATCTTCTGTAGGGCGAGGTAAACGAAAACAAACTCCAGCACGTTCCCTAATTGAAGCACCACGATGTCACCTGGTACCAGGCCAGCATCCAGCAGGTTCAGGCCTAGACGCGTAGCAATCCGATCGAGTTCGGCGTAGCTGACTTCCCGACTTGCGTCACATACAGCAATGCGGTCGGCGTACTGACGGCACACTTCGCTGAACACGTTGGCAAGGGTCTGGTCTTGCCAGTAACCTTTTGAGCGGTAGTGTGCAGCGAAGCTTTCTGGAAACGGCACGAATCCCATCATGGAGAAATCCTCGATGTTGTCGTTATTGTTGGAAGGATGACGCGAGGCCGGCGCGCAGCGACGGCCTTGAAGGCAGAGGTCAGGTCGTCTTGGCGAAGCCGCCATCGATTACGATGGTTTCACCTGTCACGAAGTGCATGTGCTCGATCAGCGTCAGCACCACTTCGGCGACGTCAGGCATGGTTACGCAGCGTTGCAACGGTGTGGCACGAGCACGTCGGGTCATCAGCTTGTCGTAGTTGTCGCCAAGCATCCATTCCATCCACGCCCCTTCCATCCAGCCTGGCGCGATTGCATTGACCCGCACCTTCGGCCCCATGGCATTGGCGAGCGTCTGAGTCATACTGATCACCGCCGCTTTGGAAGCGGAGTACGGCAGCGGTTGAGCACCGGGGCGCATGCCAACGATCGAGGCGGTATTGACCATGCAAGGGCGCGGTGCTTCAAACAACAGGGCTTTTGTGTGCTTGGCAATGAGGAACAGCCCACGCACGTTCACTGCAAACACGCGATCCCAATCTTCAACATCGATCAGGTCGAACTTCTTTGGCGGCGTGTCGATCGATACGCCGGCATTGCTGCACACCACATCCAGGTGGCTGTAGCGTTCACTGATTGCCGACACCATAGCTTTGACACTGGCTTCGTCCGATACATCGCACTGCAGGAGCATGGTCTGCGCCCCAACTGCTTCGCAGGCCTCGACAGTGGCCCTGGCCGAGGCTTCGCTGCGGCTGTAATTGATGATCACGTCGTAGCCGGCTTTGGCCAGCGCCACGGCAACCGTAGCCCCTATGCCAGAGGCGGAGCCGGTGACCAGTGCGACTTTTTGAGCTGTGGACATGTTCTACCTCGTTTTTGTTTTTAAAAGAACATGTTCATTTTTAGACGCGATCAGAATGTTTGTCAACATGGGGGGCATCACTTAAGATGAGACCTACAAAGCGCAAGAAAACCAGAACAATCAAAGGTCTGATATGAACGAGAAACCGCCTGCGCCGTTGGGTTTGCGTGAACGCAACAAGCTCGACAAATTTTTGCGGATCCGTGCCGCCTCAAAAAAACTCTTCACCGAACAGGGTTTCGAGCCGACGACGACTCGGCAGATCGCTCAGGAAGCAGACGTGGGCCTGTCGACCCTGTTCCTCTATGCAACCGACAAGCGCGACCTGCTCTTTCTGGTGTTCAACGATGACCTGGACGACCTTACTACCCGCGCCTTCGCTGATTGCCGGGCCGATGCCCCACTCTTGGACAACCTGCGCCAGGCCCTGCGGCATTTCTTCGTGTTTTACGGGCAAGACAAGGTGATCGCGCGCGACCTGACTCGCGAGATCACCTTCTACACGACGGGGATGCAGAGCGAACGCTTTCAGGCGACCCGAGCACGTACCATCGACTCTATCGCCACCCTCCTCGCCTACGCGCGCGCCCAAGGAGAGGTACGCTGCCAGGAGGACGATGCCATGATTGCAAAGACCATGTTCTACCTACTGGCAGCGGAGATCCGGATGTGGTTGGCCAGTGACTCTGAGTCACCGGAAGATGGCGTCAATGAATTGATGATGCGCCTGAACCTGATAATGCATGGTCTGCAGGCGGGTTGACCTCAGGCGCCTTTCCCTGTGCACACAGGTTCGGATAGCGCCCCACCCCCAGCATTAGAACGCATGCCAGCACCATGCACCCGGCGAACAACAGCAGCACGCTGTCATAGCTGCCCTGTAAGGTTTGACCTACCCCCATAAGCAGTGGGCCGAAAGCCGTACCCAAGCAGAACAACCCGAACAGGTAACCATAGATCTCACCAAATGCTCGCAAGCCGAAGTACCGTGCAATCAAGTAGGCGATCAAGTCTACCTCCGCACCGACACCAAGGCCGATCAGCGCCGCACAGAACATCGCTGTGGTGCCCGTGGCGCCACTGTAGAGCAGGAGGATGCCAACCACAGGGCCGATAAAGAAGAAGACCGTCACGAACGGGGCAAACAGATAGTCAAGGAGGTAGCCTGCCCCCACTCGGCCAACGATCAACGCAATCCCGATGATAGATGCAATCTGCGCTGCTTCAGCGGCTGGTACCCCCCGGTCGGTTAGCAAGGGCACAAAGTGCACTGAGCAGCCATTGATGGCCAAGGCTGCCAGGAAGAACGCGCTGCCTATCAACCAGAACGACCGGCTCCGTATGGCCTGGCTAACGCTCATGCCGATCCTGTCTGGCGCATGCGGCAGACCATCAGCAGTAGGCTGGTTATCGGGGGAAAGTCCAAGATCTGAAGGCTTGTTCTTGAGTCGCATCGCCACAATCGCCGCGCCTAGCACAATTACCAGGCCCATCACTACATAGGCCCAGCGCCAGCCCAAGGACGCCACGGCATGCTGCGCCAGCATGGGCATCAGGGCAGCCCCCACGCCGATCCCGGCCATGCTCAAGCCCAACGCCAATCCACGACGACGTACAAACCAGCAACTCACTGCCATGGCGTAAGCCGTCGGGGTGCCACCGGTCGACAGCAATCCAATCACACAGAACGCCAGGTAGAACAGCACGAGGTTGGCAGGTAAAAGCCCTAACGCCATGACCCCTACACCAAAGAGCAGCAGCGCTGGAATCGCCACCTGCCGTGCACCTTTACGATCAATGAGTCGACCTATCCAGGGCGTGCATAGCGCAGCAGATAGGATTGCAACGGTCAGTCCGAGCGACACTTGAGAACGGCTCCAGCCAAACTCGGCAGTCAGCGGCTTCATGAAGATGCCGAATGTAAATACCAGGACAGGGCCCTGGCTAACGATCATTCCAACGATCGAAGCCAACACGACCCACCAGCCGTAAAACATGCGCGACGTATTCATTGCCTGTTACCTGTGATTATTTTTATTCAGGTACCGGTACCCATTGTGAGGGTACCGTATCGGGTGAAAGCCGGTGCAGCGGTTCAACATCCTCGCCAATGAGGTCGCCGTTTTTCAGCGAAGGCTCGGGGCCCTTCAAGGCTGTCCGCGCTGAGTTTGCGACGTTCTTCAGCCTCGTAGCGTTGGCTGACCGCCTGGGCAAGTGGCAAGTCCAGGCCTTGCATGGCACAGGCCTTGGTGGCGCGCACCGCTAGCGGTGCGCAGGCGAGGATATCTGCCACCCACTGTTCCACGGCCTCATCAAGCAGGTTCGCAGGCACTACTTCGTTGATCAGCCCCAACTCGTACCCACGCTGTGCAGTCATCGCTCGCCCGGTCAGCAGATAGCCCATTGCAGCCTTCAGACCGATCTGCCGAGGTAGACGATGTACTCCGCCCGCAGTCGCTATTAGCCCGCGACGGGGTTCTGGCAGACTCAATTGAGCATGCTCGGCGGCAACGATGATGTCGCACGCCAAGGCAAGCTCCAGCCCTCCTCCGTGAGCGGAGCCGTTGAGACGCGCAATCAGAGGCTTGGTGAAGTTGAAGCGGTCAGTCAGTCGCGTGGTGCGCTGCCATAATGCAGCCTCGGCATCCAGCTCTTCCTGTGATGCCGTGCTGGTCGCAGCCAGTTGCTTAAGATCGCGACCGGCGCTGAACGCATGCTCGCCTTCACCTGTCAAGACCCCGAGCCAGAGCTCTGGGTCAGCTTCGAGCTCATCGCAGGCCAGGCTCAACTGATGGTAAGCCAGCGGATCGAGCGCGTTACGCACCTCGGGGCGGTTGATTCGTATATGGAGCACATGCCCGCGCCGCTCGGTCAGCACATGCTTCTGCTCGCCGCCCACTTCAGAGCCCCAGCACACGTTCGGCGTTTTTGTGGAAGAACAGTTCAAGGACTTCTTCGGAGTAACCCAACTCGTTCCATTCCTTGAATAGCCGCTCATGGGGGATGCTGGGGTAGTCACTGCCGAACATCACTTTGTGCTTGAGGCGGCCTCGGATATCACGCTTCAGCGCTTCTGGCAGGTATTTAGGTGCCCAGCCGGACATCTCCCAAAAGACATTGCCCTTGTGCAGCGCGCAGACGGTGGTTTCATCAATCCATGGATAACCAGGGTGGGCCATGATGATTGTCAGATCAGGGAAATCTGCCGCCAGGTTATCGATGGAAGAAGGATGTGCATGGCGAGTCTTGGCACCCATGCCACCTGGCATGCCGGCCCCCATTCCAGTCATTCCAACATCGATCATCACGGGGACTTTCAGCGCGTTGATCTCCTCCCACAGTGGGTAATAACGCTGATCGTCGACGCTGAAGTGCTGCATGATGGGGTGAAAGTGGAAGCCGAGCATGTCCAGGTCCCGGATCGCGTGCTTCGCTTCATCAATCGCGACTTGCCCCAGTGCCGGCTCGACAGCGCCCCACGCCTGAATGATGCAGTCGTGACGGTCGCGCATCCCGGCGACGTAGTCGTTGTCACATGGCACGGTGTTGATAGTGGTACGAAGATCCAGTGCAACCAACACCGCCTCAATGCCTGCGCTTTGAAACTCACGCACCACTTCTTCTTCGGTCTTGGCCTTCCACTCGCGATGCCAATACTTGGCCAAAGCCTCCACATAGGGGCCCTGACAGTCGATCCAACGTTGAGTGTTCGGGTAGCAGTGCAAGTCGATACGTCGCATATGATCATAGCCTTTTTGTTGTTGATCATTTATGAACACGTTCTTTATAGGGGCGATTTGAATCGCTGTCAAATGCTTGCACAGCCTGGGTAAGGGCTAGAATTTGACGCCTGCAGGCCGGTCATTCCTGAGATTCAGGCCCAGCGGATGTGCGACTTTCGGCATTTCAGCTATGCAGGGCGAGGCTGTGCTGACGCAATTAGTCGCGGCGAAAACGGCAGGCTCGCCTAGATCGAAGCGCGCCTGCCTGAGTGAGCGGGTCTGCCGTCGGCAGGCTCTGGGGGACTTACCCTTTGCGCTGGAGAGTGTGGTAACCGTGGTCCTCGCGGGCCTGCTTCAGGGTCTTGCCCTGACTGATGGCGGCGCGGATATCGGCCTCCACGGCTTCGATCTGGCGGGCAAGCTGGGCGACATCACGGGCACGCCCGCGTGGCACCACCACTACGCCATTCGCGTCGGCCACGACGATATCCCGAGCGCAGACTCGCGCCTGGCCGATGGACACCGGCTCGTTGACTGCGCCGACCTCGACCCTGTCCTTGCCGGTGCGCATGAAGCGGCCCTTGGTGAACAGCGGATAGCCATCGCCCAGCGCCTTGTTGACATCTCGGCAAACGCCGTCAATCACCGTGGCGGCGACTTTTCGTGAGCCAGCGTACTGGGTCATTATGTCGCCCCAGACGGTGCAATCAGTCCGGCCGTCATTGTCGATCACCACCACATCGCCCTCGCCCACGTCCTCGACGAAGTCACCGACAGTGCCCGGCGGCACGCTGGCGGACACATAGCGGACGGTAAACGCGGGGCCGACCACGACCTGCTTGTAGTCGGCCAGTGGCATCACGCCAAAGCAGTGCCCTGGCAGGCCCAGCTTGTCCATGGCATCGGATACGCCGGGGGTGTCGAGCCCCTCGAACAGCGCGACCAATTCTTTGTCTTCGGTATTCATCAGCAGCTCCTTGGTACGGTCATCAAATTAAAGAATGTGCAGGGCAAAAAGCTTCAGGTCGTAGCCGTTCTGGGGACCGGTTCGATAATGGTCAACAGCAACATGAAACTGACGAACGAGCCGATCGCCAAGTAGGAGAAGACGTAGCTCCAGCCGTAACTGTCGAGCAAAAGGCCGGTCAGGAATGGAGTGGCTGCGGCGCCCAACTGGCCGACCATGTTGACGATGGCATTGGCGATCGGGAAGGTCTGTTTGCTGGCCAGCGCCATGGGGTAAACCATATAGGACGAAAAGCCCAGGCTCAGCACCACCCCCGTGGCCATCAGCAGTAGCCCATACGCCAATGGGTCGGCGGGCGAATTGATCAAAAGGTACATCATCACCGAGGTACCCAGCGCCGACAGCAGCATTCCGGGCTTGCGCCGTCCGGCCAGCCAGCGGTCCGAGCAGTAGCCGCCCAGCAGGTTGCCCAACACGGCGCCGACCCAGGGCGCTGCCGAGACCAGGCCCATGTTCATTACAGAGAAGCCCTTGACGGTCATCAGATAGGTCGGGATCCAGGCCAGAAGCACGCTGGACACGCCCAGCTGGAAGCAGTAGCTCAGCGCGCTGCCCCATATCTGCCAGGAGCCGAACACCTGGCGTCGGGTTTCAAGCTGTGGTACTTCGCGTCGACGAATGAAGGCATCCAACCGAGCAAAGCTGCGCGCCTTAGGTCGCCCGGTATTGCTCGCAGCGGTTCCGGTGCCGCCGGCCACTGCCGGATCGCTGATGTAGTCCAACTCGGCCTGGTTGACGAACCCGCTCTTGGAGGGGTGATCGGCAACCAGGAAGTACCAGGCAATTGACAGCAGGATCCCGGGTACGGCAAAGAAGTAGAACACCTCGCGCCAGCCCCACACCGAAATGATCACGGCGCACAGGGGGGGGACGATGACTGGGCCGAACTTTACCGCAGACAGAAAGATGCCCGAGGCGATGCCTTTTTCCCGGGGCGGGAACCAGTTGTTGATGGTGGTCGTCATGCTGATCGGTAACGGGCCCTCCGCCACACCCAGGCCCAGGCGATAGAGCTTCAATGCCAGCAGCGAGCCTGCCGTGCCGACCAGGCCGGTTAGCACCGAGGTCATGATCATTGCGCCGGGCAGGATTCGGCTTACGCCGTATTTGCTGAACGCCAGCCCGGCGGGAATCTGGGCCAGTGCGTAGGCCAATAGGAATAGGCTCATGAGGCCGCCGGCCTGGGCGTTGCTCATCTCGAATTCCTGGCGGATGAACGGCAGCGCGACACCGAGATTGGCCCTGTCCGCCGCTGCGATGGTGTAGATGGAAAAGATCATCCCGGCAACGATCCAGCGGTAACTGCTGCGCCCTTTGGCATGGACTGTTTCAGCGGTCAACATAATGTGCTCACCCTTTTTGTTGTAATTCGCGGGTAATCTAGGCACGGTAATACAAGAAAAAAAGCGACAAAAACTCAACTCAAATCATCGCTTTAAGTGAACAATCTGAGTTCCACTCGCCGTAGACGGCAGCCGTGCCGAGGTAATAAACGTGATCACCTTGAAGCAAATCGAAGCCATTTACTGGATTGTCGAGCTGGGCAGTTTCGAGGCCGCCGCCGTCAAACTGAACATGTCACAGTCGGCGATTTCCAAACGGGTCCAGGAGTTGGAGGATGCCTTCGGCGTATCGATCTTCGATCGTTCCAAGCGCACTGCCCGGCTTACGCAAAAGGGCATCGAACTGTATGGCTGCGCGGTGGACATGCTGCGCCAGCGTGACGACTTGCTCGAACGCATCAGCTCGAAGGAAACCCTGATCCGGCGGTTTCGCCTTGGGGTGACGGAACTCACCGCGCTCACCTGGCTGCCCTCGCTGGTCGAGCGCATACATCAGACCTACCCACGGGTCGACCTCGAGCCTTCCATCGAACTCAGCACCGACCTATTGCGGCGGCTGGAGAACGATGAGATGGACCTCATCGTAGTGCCCGACATCTTTCACGATCCGCGCTTCATCAGCACGCCCTTGAACGCCGTAGAGAACGCCTGGATGTGTGCACCCGCCTTGTATCCAGGCGACAGCGCCATCAGCCTGAACGCGCTGGCGAGCTTCACCGTATTGACGCAGGGCGGCAGCTCTGGGACCGGCCTGACCTACGAGCGCTGGCTGGCAGAACACGACATTCGCCTTGGCAAGACCCTGACCAGCAACTACCTAGTGGCGCAGGTTGGCCTGACCATCTCAGGTGTGGGCATCAGCTACCTGCCGCTCGCCTGCATGGGCGCACTTATCACCCAGGGGCGCTTGAAGGTGATCCAGACGCAGCAGCCACTGCCAACCATCAAGTATGTCTGCGTTCACAGGGCCGACCGCTACCAGGGGCTAACGGTCGAAGTAGCCCGTCTCGCCCAGCAAACCTGTAATTTCAACCAGCTAATCATCACCTGAGTCGATGGTTTCTGATGTAAAAATATCGCTAAAAGCAAAGCCAGTTCTCTCCTAACATCAGCGCACGCCCCGATGGTTACCTCTTGATTAGGAGATTGAACATGTCGTTACCCGGGTCCCGCATCCTCGCTTCACCTGCTCCGGCCCCCGCGTCAGTCATCGAAGCTTTCGCTTCGGTGGTCACCCCGCACATCAGCGACAACCTCGGCCGCCACATTGGCGCCCGAGGCCTGACCCGCTACAACACCACTGGCAAACTGGTGGGTACCGCACTGACCATCAAGACCCGGCCTGGTGACAATCTCTATATCTACAAGGCCCTGACCTTGCTCGAGCCGGGTCATGTATTGGTGATCGACGCCCAGGGCGACACCAACAATGCGGTCATCGGCGAGCTCATTAAGCTCTACGCCGAACAACGCGGCTGTGTGGGGTTCATCGTAGACGGTGCGATTCGTGATGTGGATTCCTTCCGTTCGAGCCCCTGTTACGCGCGGGGTGTCGTGCATTGCGGTCCCTACAAGACTGGCCCAGGCGAAATCAACGTGCCGGTGTCGGTTGGCGGCATGCTGGTGAACCCGGGTGACATCATCGTCGGTGACGAGGATGGCGTCGTGGCGTTCCCCCTCGCAGCGGCCGAGCAGGTGCTGGCTCAGGCCCGCGCACATCAAGCCCATGAAGAGCGGGTAAAGGCCGAAATCGCCACTGGAGCTGTGGAACAATCCTGGCTGGACAAGGTGCTGGAAAAAGCCGGGTTGGCGGATTGAAACCCGCTGCCGATCAGCCCTCCCGTGGCGGACCGTCTGACCGCCACGTTAACTTCCCCATATCAGCGCACGCATCAACTCTTATGGCAGGTGGCAAAGGCCGTTTCTGCACAAGAGCAGTCAATTCATGAGCGTCCGCTACCTGCTGGAACTCAATTTTATTCCAGACTTGTCAGGAAGTTGAAGAGATTCGCGGCTTCAGGGGACAGTCGCGTATTGACCGCGACACCTGCGAATAAAGTTCGAGATGCCCAAGCGTCCACAAGCGGAACAGCTTTCAATGTAGTCTCAAGAAGCCCGTGCCTCACCGATTCCAAAGGCAAAATTCCGATACCCAACCCAGCCTCGATCATTCGGCAGATGCCATCGAAGCTGGCCACCTGAATTCTGACCTTCAACAGTTTTCTCGCCTCATGGGCAGCATCGTTAATGCGCTGCAATAGCGAGCTGCCTTGATTCAGCGCGACGTAGTCATAATCGAGCGTGTCAGCAAAGCTCAACTGTGAAAATTCGGCCAAGGGGTGATCGTTTGGCACCAAAAGCACCAATTGGTCTGCGCGGTAGGGTCTTACCTCCAGATTGGGTGCCAGTACATTGTCAGCGAAGATGCCTATATCGGCACGCCCGTCCTCAACGGCCTGGATCGTCGAGTCGCTAAGCGCTTCTTCCATGCCGATACGCACGTGCGGGTTCGCCGCAAGGAAAGTGTTGAGGTCCTTGGGAAGGAATTGGATTACAGCTGACGTATTGGCGAACAGCCTGACGTGCCCGCGGATGCCATGAGAAAAATCATTGGCATCATGTGCCATACGTTCGACACCTTCGAGGATTAACCGAGCATGTTCGGCCAGGCCTCTCCCGGCTGGCGTTAACTGCAGTCCTCTCGGAAGTCGAATGAACAGGGTGCAGTCGGTGACGCGTTCGAGTTCGGCGAGCCGCTTGCTGGCTGCCGATACGGTCATGTGCGCGCCATCCGCAGCCTTCGTCAGGTTCTGGCTGTTCGCCGCCAGTACCAGCAGCCTCAGAGACGCCAGGTCGAGTTGAAGAAGATTCAGCACGCATCGCCCCATCGTTTCCATTTTGGAAAGTGTAATGGAAAACTTTGAAATTCTCACGCCGGCGCTTTAGAGAGATGATCCAAGCAGAACCTCCAACAAGAACGGAAAACGTCATGAGCCTACCGCTGGATGGCATCAAAGTCGTCGAAATGGGACAGCTGATCGCTGGGCCTTTCGCTGCAAAAATCCTCGCCGAGTTCGGAGCCGAAGTCATCAAGATTGAACCCCCGGTGACGGGCGACCCTTTGCGTAAATGGCGCTTGCTGCACAATGGCACTTCTGTGTGGTGGGCCGCCCAGTCTCGTAACAAGCAATCCGTCACGCTGGATCTTCGCCAGGCAGAGGCGCAGGACGTCGTGAAGCGACTGATACAAGACGCTGACATCCTCATAGAGAATTTTCGTCCGGGAACCCTCGAAAAATGGGGGCTTGGATGGGATGTGCTGAGTGGCATCAATCCAAACCTGATCATGTTGCGTGTATCAGGCTACGGGCAGACCGGACCTTATCGCGATCTTCCAGGCTTTGGGGTCATAGGTGAAGCAATGGGCGGGTTGCGGCATCTATCCGGTGAGCCAGGGCGCACGCCTGTGCGTGTAGGCGTGTCGATGGGTGATTCGTTATCGGCGCTGCATGGCGTGATCGGGGTCCTCCTCGCCCTGCGTCACCGGGAGCAAAACCATGGTACAGGTCAGCAGGTGGACGTGGCGCTTTACGAATCAGTCTTCAACATGATGGAGAGTCTGATTCCTGAACATTCCGTGTTCGGCACGGTACGCGAGCCAGCGGGCAGTAGTCTTCCAGGGATTGCCCCTACCAACGCTTATCGTTGCCAAGACGGAAAGTACGCTCTGATCGCAGGTAATGGCGACAGCATCTTCAAGCGTCTGATGGAGAAGATCGACCGGCACGATCTGGCCGACGATCCTGAGCTTCAGCAAAACGACGGACGTGTCCGCCATGTCGCCAGGTTGGATGCTGCGATTTCTACTTGGACGGCTGAACGTCCACTGGACGAAGTACTTGCTGCGCTGAAAGACGCCAACATCCCCTCCGGTAAAATCTACGATGCAGCCGATATCGCTGCCGATCCCCACTACCAGGCCCGCGGCATGTTGGTCCGCAGCGAGCTGGATGACGGTACGCCGGTCACTTTGCCTGGAGTCGTCCCCAAACTTGAAGCAACGCCCGGGCAATTCCGTTCGCCCGCCCCGAGGCTGGGCGAACACACCGACGCGGTTCTCGGCCGTTTGGGCATCGATGCTCCCACCCTTGAGCAATGGCGGCAGCGCGGCCTAATCTGACTAGCGGAGTATCTTGAATGAAACGCCTGTTCATGCAGGAAGTTGCGACCCGTGACGGCTTCCAGAACGAAAAAAACTTTATACAAACCGATGATAAGATCTCGCTCATCAATGAGTTGAGCCAGTGTGGTTACGCCAAGATCGAAGTCACGTCGTTCACGTCGCCCAAGGCCATCCCGGCGCTGCGTGACGCCGAAGCGGTCATGGCCGGCATAGCTCGCCAACCTGGCGTCGAGTACACGGTGCTTGTGCCGAACGTTAGGGGGGCTGAACGCGCATTAAGCTGTGGCATTGATGAGGCCAACTTGGTGATGTCAGTCAGCGAACCGCACAACCGCTCTAACTTGCGAATGACTCGAGAGCAATCGTTTTCCCAACTCAAGGATGTGGTTGGCGTTATTGGCTCTGGACCCGTGGCAGTAAACGTTTCATTGTCGACAGTTTTCGGTTGCCCAATGCAGGGTGACGTCTCGAGTGCTGATGTGCTTCGCTTCGTTGAACGCTTCGCTGCACTGGGGGTGCGAGGTGTGACGCTCTGCGACACCACTGGCATGGCTTACCCGTCACAGGTTGAAGCGTTGTCCCGGCAAGTGCTCGAGCGCTTTCCCAGCCTGCAAATCACCCTGCATTTTCACAATACCCGTGGCATGGCCTTGGCCAACACGCTGGCCGCACTTGCCGCAGGCGTTGACCGTTTCGATGCTTCTCTGGGCGGCCTCGGTGGCTGCCCATACGCGCCGGGAGCGAGCGGCAACGTCTGCACAGAAGACCTGGTGCACATGCTCGAACTGATGGGTTACGAAACTGGCATGGATCTCCACCGGGTACTGGCAGCATCAGCGCGCCTGCCAGTTTTAATCGGCCACGATACGCCCAGCCAGATCCTCAGGGCAGGCAGGCGCCTGGATTTGCATCCGATACCGGAGCATGTGCATACGCTCACCAAGCAGATGACCAACATCGAGTTGGAGCGTGCGCAATGATCGATCATCTCGACCACCTGGTCCTCACCACAATCGACATCCAGGCTTGCAAGGACTTCTACGTCCGGGTGCTGGGGATGCGCGCCGAGACCTTCGGCAGCGGTCGGTTGGCGCTGTGTTTCGGCAATCAGAAAATCAACGTCCACGAGCGCGGACGGGAGTTTGAACCCAAGGCACACTTGCCTGTGCCAGGTGCTCTGGATCTGTGCTTTATCACAAGCATTGGGCTCGATGCCGTGATTGTCCGCCTGGAGTCGGAGGGCTGGCCAATCACCGATGGCCCCGTACAAAGAACGGGTGCAACCGGGCCTATTCGCTCCGTGTATGTACGTGATCCCGACCTGAATCTGATTGAAATCTCCGAGCTTCTCGCACCTAATCGCTGAAGAGACCCATTGCCATGAATATCGTCTTTCTTGACGGCGCCAGCCTGCCGTCCACGTTAGCACGTCCGCTCGAAGCCACTGAGTGGAGCGAGCGGGAGAAAACACCCCTGGATCAATTGGTTAAAGCACTGGCCGGGGCAGACGTCGCAATTACCAACAAAGTGCGCATTGATCGAGTTGCCCTGGAACAACTGCCCCAACTCAAACTGATCTGTGTGGCTGCCACTGGCTATGACTGCGTCGATATTGCAGCCTGCCGCGATCAAGGCGTGACCGTGTGCAACGTACCGGCATACAGCGCGGTGAGCGTTGCCGAACACGTCATGTGTTCGTTGTTTGCGCTGCGCCGTCAACTGCTTGCCTACCGAGCCGCTTCTGCATCCGAGTGGCCCGCCTCATCGCACTTCTGCGTTCATGGGGAGCCGATTCAGGATCTGCAAGGTTCGACGCTCGGCATCATTGGTCGTGGCGATATTGGCAGTCGCGTCGCCCGCCTTGCCCGCGCTCTGGAGATCAATGTGTTGTTCGCCGAACACCGCGGCGCCCATAAGGTGCGAGAAGGCTATACCGCATTCGACGAGGTACTGGCCCGGTCAGACGCACTCACACTTCATTGCCCGCTGACACCGCAAACCCGATACCTGATTGGCTCTGCGCAGATAGCCCGGATGAAGCCCGGTGCAGTTCTCATCAACACCGCGCGAGGCCCTCTGGTCGACGAAAACGCCGTGCTGGCAGGGCTCGCCAATGGGCAGTTGGGCGGGGCGGCATTGGACGTGCTCTACGCCGAACCACCCAGTTCGGATCATCCCCTGCTCCACTGCACACATCCCAATCTGATTATCACCCCGCACGTTGCCTGGGCGAGCCAGAGCAGCGTTGCACGGCTTAAGAGTGTACTTGCCGCGAATATCACAGCATTTGCCAAAGGTGAACCGGTCAACGTGGTGACTTGAACCCAATATCGATTCAATCAGACCAAAAGGTAGAGCCATGACAAAAACAATTAGCTCTTCGATAGAAACCGCTGACGTCGCCTTGCCATGTCGCAAACCCTTCTATCACCATCTGTACGTTCAGGTGCTGGCCGCCATCGTCCTGGGTGTCATTCTCGGGCATTACAGTCCAGGGCTGGGTGAGCAGATGAAGCCGCTGGGTGATACGTTCATCAAGCTGATCAAAATGCTCATTGCGCCGATCATCTTCTGTACGGTGGTCAGCGGGATCGCCAGCATGCAAGACCTCAAGCGCATCGGGCGGATCGGCTTCAAATCTTTGGTGTATTTTGAGGTGCTGACCACCATCGCATTAGTCGTCGGCCTCATCGGAGTCAACCTGCTAAAGCCGGGAGTTGGCATGCACATTGACCCTGCGACACTGGATGCATCAGCGATTGCCGGGTACACCAAGGCGGCTCATGACCAGAGTGTTGTGGGATTTCTGACTCATATCATTCCCAGCACGGTATTCGGGGCGTTCACAGACGGTGACATCCTACAGGTGCTGTTCATTTCCGTATTGTTCGCGTTCGGGCTGCAACTAATGGGCGAGGTGGGCAGACCGCTGCTGAATACCATCGACCTGATCGCCAAGGCGTTCTTCCGGATGCTCAAGATCGTCATGTACCTCGCACCGCTTGGGGCGTTTGGTGGTATGGCATTCACTGTGGGCAAGTATGGTGTCCAGTCGCTGGGGGCCTACGTAAACTTGCTGGTGTGCTATTACATCACTGGCTTGGTATTCGTCTTCGTGGTCTTGAACATCGTGGCGCGTCTGGCTGGATTCAGCCTCTGGAAATTCCTCAAATATATCCGTGAGGAATTGGTCCTGGTGCTAGGCACTTCTTCCTCGGAGTCTGCTCTCCCACGCCTGATGGGCAAGCTGGAGAGGCTTGGCTGCGAGAAGTCCACTGTTGGCCTGGTCGTACCATCGGGCTACTGCTTCAACCTCGACGGCAGCTGCATCAACATGACGGTGCTCGCGATCTTCATCGCCCAGGCGTTGGACATTGACGTGTCGCTCTACCATCAGGTGACCTTGCTTTTGATCCTGCTGCTGACGTCCAAAGGAGCAGCGAGTGTGACAGGTGGTGCATTCATAACACTGGCCGCGACCTTGGGTTCAATCGACGTCATTCCCGCTGCCGGACTGGTGTTAGTACTAGGGGTTTATCGCTTTATTTCCGAAGGTGGCGCTTTGATTAATGTGATCGGCAACGGCGTGGCCACGCTATTCGTTGCACGCTGGGATGGCGCGCTGGACAGAGAACAACTCAAACGCGAGCTGGGTTAACAGTTTGCTCTCAGCCCTTCAGCAGGCTGCCACGCACAGTGAGCTGAAGGGCTGCGAGCATCTGGAGTCGGTCATCCTTTGACTGCGTCCAAACAAAAAGGCTGCACCACCGGTACCGCACATAGGCAATTGATGAGGTGCAGCCTTCCGCTCGTCTACTTCGGAGTGGTTATCCCGCTATCGTGCGTCCTCGCAGAAGCGGTGGATGGCCTGGCACGCTGCACGCAGCGAGTCATCATCGAGCGCGTAAGCGATGCGCAGATAGCCTGAAAGGCCAAAAGCACTGCCATGAACGACTGCAACGTTGGCCTCCTCTAGCAACGCCACGGCCACCGCCTCATCATTGAGCAACTCACAACCGGCGGGAGAACGCTTGCCAATCAGCCCAGAACAGTCGGCAAAAGCATAAAAAGCCCCACCTGGGACCTCGCAACGGATGCCCGGCGCCTGGTTGAGCAATTCGACCATGAAATCACGACGCCGCTGGAACACCTCGCGACTGAGAGCGATGAAGTCTTTCGGGCCGTCGAGGGCAGCGATTGCTGCGTGCTGCGAGATGGAACACGCGCCTGAGGTCTGCTGACCCTGAAGCTTCTCCATCGCCTCGAGCAGCCAGCGAGGCCCAGTGGCGAACCCGATTCGCCAACCCGTCATGGCATAGGCCTTCGACACGCCGTTCATGGTTAATGTCCGTGCAGCCAGCCGCGGTTCAACCTGGGCAAGCGTGAGAAAGTCACGGCCGTCGAAGATCAGGTGCTCATAGATGTCGTCAGCCAGAATCAGAACTTGCGGATGGGCCAGTAACACCGCAGCCAGAGCGTGCAATTCATCGCGTTCGTACACGGCACCCGTGGGGTTGGACGGCGAATTCAGGATCAGCCAGCGGGTGTTCGGGCCTATCGCTTCGGCCAATGCTTGCGGGGTCAACTTGAAGCTGGTCTCGGCGCCGCAAGCAACAATACGCGACTCGCCGCCACACAGCTCAACCATTTCTGGATAGCTGACCCAGTACGGCGCAGGGATCACAACTTCGTCGCCCTCGTTCAAGGTCGCGGCCAGGGCATTGAAGATGACTTGCTTGCCACCGCTGCAAACCAGCGTGTCCTGCCAGCTGACGTCGAGACCATTTTCACGCTGGTATTTGCGCGCGATGGCTTCACGCAACGCGCGAAGTCCGGCCACCTGGGTGTATCGCGTATGGCCATCGTTGATCGCACTGATGGCCGCGGCACGGATGTGCTCCGGCGTATCGAAGTCCGGCTCACCCGCGCAAAGCGAAATGATCTTCGCCCCTTCTGCGCGCCGCGCAGCCACGCGGTCGATGATCTTGTAAGTTGCCGAAGGCTTGGCAGCCTCCAAGCGACGGTTCAGCATTTCCAGGCTCACGCGTGCTCCTCCGGGTGAGTAAGGCCCATCAGGTCCATGGTGCTGCGACCCTCGCGCAGCTTGGCGATGAACAATGCCTCTTTGTCGGAAGGCTCATGGCTGCTTGCTCTGCAGGGAGTGATAACCGAGCGCCGCACGCGCTTCTTTGAGGCTCTTGCCAGTGGCGATCTGTTCGCGGATCTGCGTTTCAACGTGTTCGATACGACGTGCCGTTTCAGCAACTTCCTGGGCACGACTGCGTGGGACAATGACGACACCATTGGCGTCAGCGACGACGATGTCGCGGGCGCAAACTCGCGCCTGGCCAATCGACACCGGCTTGTTGACAGCCACGACTTCCACGCGGTCCTTACCGGTACGCATGAAACGGCCTTTGCTGAACAGCGGGTAACCTTCCCCCAGCGCCTTGTTCACATCGCGGCAGACGCCGTCAATGACCGTGCCGGCAATACCCCGGGCCAGTGCGTACTGGGTCATGATGTCGCCCCACACCGTGCAATCGGTACGGCCCTCATTGGCGATGACGACCACGTCGCCTGGTGCTACTTCATCAATGAAGTCACCGACAGTGCCGGGCGGTGTGCTCGCACTGACGTACTGAACAGTAAAGGCTGGGCCGACCACGACCTGGCTGTAGTTTGCCAGCGGTGCGATCCCGAAGGCCTGGCCAGGAAGGCCCAGCTTGTCCATCGCGTCGGATACACCCGGGGTATCCAAGCCTTCAAACAAGGCAACCAGGTCTTTATCAGAGAGGGTCATATCAGTGCTCCACCTTGATGGCTTCGAATTGCGTGTCGTGCATCACTTCCTCGACCGAGCGGCCGGCCCGAACGGCATCGACCATGCCGGCCTGGCGTCGGTCGATACGTTCGGCCAGATCAAGCACCTTCTCGATTGCATTGGCGGGGACGAAAACGGTGCCGCATTCATCGGCGATAACGTAGTCGCCTTCATCAACGTCAACACCCGCCATGCGAACAGTGACGGCCGCATCGATCTGAATGAGCCTATGGCGCGCGCTGATCATCGTTACGCCGCGACCGAAGACGGGGTAGCCAATATCGGCGCTGCCGCGGATGTCACGACTGAAGCCATCAATGATTGATCCACGGATACCTTTGCGCTGGGCTGCGTTGGCCAGAATGTCGCCCCAGCTGGAGATCCCGTCGACGCCACCCGCGATCACCAGTACGCGGTCGTCGGTGGAGACTTGCTCGACTACCGGGGTAATAAGGTGGACAGTGGGCGCCACGTCTTGTTTGGGTCCCAGTTGCACAGTGCTGGCTCGGCCCACAATTTTGGGGCAATTCCAGAGTGGCATCAGGCCGTTAGTAGCGCCGGGCAGTTCGAGGAAGTCCAGGGCGTCCGACACTGTGTTGGTGTCGAGCGCGAACAAGCGTTCCAGCGGGGCTTTCAAGCTCATCGGTTGCAGGCCTCTTGTTGGATGAGGCCTGAGTATCTGCGCCGCCATTTGATACGTATATTACGAAGAAGCTAAGCTTGTTATATCCAAAACCTATGGAAAAGCGCCGTGATCAACTTTCGCTTGATACGCCACCTCTGGCTGTTCCTGGCAGTGGCTGAAGACCAAAACTTCAGCCGCGCGGCCAAGCGGCTGGGTATGTCGCAACCGCCGTTGACCGAGCAAATCCAGGCGCTCGAACAATCCCTTCGCGTTCAACTGTTCACCCGCTCTCGCCGCGGTGCGCAACTGACCGCCGCTGGCGCTGCGATTCTCCCCGCGGTCCGAAAATTTGCTGATCAGCTGGAACGATTAGAGTTGGCGGTTCACGAAGCCGTCGCAGGCCATGCCGGCGTGGTGACCATCGGAGCGATCACATCAGCCATGATCGACGTGCTGCCCCCACTGATCGAGCGCTTCAAGCAGAACCATCCATTGATCACGGTTTCGGTTCGTGAGATAGACAGCGCGGAGGCCATACCCGCACTGGAAGCAGGTGATATCGACATTGCATTCGCACGCCTGGAAGGGAATCTTGGCCGACATATTCAAGCATTGCCGTTGTCCGAAGACAGGCTTGCTGTCGCGTTACCCAAAGACCATCCCTTGGCTACGAGGGAGTCCATCTCCCTGCAAGCGCTCGCGGATGAGACCTTGGTGATGGCTTCGCGGGATGTGAGTCCTGTGTATTTCGACTATCTGGTTGGGCAGTGCAAAGCCAGCGGCTTCGCACCGCGCATCGTTCACCAGGTGCGGTCCGTATCATCCCAAGTCGCCTTCGTCAGCTGCGGCCAGGGCATCGCATTGGTACCGACGTCCATGGGTAAACTCGCGCCGGAGAACGTCCTCATCCGCCCCCTGTATCCCGAAGTCAAAGTGGTAATCACAGCCGTGGCCTGGCACAACGAGCGTAACAATCCACTGGTGGAGGCAATGATCGAGCATGCAAGACAAGATTTGCTGTCATAGGCCAGACGTATGACAGGGTTCGTGGCTTCGTATTTTACAAATCATGTGACGCGTTCAACATTGGACACTCTGTTATAGGAGTTAGTAGCCGTGCCCCATGCAGCTCGCTTCACCTACGAAAAAGTCCCACTGAACATCGATGGCGTACAGCTCGACCTGGCGGTGATACACCGCACTGGGCCTAAAACCCCCATCCTGTTCCTTCACGGTTTCGGATCGACCAAAGAGGATTACGCCGATATCACGCTGCAGCCGGCTTTCGAAGGACACCCCTTCATTGCCTACGATGCACCAGGTTGCGGCGAAACGGACTGCGCCGACCTCTCGCACATCAACATCGCTTTTCTGGTGAAAACCGCGCAAGCCGTGCTCAAGCGTTTTGGAATCGGCAAATTCCATCTGGTAGGGCATTCCATGGGGGGACTGACCGGCTTGATGTTGGCGCACGAGGAACCTGATCGCATTCGATCGTTCGTTGATATCGAAGGCAACATTGCGCCTGAGGATTGTTTTCTTAGCCGTCAGATCCATGACCATAACCGTAGTGACGACGCGGGCTTCTTCCGTGACTTTATCGATCGCACTCGGTTGGCTTCGGATCCTGCCAGTGCTCTCTATGCGGCCAGCCTCGCGCATAAAGTGCGAACCGGCGCAGTGCGTGGCATTTTCGAGTCAATGGTGGAGTTGTCCGACAACGCTCAGCTGATGGACAAGTTCCTTGCGCTACCCTTCCCGCGCCAATACATGTATGGCGTCACCAACTCACACTTGTCCTACCTCGACCACATCGCCGCACACGGCGTGGAACTGGCGTGCATCCCTGATTGTGGTCATTTTCCGATGTACTCGAATCCCTCTCTGATGTGGAAGCACATCAAGGCCTTGCAAGACCGCGCCTGAGCGAATCATTTCTTTTTTTCACGCGGCTGCGCCAGCCGCGTGAGGCTGCACTCCCCTAGTAAAAATAACAATGAGGTTGCGCCAAGCTCGAAGCCATCGGTGGTGCTGTGACAATGGGGGGCCGGGTGCTGTCTTCAGGATGAGGGTCACGGCTCTGGTGGGTGTGCGGCTAGAGCAGGCTGCGAATAATTCCGAAGTCATAGGGCCATCCATCATCTTCGATCCGAATGAATCAAGTATGAGGATGACGCAGGGGAAATTTGTTCGCTATTTAGCCTGGCCGACGACATCAGGCCTAGATATTCCAAAGCTCCCGCCGATCTGGGAGGTCTACAGTCAGGGCGTCCTCTTTCCACGCTGCAACGGTCATGCCCATCGACTCGCAAATGGCAATTTTCGCAAGCGCATCAATACTGTCAGCAACTCTGGACTGCTCGATTTGTTGAGCAAGGACGGGCACGCGGTGGTCGCCACTGGACGCGACCCTGCCAAAGTAGAGGCTGCGCCAGGCTCCCACCCTGATCTCCTGGTCGTGAAACTCGACGTCATTAAATCTGACGACGCCGACACTGCTGTAGCAGCTGCCATCACCCGTTTCGGCAAGCTCGATGTGCTGATTATTAACGCTGGCAACTTCTACGCAGGCTTTTTCGAAGAGCTGACACCGGATCACGTACGCAACCAAATCGAAACATTGCTGTTCGGGCCGATGAATGTAACACGCGCGGTCCTCCCGGTTTTTCGCAAGCAGCGCTCAGGTCTGGTAGTTTCCGTTTCTTCGACTGCCGGCATCGTCGGCGGCACGTTCTGCAGCGCCTACGCCGCCGGCAATGCACATCGCGCACTGTCGTCAGACATGGCACACGAAGCCTGACACGAATGGGCCAGCCCGGCGACGCGGTCAAACCTTCCCGGAGGCACTGCATGATTGCACTTGCAATAGTGGCTGTCGCCGCCGACGTAAGCGCCTTTACCGCCATTTACGGTGAAAGACAGAACCTACGTTTTCGCCCATGGCCACAGCCGCGAAAGGCAATGTCGTTTAGTACTACTCGCGCGCCGGTCATTCAAAGGCCGTTGCGCGAGAGGTCGCCCGAAAATTAGATGCGCCTGCGACATCTGCTGGCCTCACTTTGCCTTGAGAACTTTCGGGTTGGAGTTTCCCCAGACGGTGTAGAGGTCCGCCAACAACGCGCCGTTGAAGGACTCCAGTTCCGCCTGGGTGATTTCTTCGTTGCCCTGCTTTCCGTACAGCACCACTTCATCACCAGGCTTTACCCCCGGTACGTCCGTGACATCCACCATCATGGTGTTCATGGTGACCTTGCCAATGACTGGCGCACGCTTGCCATTGATCAGCACTGAGGCCTTGTTGGAGAACGCCCGGCGATAGCCGTCCGAATAGCCCGCTGGAATATTGGCCACCAACGAGTCGCGCTTTAGCGTAAAGATGTGGTCATAGCTGATGCCGGTGCCCGCCGGATACGGGTTGACCGCCGCGACGCGCGACTTGAACTGCATGACGCGCTCGAACTCCAGGTGCCGACCCACCGGATAGCCGTACAACGCAGCACCCGGGCGGACCATGTCCATCCTAGCTTCGGGCACTTCCAGTGTGGCGAAGGTATTGGCGCAGTGCAGCAGCAGTTTGCTGCGGTCCAGGTTGGACGCCTTGATCAACCAGCTGGATTGTAACTTGAACTGCGCCAGCCCTTTAAGCACATCCTCGCGTTCCTCAACCGGGAAGTGGGTCATGATGCCGACCAGTTCCAGGTTAGTCAGCGCCACCAGCGTTTGCGCGTCTTGCTTGCCCTGCTCGGTCGACATCTCCAGGCCATTGCGGCCCATGCCCGCAGAGTTCAGAGCCAGGTGGACGCGCAGCTTTTTCCCGGCGGCATGCGCCAGCGTATCCAACTCACGCGCCACGGTCAGGTTGCCGACCATTTCATCGAGGTTGTACGCCAGGCCACCTTCCACCTCGGCCAACGTGGCGGTACGCAAGCGCATCAGTCGCCCCTTGAAACCTTGCTCGCGGGCCACCCGCGCCTCTTCGTTACTGGTGATACCGATGCATTCGATCCCCATCCTGATCGCTGACGGGGCCAGCAAGGCAAGGCCGGTACCGTAGGCATCGGCTTTCATGACTGCACAAATCTTGCTTTTACCGTCCACCAACTTCTGCAGGCGCGCAATGTTGTTCTCGAACGCAGCTTGATTGATCTCGAGCCAAGCGTTGCTTTCAGTCGCACTCGCCGAAGCTACAGGGTCGGCGGTTTGGGTGTCTAGCAGTGGCGCAGCGATGCTGACACGGGTGCACGCGACGAGCGCTAGGGCAAGTGTTAGGTGGCTCAGGGTGTGTCGCTTCATGGGAGTCGTCCATAGCAAGTCATGCGGCGGATTGTGTTTCAGCGGGCGTTTTGCCCGACGCCACAAGTCTCCAGCACGCGGGCAGACGACAAATGTCGTACTGGTGTGCAATGACGACGCCAATCGCTGTAATCGGACGCTTAACGACAGTTTGCGCTGTGTCGGTGGCCGACGGTGCAGAATACCCCGCGTGTGTGCTGCCGCTCAGCCAAACGCGGCCCCATGGCACAGCAAAAGGTGAAGCGGCTCCAGGAAATGTGCCCTTTCACATGGCATCAGCCGATTCCGCTGTGGACAACAACTTTACAGCCGAAACCGTCACCCGAGTCCACTTCAAACAACAAAAAAGTCCGGCGCGGCTCACGCATGCTGAGCCATGACCAACGTGTTAGCGACAACACCTATAACAACAGCAAAACCGCGACTTTCTTTCTACTGCCCTATTACAAACAACAACATCCAGGGACCTAACCCATGACCTCTAAACGAATTCGCCTCGGCGCCTTGCTGTTCTCACTGTGCGCCACCGCCGCTGTCCAGGCTAAGGAATGGACTGAGATCCGCTTCGGCGTCTTTCCCCAGTATCCCCCCTTCGAATCAGTCGCCGCCGATGGCAGCCTGCAGGGCTTCGACATCGAGTTAGGCAACGCCATCTGCAACAAGCTGCAAGTCAAGTGCACTTGGGTGCACAACGAGTTCGACGGGATGATCCCGGCCCTGCGTGCACGCAAGTTCGACGCTATCATGTCGTCCATGGCAGTAACCCCCGCGCGACTCAAGCAGATCGCCTTCAGTGACCGTTTATACCTCAGCCCAACCTCGGTGATAGTGCGCAAGTCGGCCGATTTCGGTGATACCCCCGAGTCTCTCAAGGGTAAGCAGATCGGGGTGCTCCAAGGTTCGCTGCAGGAGGCCTACGCTCGCGCCAAGCTCTCCCCGCTCGGTGCCCAGGTCAAGGCGTACCAGTCTCAAGACCAAAACTACGCAGACCTGCTCAACGGTCGCCTGGACGCCACGGTCACAGACAAGCTTGAAGCCCAGCTTAACTTCCTGACCAAGCCTGAGGGCGCCAACTTCAAGAGCGGCCCAGCTATCAAGGATCCTTCGCTGCCCCTGGACATCGCTATAGGGCTGCGCACCACCGACGCTGAACTCAAGGCGTTGCTGGACAAAGGTATTGCCGCGATCCACGCCGACGGCACCTATGCTTCGATCCAGAAGAAGTACGTCGGCGAGCTGGACATCTACAACGAATGATCCCCTGATCTGATCGCCAGCAAGCCTGCTGCCGCACTTGCACGTGAGGCGGGCTTGCTCGGCGATGAGTCGCCTCCAGCGAGACCCTTTTGCGATGAACGACTTCTTCTCGAACGGCCTGCAAGGCTACGGCCCGATGCTGGCCCAAGGCACCTGGATGACCGTCAAGCTGGCCCTGTTGTCACTGGCCCTGAGCCTGTTTCTCGGCCTGCTGGGTGCATGCGCCAAGCTTTCGCGTTTGCCCCTGATGCGCGTGCCGGCCACCCTCTACACCACGCTGATCCGTAGCGTCCCGGACTTGGTACTCATCCTTCTTCTGTTCTACAGCCTGCAGATCTGGCTCAACGACCTGACCGAATCACTGGGTTGGGACTATGTTGAGATCGACCCCTTCAGTGCAGGCGTGCTGACCCTGGGTTTCATCTACGGCGCGTACTTTACTGAGAACTTTCGCGGGGCGATCCTCAGTGTCCCCGCCGGCCAGTTGGAAGCAGCCACCGCCTACGGCCTGAGCCGCTCCCAGCGGTTTCGGTTGGTGTTGTTTCCACAGTTGATGCGCTTCGCTCTGCCGGGGCTTGGCAATAATTGGCTGGTGCTGCTCAAGTCGACCGCGCTGGTGTCGATCATCGGCCTGTCAGACCTGGTCAAGGCTGCGCAAAACGCAGGCAAGACTACCAATGAGATGCTGTTTTTTCTGAGCATCGCCGGTCTCGTGTACCTGCTCATCACCACACTCTCAAACCGCCTGCTCAAGTACCTTGAGCGGCGCTACAACAATGGCATCAAGGAGCTGGCCCGATGATCGAACTCCTTCAGGAATACGGCCAGGCCTACCTCTACAGTGATGGCAACGGCCTGTCCGGGCTGGCCATGACCCTATGGCTTTTCGTGGTCAGCATGGTGCTCGGCTTTGTGCTGTCGCTGCCACTCGCCCTGGCGCGGGTTTCACAGAAAATGTGGCTGCGCCTACCGGTGCAACTGTATACGTTCGTATTTCGCGGCACCCCGCTGTATGTCCAACTGTTGATCTGCTACACCGGTCTGTACAGTCTGGAGGTGGTGCGCGATCACGCCCTGCTCGACCAGTTTCTGCGTGATGCCTTGAACTGCACCTTACTAGCGTTCGTGCTCAACACCTGCGCCTACACCGTGGAGATCTTTGCCGGCGCCATCCACAACATTCCCCATGGCGAGATGGAAGCAGCCCAAGCCTATGGCCTGCGTGGCTGGAAGCTCAACCTGTTTCTGGTTCTGCCAGCGGCCTTGCGCCGCTCTCTTCCAGCCTACAGCAACGAACTGATCCTGATGCTGCACGCCACGTCGCTCGCGTTTACCGCGACAGTTGCCGACATTCTTAAAGTAGCACGCGATGCCAATGCCGCGACTTTCCTGACCTTTCAGGCGTTCGGCCTTGCCGCTCTCCTGTATATGCTGCTGTCGTTTGCGCTGGTTGGCTTGTTCCGGCTGGCCGAGCGCCGCTGGATGCGCTTCCTGAACCCTGCCCGAGGCTGATCCGATGACCTTCCCTGCCCTGTCCGTGCCAATGACCGAAACCACCTTCACCGTCCCAACCCTCACTACCGCCAGCAAGCTCAGCGTCGACGGCCTGCACAAATACTATGGTGACCACCAGGTGCTAAAGGGCGTGTCCCTGCAAGCACGCAAAGGCGACGTGATTAGCCTGATCGGCGCCAGCGGCTCGGGTAAAAGCACGTTTTTACGCTGCATCAACTTCCTGGAACAACCTGACGCTGGCAGCATCACGCTCGACGGCCAGACTCTGCAGATGCGCCCTGGAACACGTACTCCTCCCCCCGCGCAACTACAGAACCTGCGCACGCGCCTAGCCATGGTGTTCCAGCACTTCAATTTGTGGAGCCACCTGACGGTGCTGGAGAACATCTGCTTGGCACCACGCAAAGTCCTAGGCATCAGCACCAAGGAAGCTGAAGCACGCGCGCGCATCTACCTGGACAAAGTCGGCCTGCCGGCGCGTGCCGCCGAGCAGTATCCCGCGTTTTTGTCTGGCGGCCAGCAGCAGCGCGTTGCGATCGCCCGCGCTTTGGCGATGGAGCCGGAAATCATGCTGTTCGATGAGCCCACCTCTGCACTCGACCCTGAGCTAGTGGGTGAAGTGCTTAAGGTGATACAGACGCTCGCCGAGGAAGGACGTACCATGCTCATGGTTACCCACGAGATGGGCTTCGCTCGCCAAGTGTCAAGCCAGGTGCTGTTCCTGCATCAGGGCCTGGTCGAAGAGTGCGGCGGCGCCGAAATCCTTGACCAGCCCCAAAGCGAGCGCCTACGCCAGTTCCTTTCCAACCGCCTTAAGTGAAACCACACCAATCATGGATACCAAGGCCAAGACGCCCCACTCAGGGGCACTGGACCGCATCGACGAAGCCATCATCAACGTGCTGCGCCACCAAGGCCGGATTACCTATGAAAAGCTCTCGACCCTCGTTCACCTCACGCCCAGGCCCTGCCTTGAGCGGGTGCGCAAGCTCGAGCAGCGTGGGGTGATTCGTGGATATGGTGCGATAATCGACTTACAAACAGTCTCGCCGGGCTTGTTGCTGTTGGTCCTGGTGGCCTTGTCCAACCAGAGCGGGCGCGCCGCGCAAAGAGCCTTCGAGGCCACCGTGCGCGCCTGCCCAGAGGTGTATGAGTGCCAACTTATCAGTGGCCACTTCGACTACAGCCTGCGCATGCGCTGCCGAGACATGGAGCATTATCGGGTGCTGACCGAGACCTGGATGAGCGACGACGAATTGCACATCGACAAACTGGTCGCCCATCCAGAGCTCGCAGCGATCAAGAGCACCGCAGTGCAGATCTGAACCGCCGAACACGCGCCGGTCCTGGTCCGGCCGTAACGCGTGAAGCACTCCCCCAGTGCGCCCGGCCAAACATCACCGGCTCAAGTCAGGAAATACAGAGTCAGGTGTGTGTTTCTCGCCGAAGTCATCAAAGGGATGCGAGGTACCTAGCCACGCTCTGTTCTCAACGCATCGCCAAAACACACAAAGCGTGCGACGGCGCTTACTTCTGGACAACAACCGAAGCTGTGTCGTGGCGCCGCAAGAGCTCTAGCGGCGCCACACCAAAAGCCTTCCGGAAAGAGTGACTGAAATGGGAGAAGTCGCTGAACCCAAAGTCCAGTGCGACCTGCGAAATACTACGCGCCTGCCCTCGTTCGATCGCATCACGACTGGCTAACAAACGCTCGTGCCAGATCACCGCCGCAGGCGTTTTCTGATGGCGAGCAAACGCACGTGTCACCGTTCGCGTCGAGCAATTGTGTTCCTGTGCAATGCGCTCAATGGTCAGTTCATGATCACCAAGATGAGCCTTGATGAAATTCATCGCCTTGCCGTAGAGATCCAGCTCAACGTGAGCCTGTTGTACATCCTGCAGCTCCAGACTCAGCACCAGCAGATCGAGCAACGTCTGGGAGTAACGTGCCCCGATACTCTGTGCATGCATGATCTGCGGAATGCTCACTGCCTCGCGCAGCATCTCGCGTAGCGGCATGACACCCGGTCGACGATCATCAAGTACGCAACCTGTCAGTTGCTCAACCCCAGGCAGGCGCGAAGCCACGAGGTGACGGGGAATTCGTACAAGGTGGGTTGCACTGCCCCCGACGCTAAAGCGAAAGGATTGATCGGCGTCGTAAATGAACAAATCGTTGGGCGACAACGTCGCGCTGCGACCATTTTGTTCCAGCAGTCCGTAGCCATTCCTGGTGAAGCCGAGCCAGAGGTCATCATTGGGCCCTCTACGCAGATGCTGAGGTGCACGCTCCCAGTGGTGCAACGGTGCAGACAGTGTGCTGATGTCCAGCATTCCCAGTGCTCGCACCTCCAGCTGGCCATCGAAGCTGGCCTCAGCGCCTGGCGTGCTATCAGCAAGCAGGCAGTGTCGGCACACCACCTCTTTCCAGTAGTCAAAACGGCGAGGGGCAGTAACTGCGAGAGTTGAATACTGAGATTGTTGCATTTTCGTTCATCTCACTCGTCAGGCTTGTGCCGGGTGGGTCAAGGCGGTGTTGGCTGCGCAAAGCAATTTACACGCCACTCTCCAGTTGGGTACTGGTGACGGCCTTGAACATGACACCTCTTCAATTGCAAAGCACCCGGACTAGAGGCTCACCATAAGTTTCGCTGCGCCCTTTAGGCGAGGCCCTTTCAGCAATATGATCGCGGCCCCATTTTGGGGCGCCCACTATCCGTCACAAAAATACACGCACCGCGACAGTTCAAGTCGATCTTTTGGGTAACAACCCGCCACCCACTCGCTTCTCTGGCCTGTCCGTCTCAACCAATCGATTGTCCGGAATAGCCAAGCGCATCGATGCCCCACGCCTTAATTTTTTCACATCAACAGCGTGCACCCGCCGCTTCCGATGAGGGACGACCATGAACAACCTAAAACCGTCGCGTCACTTCAACTCGACCCAACTGTCCAGCCACCGCGATTTAGCACCGGAAGAGTACGCCGTGTTTCTCATTGAATTATTGAGCTTAGTGGTCTGCTTGCATTGGCCGGTCTTCAGGCAGTGGAAGCAACGCCATAAATGAGTTGTTCACCTCCTCCTAAAAATCTGCCCAACCCTCTAACAAATAATTACACAGTAGGCGCTCACATGGAATCCGCGATAGATAAGCATCTGAAATGTCCTCGCACCCTGTCTCGTCGTGTACCTGACGAATACAAACCGCCCTTTCCTATGTGGGTGGCACGGGCCGACGAAAAACTGCAACAAGTCGTGATGGGTTATCTGGGCGTGCAATTCCGGGGCGAAGACCAACGGGCTTCCGCACTACACGCGGTCCGTACCATCGTGGCAAGTTTTCAACATGACGACGGGCCTGTTAACCACGACATTACCCACCACACCGATAACAGCGGCTACGAGAACCTGATTGTAGTGGGGTACTGGAAGGATCCGGCCGCACATTGCCGCTGGCTGCGCGCACCTGAAGTGAACGAGTGGTGGGCCAGTGACGATCGCCTGAGCGATGGTCTGGGCTATTTCCGGGAAATCGTTGCACCTCGAGCCGATCAGTTCGAAACCCTGTACGCGTTTCGCGACCAACTCCCGGGCGTCGGCGCATTGATGGACAACATCAGTGGGGAAATCGAAGAGCATGGCTACTGGGGATCCATGCGCGACCGCTTCCCGGCGTCACAAACAGACTGGATGCAGCCAAACGGTGAACTTCGCGTGGTCATGGGAGACCCCATTAAAGGTGGGCGTGTGGTCGTGCTAGGCCATGACAATATTGCCTTGATTCGCTCTGGCCAAGACTGGGCCGATGCCGAAGCGGAAGAACGATCACTGTACATAGACGAAATCCTTCCGACGCTGCAGGCCGGCATGGACTTCCTCGCTGATAACGGCCAAAGCGTGGGCTGCTATAGCAATCGCTTCGTGCGCAATATCGATCTGGATGGAAATTTCCTCGACATCAGTTACAACATTGGACACTGGCGCTCGCTGGAAAAACTCGAGCGTTGGGCAGAGTCTCACCCCACTCATCTTCGCATCTTTGTCACTTTCTTCCGCGTTGCAGCTGGCCTGGAGAAACTACGCCTATACCACGAGGTTTCGGTATCAGCAGCCAGCAACCAAGTCTTTGAGTACATCAACTGCCATCCGAATACCGGAATGCTCCGCGACGCACAGCGCTAAACCGGACAGCCCCATTTACTTTTCCGTGCTCGCCTGACTCAAAGGCGAAGCAGCCCGCTTTTTTGAGGAAGTTACATATGACCACGTTGCGGCCAATACTCTTCAGTGCCCTGCTGCCGACCCTTCCAGCCTATGCGGTTGAGGTCACACCCGGCGACTATGAGCAATATCCCGTCGGCGCAACCATAGGCGCGATCTACTATCAGCACTCCAGCACCGATGCTTTGTATAGCCGCGGCCATAAAAGCAGTGACGATTTCAACCTGACCTCTGATGTCGGCATTCTTAGGCTGCTGCACGTGTACGCCCTGAGCGACACTCTCACCATTGATCCACAGTTCCTGCTGCCCTTTGGACATGTAAAAGGGGGTGGCGATGCCGCAGTGCTGGGTAGTACCAGCGGCGTCGGTGACCTGATCCTCACGGCCCCGTTGAAATGGCGTCTAAACGACGCCAGGGATACGTTGAGTATCGGCCCCTACGTCTACGTGCCAACCGGCAGCTACGACAAAAATGACGCAATCAATCTTGGCGAGAATCGCTGGAAGTTCGATCTCCAAGGTGCCTACGTCAAGCACTTCACTGAGAAGTGGGCGATGGATCTTGTGGCCGATGCTATCTGGTACGGCGACAACACCGACTATGGCAAAGGCTCTTCGCGATTGGAGCAAGACGTGTCCTACGCCGCCCAGATCATGGGCCGCTACATGCCTGATGCCACCACCACCTTCGGCCTGGGTTTCGGACATTCCTGGGGAGGAGAAACTCACGTGGCCGACGTTGCTCAAGACGATCGGCTAGGCACAACGAACGTGCGGTTGACCGCAACCAAGTTTGTAACCCCCAAGGATCAGCTGCAGCTGCAACTGGGCCGTGACCTGTCGGTGGAGAACGGAGCGCGCGAGGACTTCCGCATGAACTTGCGATACGCCCACATCTTCTGAGCGTCGAAAATCAGAGCGCCTTGAGCTTATCAACATCGATTCCCGTGCCTGCCTACCAGCACGCTCGGCATTAAACAGGACTTGATCATGGCCATCCTTCGCCCTACTGCGGCGCAACTTCAAGAGATCGCTAAACGGCTTCACATGCAACTCACTGAGGAGCAAGCCACCGAATACCTGACACTCATGCAAGGCAGCTTCGACGCTTACGACATCGTCGACGAACTCCCTGACAATATTCCAGCTGTCGTCTATCCGCGGACCGCCAGCTATCGACCTGAGCCTGCACAAAATCCCCATAATGCCTGGTACTACAAGACCGAGATCAAGGGAAATCCAAATGGCCGCTTGTCCGGCCACACCGTTGCCCTGAAAGACAACGTAGCTTTGGCGGGAGTGCCGATGATGAACGGGGCAGCATCATTGGAAGGCTTCGTTCCCTCCTTCGACGCCACTGTCGTGACCCGCCTCCTGGATGCCGGTGCAACAATCCTCGGCAAGGCTACGTGCGAACACTTCTGCGTCTCCGGGGGTAGCCACACGTCTGATCCGGCACCCGTGCACAATCCACGTCGCCACGGTTACTCAGCCGGGGGGTCCTCCTCAGGCAGTGCAGCACTGGTTGCTGCCGGCGAGGTCACTATGGCCATTGCCTGCGATCAGGGCGGATCTATCCGAATTCCATCAGCATTTTGCGGCACCTACGGCATGAAACCTACGCACGGGCTGGTGCCTTACAGCGGCATCATGCCCATCGAAGCCACTATCGACCATGTCGGCCCCATTACCGCCAACGTGCGCGACAACGCGTTGATGCTCGAGGTATTGGCTGGGCCGGATGGGCTTGATCCACGCCAGTATTACCCGCGAGTAGAGCCTTACAGCAAAGCGCTCGATCGAGGAATCAAGGGCATGCGGATCGGCGTGGTGCGTGAGGGGTTCAATCTGAGCAACATGGATTCACGGGTTGCTGATAGCGTCATGGCCGCCATTGCTGGCTTAGGGCAACTAGGCGCGCGGATCAGTGAAGTATCGGTACCGGAGCACAGCTTGGCAGGTGCCCTGTGGAACCCGATCGGCTGCGAAGGGCTGACCGCACAGATGATGCACGGCAACGGCATGGGCTTCAACTGGAAGGGCCTGTATGACGTTGAACTGCTGAAAAAACATGTCGGGTGGCGGGATAGCGCTGACGATCTCTCGGCTTCTCTCAAGATGTGCATGCTGATTGGCCAATACGGCTTAGAGCAGTACAACGGCCGCTACTACGCCAAGGCTCAAAACATCGCACGCAGTGCTCGCGCAGGTTACGACAGCGCCCTTGAGGACTTCGATGTGCTTGTTATGCCGACGGTGCCAATTACCGCGCAACGCTTGCCAGAGCCTGGTTGCTCGATTACTGAGTACGTGTCTCGCGCTCTCGAGATGATCGGCAACACCGCTGCGATGGATATCACTGGCCACCCCGCCCTATCGATTCCATGCGGAACAGTCGACGGTCTACCCGTTGGGCTGATGCTGGTGGGTAAGCACTTCGATGAAAGCACGCTGTACCAGGCAGCCAGTGCCTTCGAAGCCTCTTACGACTGGCAAAAACTCTGATCTGAGGGCAATGCCTGCGGATCGAGCCCTACAACACAAGCACAGACCGTTACCGAAACGTGAGGAGATACCAGATGAGCGCCTCCCTGCCACCCAGCAGCGACTCGACGCCTGGCGACCGCGCCTGGGCACTGTTCCAGGTTTTCAAACAAAAAAACCTGATTCCCGATGGTTACGTTGAAACCATCACCCGTCTGATGGAGTACGAGTGGAAACCTGAAAACGGCGCCCGCGTGGTGGCCAAAGCGTGGGTTGATCCATCTTTCCGTGAATTGTTACTGCGGGACGGCACCGCTGCATGCGCCGAGTTCGGATATACCGGCCCGCAGGGCGAGTACATAGTCGCTTTAGAAGACACTGCAACGGTGAAAAACGTCATCGTCTGCAGCCTTTGCTCCTGCACCAATTGGCCGGTTTTGGGGTTGCCGCCCGAGTGGTACAAGGGATTCGAATTCCGTGCCCGTCTGGTACGCGAAGGGCGCACGGTGCTTCGGGAACTGGGGACTGAGCTGCCTCCCGAAATGACAGTAAAGGTCTGGGACACCAGCGCCGAAAGCCGTTATCTCGTACTGCCAGTGCGCCCGGCCGGCACTGAGCACATGAATGAAGAAGAACTACGCGCCTTGGTAACCAAGGATGTGTTGATAGGTGTTGCCCTTCCGAACCTGGGCTGAACCGCCCGCCCCCATGACCCGCAATTTTCGGAGCACTCAGTATGGACGGTTTTCATGATCTCGGCGGATTTCAGGGTTTCGGCCCTGTGCCCCATCGCATCAACAGCCTGGATTACAAACGTGTATTCAAAGCCGACTGGGAACATTTGGCATACAGCCTGATGTTCGTTGGCGCTGACCACCTCAAGCTGTTCACCATTGACGAAGCACGTCACGCCGTTGAGCGTTTGGACGTGCGTCAACATGTCGGTACCACCTACTACGAACGGTATGTGATCGCGACGGCGACCTTGATGGTCGAGGCTGGCGTGATTACCCAGGAAGAACTCGATGAAGCCTTGGGATCGCGCTTCAAGCTTGCCAACCCTCCACACTCAAAAGGTCGGCCTGGGATCGGTGGTCGTCCACCTTTTCAAGTTGGCGAACGTGTTCGTGTGCGAGATGAATACGTGGCGGGCCACATCCGTGTACCCGCCTATGTACGGGGCAAGGAAGGCGTGATCCTCCATCGCACGACAGAACAATGGCCTTTTCCTGACACCATCGGTCATGGAGACCACAGCGCAATTCACCAATCGAGCTACCACGTCGAATTCCGAACCGAGGATCTTTGGGGTGAGGCCTGTGACAAAGGGCTGGTGGTTGTCGACTTGTTCGAAAGCTACCTGGACAACCTAGTCGGTGTGCCGGTGGGCCTATGAACGAGAGTTGTCATGCGCCACGTCTGCCAGTGACGGTACTTTCAGGCTTTCTTGGCGCAGGAAAAACCACACTGCTCAACCATGTCCTGCGCAACCGCGCAGGGCTACGGGTCGCAGTGATCGTGAATGACATGAGTACCGTCAATATCGATGGCGAGGAGGTGCAGCGAAACGTGACTCTGCACCGCGGTCATGACCAGCTGATCGAACTGAGCAATGGGTGTATCTGCTGTACGTTGCGCGCCGATCTACTGGAGCAGATAAGCCAACTCGCCCGGCAACAGCGCTTCGATTATCTACTGATCGAGTCAACCGGCATTTCCGAGCCGATGCCAGTTGCTGAAACCTTCGCCTTCCTCGATACCGAAGGCTTCAGCCTGAGTGAGCTGGCACGCCTGGACACCCTGGTCACTGTAGTGAACGGGTACGATTTCCCGGCGCTACTGGAAAGCCGGGATCTCGTAGGAAGTGAAGACGGACAGGGCACGCCATTGCGGCCTCTGTCAGACCTGTTGATTGAACAGGTTGAGTACGCAAATGTCATTCTCGTGAGTCGTATGGATATGCTCAGTGAGCAAGCCTTTCTTGAGCTGAAAGCTCTGCTGAGGGGCCTGAACCCCTTAGCGCGAATTCTCCCCATGGCACATGGAAGCGTTGCATTGTCGTCCATCCTGAATACCGGGCTGTTTGACCTGCCTCTCCTGATGCAATCACCAGGCTGGATGCAGCGCATGTCACACACCGACAGCCATCCCAGCGAATCCGATACCTACGGCATTGCTTCTTGGGTATATCAGGCACGCACGCCTTTCCACCCTCAACGCCTGCTTGCTTTCTTGCAACAGTCGTGGCGCAACGGTCGCCTGCTGCGGTGCAAAGGCTACTTCTGGGTTGGTCATCGTTACCTGGACATCGGCATGCTCGTGCAAAGTGGTGGGCAGTTTTGCTGGGACTATGTCGGCCAATGGTGGCGCTTTGTGGATCAAACCCAGTGGCCACAAGATGACTACCGGCGGCAAGGGATACTGGCCAAATGGGAAGAGACAGCCGGTGACTGCAGACAGGAAATTGTGTTCATAGGCCAACGTATCGACTTCGCGCACCTGAAAGAGCAGCTCGACGGCTGCTTGATGAGTGCGCAGGAAATTCTGCAAGGCCCAACCGGTTGGGCTCAACTTCCAGGCGCAGAGGCGTTTGAGGCTTTCCCCAATCGCGCGAAGCATGCCCCCAACCCAACAATCAGCACTCCTCAGTCAACGCTTCACACTGCTAATAATCAGTCTCTTTAAGGAAGCGGCTATGTGGTTTTCCCATCGGTTTAACCTGAGGGCGCTCACCGCTCTTGCTGCCTGGCTTGATCAGGACGATTCCTCACCAGCGCCAGCCTTTGACCATCCCCTGGTGCAACGACTGCTGCACAGCATCAACAGGATACGTAGGGAGAGAGAGGAGTCACGAAAGCAGGTTGAAGCGCTCACGGAGCAGTTGCGTCACTGCAGTTCAACCCTCATAGCCCGCGACGCTGAGTTGCAGCACTTACAAGCCAGTTGGAATCTCGCCGCGCAAGGTGCCGGAGAGATTTTTTGGGTGCTTGAACTAGATCACCCTCTGACACCCAGCGGTAGGAGCTCAATGCGTTGGAGAGGACTTGCTCTACAGGGATCAGACATGCCCGAGCAGCTTGGTGCGTGGGATAAATGCCTGCATCCAGAAGATCAGCGGCGGTTCTTGAGCGCCCTGGCGAACCACCTCGCCGATGGCAGCGAATCTCGATTCAGCGTTGAAATGCGAGTATCGCTGAACCACACAGGATATCGCTGGTATCTCGTGGGCGGGTCTGCGATGCGAGACACACAAGGACGCGCGTCGATGGTCGTCGGTGTAATCCGTGACATCCATGATCAAAGCCTGCGCAACGAAGACCTGGAGTTGGCCGCTACACGATTTGAGATCGCCCGCGAAATGCTACATGACGGCCTTTGGGACATTGAGGTAGTAGCAGGAGACCCAGCCAATCCAAAAAACGCTATCTGGTGGTCTTCACAGATGCGACGCTTGTTAGGCCATACATCCGTGGAAGATTTCCCAAACACGCTACAGGCTTGGTCGTCTCGCTTGCATCCGGAGGACAGTCAAAGGGCAATCAGTGCCTTCGTGGCCCACGTCAACGATCGCACTGGAAAGACTCCTTTTGATGTCGAGTATCGACTCCAGCATAAGAGCGGCGAGTATCGCTGGTTTCGTGGTCGCGGTCAGACCCGTCGCGCGCTTGATGGCGAACCCCTGCGTGTCGTCGGTGCAATTACTGATATCCATGCCAGCCGGGAAGAAGGCCAGTTACGCGCAGTCCAAGCAAGACAACACCAGGTCATGCAAGAGAACCTCGCTCAGCTCACTCAAATCGTCGCTGCAATCCAGGGGATTGCCAACCAAACGAACCTACTGGCGTTGAATGCGGCGATTGAGGCTGCCCGGGCAGGCGAAGCCGGCCGCGGCTTTGCAGTGGTGGCGGATGAAGTGCGAAAACTGGCAACCCGAACCACCGAAGCCACCCTACAGGCAACCACCATGATCAGCGGATAGGCACCGCTGTAGCGGGTTCAAGACTGGCAGAGTGCCGCCATTCACTTGGAGAGCACCCATAGAACTCACGGAACGCTCGATTGAAGTGCGAGAGGTCATTGAACCCCCAGGCGTAGGCGATATCCGACACCCGACGCATCATGTGTGACGCGCTACGTAAATCCATACCGCAGCGTTCAAGGCGCCGACGAAGAACGTAGCGCATCAGCGACAACCCTTCTGACTCGAACAGTCGGTTGATCTGCCTACTGGACAGCCCCGACGCCGACGCAATCTGACTGACATTCAGACCGGGTTCCCGCAAGTGGTCGTTGACGTAGATTTTCACACGCACCAATGCCAGCGTCTGACAGCCGGAGTGCTCAGCGTCCAAGGGGTGAAGGTTACCCATGGCCAGTGAAATGAGGTTGGTTGCAGACTCGGAAAGGCTGGCCATTTCCGATGACGTGAATTGGCCTATCTGGGCAGCCACCCCTTGAAGGAATAACCGCATCACGCGGCCTGTCGGGGTCTCAGTAGAAATAGCCGTCGCGGTGCGACGCTCCATATTCATGATCCGCTGATTCAGGCTGGCACGTGGAACGCTGACTATGATCTGTCGCCAGCTCTCGGTAAAACTCAAGTAATGGGGTCGGGTTGCGTCGTATACAGCGAACTCGCCTGGACGGATGATCACCCTGTTGCCGTCCTGCTCTAACGCCTCGGTTCCCTCCAGCATGAGCACTGCGAAGTATTTGTCTTCGTCACGGCTGCGAGGTTCCAGGTGGCGGCGGTTGACTGACTGCGACGCCGCACTCACGTCACTGATGCGGAGCAGATCGCACTTCTGAGACTTGACTTTCCCAAAAAAATCCGACGTGCCTACAGATCCTATATCAACATCTGCGAACAAGCGCAGGATCATTTCGCGCCAAAAATCGACACGCTCACCGTGTGAGTTGCTGGAGGTAGACACCTCGATACTTTCACTTGCCCAGTCGTTATTAGGCCCCCGCTCGCAACCAGCCTTTTGGCCATAACCAGGTGATGACTGACTCATTTCCCCAAGCGTTCGAATCACGGTATGCCCTCCCTAGAAGGGAAATGTCTTATAAGAATGGTGAAAGGCATCCATGCTTCAAAGACAGCATCCAGCTCAGGCTTCGGCAGTAAATAACAGCGTTAGATGGAGCGTCGGTGTGCGCTCTGGCAGAGGTTTCAGCGCTAGGCACGCGCTTGTGTGCTTCATTTCTACAACGAATCAGCACCGAAAACCACTCACCCAAAGCAAAAAACACCCCTACGTAGCAACCCAAACGGCCAGGGTCGGCATGCGAGCGCGCTGGGTCGATAGCTTCAGATTTAGGTAGGTAACACCTGTTTTCCTGCATCAGTAGACAGCCGCATGGCATCGACCACGCTGGCGCAGGCAATCAGCGCAACCCCGATCAGCGCCCAGTGGAAGTCGCTGACAGTGATACCGCCGTCAGCGTCGCGCACCATCATCGACACCCTCAAAAGCAACGCCACCACAGCCACGCCCAACGCCATCGCCAGCTGGAAGAACATGCTGAACAGCGTCGACGCCTCGCCCATTTGCTGTTTGGGCACTTCGGAAAAGCCGACAGCGTTGTAAGTAGTGAACTGCATCGAGCGTGACAGCCCACCAATGAACAGCACCAGCGCCATCCAGTACCAAGGCATACCCTGCTGCAGGCCCAGGCATGCCAGAATGGAGCCGATACCAATAAGACCATTTACCAGCAGCACTCGGCGGAAACCATAGCGACATAGTAAGACGGTGGTAAATGGCTTCATCGCCAAGTTTCCAGCGAAGATCGCCAGTACCAGCAGACCGGTATCTACGGGTGACAAGCCAAATCCGATTTGTAGCATCAGCGGGATCAGAAACGGCAAAGCACTGATCGAGAGGCGGAACAGCGTTCCCCCGACAATACTGGACCTGAAGGTGGCGATACCTAGCGTCGCCAGTGGCAACAATGGCGTTGGGTGGCGCTGGCAATGGCGGATAGACAACCAGGTCAACAGTGCGCCCAGGGTAACCAGCGCCGCCCCGGCCGAAAAGCTGCCAGCGGACAGCGACCCGAGCATCTCCAGGCCTATCAGCCACGCGGCACAGGCTGATGCGAGGAAGATGAAGCCCACCAGGTCGAAACTGCGCGCTTCGCTGCAGGGTGTATCGGGGATCAGCCACCCTGCAGCCGCGATGGCGAGCACGCCGAGCGGAATGTTCAGGTAGAAGATCCAAGGCCAAGACAAGTGTGTGACGATCAGACCGCCTATGGGTGGACCAAGCACTGGCGCTACCAACCCCGGCCAAGTGATCACCGCGAGCATTTTCACTAGGTGCTTCTTCTCGGTGGCGCGCAGGACCACCAGCCGTCCAACCGGCACCATCAGCGCACCGCCAATACCTTGCAGCACCCGCGCCGCGATGAAGGTTTCGAGAGTGGATGCCAGGCCGCATAACCACGACGCGAAGGTAAACAGGCCGATGGCTCCGGCAAATACATTCCGGGCACCGAAACGGTCGGCCACCCAGCCGCTAAGCGGAATGAATACCGCCACCGCCAGCAGGTAGGCGGTGATGCCTATGTTCAAACTCACAGGGTTCTCTGCGAAGTCACCCGCCATCCGTGGCAGCGCTGTGGTGATCACGGTGGCGTCGAGGTTTTCCATGAAGAAGGTGATGGCGACCAGCAAGGCGATGCAGGTAGCTTGTCGTGAGGTGTGGGTTGCTTCTTGGATAGCCAAGTTAACAAATCCTTCTGGGTGAAGAGTCATAAGCTGGCTGACCTGATCCCGTGGAAACGGGCGCCGCCGCGAAGCGGATATGGGTGCATGGTACAGGCTACAGTGGCGTTTCCTGCAAGCCTGCACCCATAGTTTCAACACTGCATCTCAGAACATGCGCATGGCCGCCCGTAACGCCAGCAGGTAGCTCTCAACGCCAAACCCACAGAGTTGTCCACGCACCACATCTGCAAACACCGAGTGGTGGCGGAACGGCTCTCTGGCATGGATGTTCGACATGTGCACTTCAACCACCGGCGCCTCGAGGATGGCCAACGCATCGCGGATGCCATAGCTGTAGTGCGTCCATGCCCCGGCATTGATCAGCACAGCATCCACCCGATCTTCAAATGCCTGATGGATTCGCTCGCACATGGCGCCTTCGAAGTTGGTCTGGAAGCTCTCGACCCGCGCCCCCAGTTCCTCGCCCAGCGCCTGCAAGGCCTGGTCGATATCGGCCAGCGTCACCGTACCGTACTGGCGCGGGTCGCGTTTGCCGAACATGTTGTGGTTGATACCATGCAACATCAGCACATTGGCAGCCATGGGCTTACTCCAGAGGAATGGTCAGTCGGTCGATCACGGCGCGGGTTTCGGGACGCACCCCACGCCACCAGGCAAACGCTTCCGCCGCCTGCTCCACCAGCATGCCCACACCGTCGGCCAAGCGCGTCACGCCTTGTGCTTGCGCCAGACGCAGGAATGGCGTCAGGCCTTTGCCATAAGCCAACTCATACGCCAGCCGCGTCGCGCCCAACACATCAGCAGGCAACGGCGGCAGTTCACCGGTAAGGCTTGCAGAGGTGGCATTGACAACGATGTCGAACGCCTGCCCTTCCAGCTCCTCGTAGCGGCTGATACGTAGCAGCGGGTGGCCCAATTCATTGCGTAAAGCCACCGCCTTGGCCATGTCGCGGTTGGCGATCACCAGCTCGCTCGGGCCCGCTTGGAGGAACGGCAGTAACGCCCCACGAACCGCGCCACCGGCGCCGAGCATCAGCACCCGACGGTTGCGCAGCGGCTCACCGAGGTTCTCTTCGATGTCACGCAACAAACCAATGCCATCAAAGTTCTCGGCGAAGATATGGCCATCCTCGAACTTCAGCGCGTTGGCCGCCCGTGCCAGCTGAGCCCGCTCGCTGCGCCGATCGGCCAGCTCGAAGGCGCGCAACTTGAATGGCGCAGTGATGTTCATGCCCAGCCCGCCATCGCTGCGAAATTGCAGCACCTGGGACTCGAACCCCTCGAGTTCGCCCTCGATGGCGCCGTACGCCAGGGTCTGGCCGCTGGCCTGGGCAAACAGGCCGTGGATCAAGGGGGATTTGGTGTGGTTGATCGGTCGGCCGATCACTGCATAGCGGTCGCTCATCGTGCATCTCCGTGGGTGAACAGCACACCGTCCGCTTGCATGGCGGTGATTTCTTCGAGGCTGAAGCCAAGCCCGGCAGCGACTTCGGCGTTATGCTGGCCAAGGTCCGGGGCCACCTGATGGATCGTGGTATCGCAATCAGAAAAGCGGAACGGCAGATTGGGCAGGCGCAAGGTGCCGTAGCGCGGGTGCTGCTGTTCGATGACCATGTTGCGAGCCTGGATCTGCGGGTCGGCCAGCACTTCGTCGATGCGTTGCACCTTGGCGCTGGGAATGTCGATGCCATCGAGCAGTTGCAGGATGTCGGCGACCCGACGCGCGCCGACCCAATCGCGGACCACGGCGAGAATCGCCTCGCGATGTGCATTGCGGCCATTGAGGTTATGGTAGCGGCTATCGCTGCCGAACCCGGGCGGGCCGCCATTGGCCTCGACCATGGCAGCGAAACGCTGCCAGGCGTCGTCGACCTGAGCGGCGATGACCAGGTCACCATCGCCTGCGCGGAAGACGCCATACAGGGTCGAGGTCGGCATGTCATGGCCGGTCTGCTCCGGTAGCACCGTGCCGTCGGACAACGTGTAGCACTGCACCGCATACTCGTGCATCGACACCAGCGTGTCATACAGGGCCATGTCGATATGTTGTCCGCGTCCAGAGCTGACCCTGCCCAGCAACGCCGCGTTGATCGCCGCAACAGCATGAATACCGGTGTACATGTCGCCCAGGGAAATGCGCAGCAACGGCGGCGCCTCGCCCGGCACGCCAACCATCTGCATGATCCCGCTCTTGGCTTCGGCAATCAGCCCGAAGCCGGCGCGGTGGGCATCCGGTCCGGTGTGACCGTAGGCTGAGATCGAGCAGTACACCAGACGCGGGTTGCGCGCCGACAGCTCGGCATAGCCAAGCCCAAGCTTGTCCAGGGCACCTGGGCGATAGTTTTCGATGAACACATCGGCCGAATCGGTCAGGCGTTGCATGAAGGCTTTGCCACGCGGGTCCTTCATATTGACGCTGACGCCCTGCTTGCCCATGTTCAGTTGCAGGAAGTAGCCGCTCTGCTGGTCATCTAGGGTGAACGCATGCTGACGGCCGGCATCGCCGCTACCCGGCCGTTCGACCTTGATCACCTCGGCACCCAGCGCGGCCAGGCAGCGCCCCACATAAGGGCCGGCGAGGAAGTGGCTGTAGTCGATGACGCGGATACCCGCCAATGGCAATGCCTGGCTCATGCTTCTGCCCTCCTCGGCACCATCAGGCGGTGCTCGCCGCGCTGCACGACTTCGCCATTCTGGTTGATCAGTTCCGACGGCAGTACCACGATGCCCCAGCCCGGGCGACTTTTGCTGGGACGCATCGCCCCCACGCGCATGCGTACATGCAGCACATCGTTGACCTTGATCGGCAGCACGAAATCCCACGTCCAACCCAGCGACATGCCAGGCACGAAGCGGTATTCACATTGGGTCTTCAGGCCGTCGGCGATCGACAACCCGAACAAGCCGTGGGCGACCAGGCAGCCGAAATGGCTGGCATTGGCGTATGCCTCATCGACATGGACCGGGGTGTGGTCGCCGGTAAGGTCGGCGTAGGCCAGGATGCGCTCGCGAGTTACCGTGTAGGTGGGGCTGAGGCATTCATCGCCTTCGCGGGCATCGTCCCAGAATTTTTCCACTACGCTCATGCCGATGCCTCCGCACGTGGGTCGATGGCCAGTGCCTGGGCGACGCATTTGGCCGGCGAGGCCTGGATGAACTCAACCGCCAAACCGTCGGGCAGGCGCAGCCAGTTGCGGCCCTGAGGCATTTCGCTGACGCCGAAGCGCTGGGCTGTGGCCAGGGCGGCTTCGAGGTCCTCGCACATGATGCCCAGGTGGGCCATGCGACCCTCCGGCCCAGTGAAGTCAGGCTGGTGAATGAACTGCAGGCCGCCCAGCGTCCAGTACTGCGTCGGCTGCTCGACGTCGCCCTGCACTTCCCGCATGGTCATACCGCACACTTCGTTGAAGAAACGGATATGCCACTGAATGTCCCGCACCCAGAAGGCAACGTGTTCGAGATAGGCTTTCGGCTGACTCATGGAGTATCCCTTTTCTGGTGATCGGCCATCGCGCGTTCGATGCCTTTGATACAGGCCACCAAGGTCGCGTTGACGGGTGTGGCAACGCCATGGCGCTGGCCCCAGCGCACGACGGAGCCGTTGATGAAATCGATTTCGGTGATCGAGCCCTTTTCCAGGCTTTGCAGCATCGAGGTACGAAAGCTTGCCGGCAGGCCCTCGGCGGCCAGCGTCCATGCCGCTTCGGGACTGGTCAGGCCCAGGCGAATGCCCGCCCGTTCGGCAACGGCGATGGCCTCGGCCACGGCCGCCTTTGCGGTGCTTTCGAGCAGTGGCTCGCTGTACAGCTGGCCATAGCTGAGCATGGTGATGCCGCTCAACGCGCCCGTCGCGACGTTGACCAGCAGCTTGTCCCACATGGTGCCGAGGATGTTGTCGCTGACCGTGGTGACCAGACCGGCGCCGTTGAAAGCCTCTGCAATGGCCTGCACGCGCGGCGTTATCTGGCCGTCGAGTTCGCCAATGAAGGTCTGCTTGCCTGCTACGCCGGCGCTTATCGAACCGGGTGCCAGCAGCACGCCGCCGACGTAGGTCTTGCCGGCCAGCACCCGCTCGCGGCCCACGGCCTCTGCCAGGATGTCCTCATGGCCGAGGCCATTCTGCAGCGACAGCACAAGGGTTTGCGGCCCGAACAGCGCAGTGGCACCAGCGATGGCATCGGCGGTGTGGAACGATTTGACCAACACCACCACCAGGTCGACCGCGCCTATGTCTTCGGCGCAGGTCGTCGCGTTGACCCGTACCGAGCGCTCGCCGCGTTCGTCCTGCACCTGCAGACCTTTCAGGTTCATCGCCTCGACATGCGCACGGCCACGGTTCAACAGCCAGGTTTCATGCCCCGCCTCGCTCAACGCCGCGCCAATGGCGCAACCCAGGGCACCGGCACCCAGAATGCAGATTTTCACGTCGCAGACCTCCTGTGATTTGCGACCACCTTATGCATACGGGCTTATTTAGACTATACAATGAGCTCAATACCGCTATTGAGAATCGCAATAATGAGCGCATTGGAGCCACTGCCTGAACCAAAGCTGCTGCAGTTGTTCGACATGCTGTATCACTGCCGCAGCGTTACCCGCGCGGCCGAGCAGCTCGGGCAGAGTCAGCCGACCATCAGCATCTGGCTGGCGCGGCTGCGCGAACAATTGAACGACCCGCTGTTCGTGCGCACGCCGACCGGCATGGCGCCTACCCCCCGTGCCGACCAGTTGATCGGACCCTGCCGTGAAGTGTTGGAATCCCTGCGCCGTCTGACCGCCTGGGAACCCCAATTCATTCCAGCCACAGCGCAGCGGCGCTTTCGCCTGTGCGTCAGTGATGCCAGCCATATCACCTTGCTGCCGAGCATTCTCAACCACCTGCGTTCCCATGCGCCGGGAATCCACCTGGAGGCAGCACGCATCGATGGCAATACCGAAAGCGCGCTGGAGTCCGGCGAGGCGGACCTTGCGATCGGATTCGTGCCGTGGCTCGGTGGGGGAATGTATCAACAGGTACTGTTCGACCAGGATTGGGTGTGCCTGAGCAATGCTCAGCATCCACGCCTGGCAAATGGGCTGACCGTGGCGCGCTACCGTGCCGAAGGGCATGTACAGGTCAGCGCCGGGACCGGACAGAAGTTACTGGAGGCCGGCTTGGCGCGCGCTGGCATCGAACGCAGGATCATGCTGGAGCTGCCGGCGTTCCTTGGATTAGGGATGATTGTCGGCTCGACGGATCTTGTGGCAACGTTGCCGCGACACATCGGGCAGACGCTTGCCGATATACACGGGTTAAGGGTGCACGACTGCCCGTTTACCGTCGATGGGTTTACGGTCAAACAACATTGGCATGCGCGATATCATCAGGACCGTGGCAATCAGTGGTTAAGAGAGGCGGTACGCATGTTATTTCGGCCCGACACGTAGCTCTGGTGGTACCGGTGATCACCATCCCGGCCAATCAATCCGGTAACGGATACAGGCTTTGCAGCAGCCGGTCCTGGTCGGAAAGCGGGCCTAGATAACGAACGAACAAGGCCTCGCCCTCAACCGCGGAGAGCGCCTTGCTCAAGGCGCTGTCCACTAGCAGCCGGAATTCATCATCACCCCGACGCATCGGCAGCGCTACCCGGCTTATGACGAACAAACGATCCGGCACCACCAGCTGTTCCCGTTCGGCCTGTCGGGCCTGCAGCGCAAGCAGGATGACCCGGTCTGCGAAGAACGCGTCGACCTTGCGTTCGGCCACACGCCGTACGCCCTCCTCATACGTCGATACTTCCTCCAGCGTGGATTGCAAACCCAGCTGGCGGATCCGCCCTTGCGCCCAACGACTGCTCAATGACCCACGCAATACCGCAAAGCTATGCTTGCTCAGGCCCGCGTTGATTGTCGCACGCCAACGTGGACCGTTATCGCCCGACCGGCCACTGAGCGGCCCCAACAAGGTATCCGGCGCATCGCGCCTTACCAGCACAGCCAGGCCAGAGGTAAACACCGGAATGGAAAAGTCCGCAACTCCGCGGCGGCTGACGGTTTCCACCATGGGTGTGCACAGCAGGTCGATGTCGCCCGCCGCCAAGGCTGTAAGGCTCTGTGGCTCTGACAGAGCGCGCCAGCGCACCTGCAGCCCGGTCATCCCTGGCAACTGGCGAAGGTGTTTGGCGACTGCATCGCAAAGCTCCACGGAATACCCTTGCGGGGCCTGCTCGCTGCCTGACGAGAAAGGCGCGAAGCCCTCCATGTAGCCAAGGGTGAGCACCTGGCTGTCACGCAAGCGGTCCAGCCCTTCAGCGGCGACCGCCTCGCCGTCGATTGCCCCGCCCAGGAGCAAACTCGCAAGGCACAAACCGGCAAGTTTCGACAGCTTGATCATGATGCACCTCCGATCATGTCCAGAGCCTTGACGAAACGCTTGGCGATAAAGCCAAACAGCAGATAGCCCAGCGCCATGATCAACGCCGCGCCGAACACCGCTTCCAGGCCCGAGGCATAAAGCGCATAGAAGCAATAGCACACCGCAAGCACCATGATGGCGGCATTACGGCGAAAAATGGCCATTTCAACCTGTGCCTTGTACATGATCACCAGCAACCCGGTCAGCGAGGTGATGTAGGGAATGATATTGGTCACGGCAGCCAGGTTGACCAGTTTGCTGAACTGGGCACTGGCGTTTGGCGAGAGTGTCGACAGCGCAATCAGACTCTGCAGTACGGCGCAAGTCAGCATGCCGGCCAACGGCACGCCACGGGCCGTGGTGCGGGTGAACAGCCTTGGGAACAGCCCCTGCCCGGCTGTGACCTTGGCGGTTTCAGCCAAGGTGAATTGCCAGCCGAGCAACGAGCCCACACAGGCGATCACCGCCAACCCCATGATGACGTTGCCGACACTGTCATTGAACATCCGCGCGTACACCATGGCGAACGGGGCACTGGCATTGGCCAGGTCCGGGTTGGGCACGATGCCTTGAATGACACTGGTCGAAAGAATGTACACCACGGCTGCGCCCAGGGTGCCGAGTAAACAGGCCAGGGGCACATTGCGCTTCGGGTTTTCCACCGCATCGGAGTTCTGCGCGGCTGACTCCATGCCCAGGAACGCCCACAGCGTCAGAGGGATGCTACTGGTAACGGCCTGGGCGACGGGTATGTGCCCCGGGTTCCAGGCCTCTTGAAAGAGGGTGGGGCTGAACCAGTGCCAACCGATCAGGCTCAGACCGGCAACGGGCACAATCACGCCCCATACACTGATGGCGCCCAGCCGGCCGGTGATCTCGGCCCCCCCTAGGTTGGCCAATGTGGTAAACCAGATCAGCGCGACCGCCCCTGCCAGCAGCGGTATGGCACCACTCCCAAGCCAAGGAAAGAACGGCGTGAGGTAGCCCACGGCGGAGATACCGATGGCTACGTTGCCGATCATCAATGAAAGAAAGTAAAGGTACGAGCACAAGAAGAACGCCGACTTGCCATGGGCCTCCTCACTGTAGGCTGACATGCCACCAGGACGCGTGCAGTAGATGCCGCATTGGGCGAAACAGTAGGCGATAGCCATCGAGCCCACTGCCGTGACAACCCAGGACAGCAGCGAGACCGCGCCGATCTGTGCCATGCTCGCCGGCAGCATGATGATACCCGAACCCATCATGTTCACCGTTACCAGGGTCGTGAGCCCGACCAAGCCCATTTTCTTTGCTGGATCACTCATGATGCTCTCCTGCACGCAAGTGTTTCGATGGAATTGGTCGATCGCCTGTCACGCCATTATTATCGGGCGCTGCGCCCCAGTCGGCGCGCCCCCGGCAATGCACTCACGCCGTGCAATACCACGCTGAGCATGACGCAAGCGATGGCGCACGCGATGATCGTGCCACCCTCTTGCAACGGCGCATCCAGTATCAATATCGCGAAAACGATGGAAGCGAGACCACGGGGGCCGAACCAGCCGATGAACAAGCGGTTCTCGGCGCTGAGTGTGCTGCCCGCCAGGCTGAGCCAGACGGGCAGCATCCGCACCAGCGACAGGCTGGCGAGTGCGTAAAACCAGACGGAGGGCGACAGGATCTGCGAAGCCTTGGGCGCCACGTAGGCACCGAACACCACCCAGGTCAGCAACGACAGCGCTTCACCGCACGACTCACCGGTGACGATCAACGGCTGCGTTTCCCGGTTGAACAGGTAACCTGTCAGCAACCCTGCGCAAAACGCGGCGATGAAGCCGCTCCCCCCCAATGCCTGGGCGCACGCGAAGCTCAGTAATGCCAACGCGGGCATCACCAACTGCTGCCAGGCCTCGATCTGCAGACAATGGCGTTGCGACAGACGGAACAACCCGCCCACCAACAGAGCAAGCGCCGCCCCCGTCAGCACACCTATGCCCAACTCCTCCACGAAGAAATAACCCGCCAAGGCAAACGGCATCGTCGAGTGAGCCTCCATCAACAATGCCAACAGCAAGAGCAGTACCGGCACGCATATGCCGTCATTCAATCCGCTTTCGACATTCAGGCTCTCGCGCACATTGGCCGGCACCTCGGGGTTGCTCACGACTGCCTTGCCAAGGGCCGCATCGGTCGGCGCCAGTATCGTCGACAACAGCGCCATCTCAAGCCAGGGCATCTGTGGGAACAGCAGCCACGCGGCAAGCCAGCCCGCAATCAATGTCAGCGGCAGACCCAGGGCCAGCAGACGCAGGGGCAGGCTACTGGATTGGCGCAATTGGCCCAGGTCGGCCTTGGCGGCATCGTTGAACAGGACGATTGAGAGGGTAAGCTCGGCCAGCAATCGAAGATCGTTGCGGTCCAACGAGAGGTTCAACAACCCAAGCCCGGACGGCCCCGCCGCCAGGCCCGCCAGCAGAAACACCAGCGGCCCATTGACAGGTTTGGATTCAAGCGCGCCGGCCAGGCTGGCGTACAGCACCAGCAAGGCGGTGAGAACAGCCAGGTTCTGATACATGGGCACGCCTCGGGACGATAAGCGTATGTATGAACGCTATCACTGTGCGCGCAATGCAACGATCTGAAAGGCGGCAGAAGTTATCTTAGGTCAACTATGCGGGAAATAAAGATCCGACGAGGCCGCCAGCAGCCATCCCCCACGCTTCAAGAACAAAATATTTCGGACAGTTCCACGCGCAGTACCTTGCGACTACCTACGCCATGGCCGGACCCGCGATTGCGCCTGACTCAACTGCCGGCTGCGGGCCTGATCGTCAGGATGCTGCACGGCGCCCGACTGACAAGCCGTTCGGTGGTATCGCCGATCAGCTTGGCCCACCGTCGGGCCTGCACGGCGCCGACCACCACCACATCGATCCCCTGCGTCGCGATATGGGACTTGATGACGCGCAACGGCGCACCTTCCCTGAAGAACCGATGACTGTGGGCGATGCCATGGGCGTCGGCCAACGCATCGAACGGGAACTGCAGTGATTCACGCATTTCGTCCGCCCAAGGGCCGGCGAGGTGCGGGTTGGCCAGCATGGCGATGGGCAGGTCGTAAGCCGAAAGCAGCTGCAACTGGCTGTGGCATTGCATCGCCAGTTGCTGACCGGCCGCGACCAGCGCGTCATTGAGCGGCGAGGGATGGGAGACATCCACCGCGACAAGCACGTTACCTGGCAGGGGTGGGGCATTCTCCGGCACGAACATCAACGGCACCTCGCTTGCATGCAGTAGCACTTGGTCAAGCGAGGTGCGGGCCAGCTGATCGATCAGCGAACAGCCCGTGCAGCCCTTGATCACCAGGTCGGGCGCGTAGCGGGCGATGCAGGCCGGCACGAGGTCGCGGGGATCGGAGGTTTCCACGGCCTCGAAACTTGGGCGTCCCCCCCTTGCCGGGTGTTCGTCGAGCAGTGCCTTGAGCGCTGTGCTGAAGTGCACGAAGGAAACGGACGGCAGCGGGGCTGCCTGCAACTCGTGGCGCAAACGTAGTTCGCCGGGCTCATGAATACCGAGCACGTGCAGGGCAGCGCCAGACGCCAAAGCCAAGGCCATGGCACGGGACAGCGCGGCATTGGGCTGGGCCTCGGTCATGATCAGCAGAATCCGGCGATACGGGTTCATCGGGCACCTCCCGGCGCGGCTGTTGGTTGGCGTACGCTTGTCATTATCGAAGCAGTTGCCGGTGCGTTCTTGATAAAAATCAAGGCCCCCAGGCGCCATCGCGCCACCCTAGGTCTGAGCCCGTGTGCCGTCATTGCGGCGGCCCGTCGCTGCGGAGGCCATCATGAACGCTTTGACGCGACTGCTACTGATATGCCACCCGGACCTGCACGCCTCGCCAGCCCTGGCGCGCGCACAAGCGCTGGCCAAGGCCACAGGCGCCACGTTGCACCTAGTGGTGCTGAGCCAACTTCCGTCACGCCTGACCACCCTTGACCAGCTGCTGCGCAGCAGTGCCCGCAAGCAAGACGCCGAGCACCGCAAGGCATGGCTACACGAGCAGGCGAAAGCGCTTGGCGAGCAGGGCATTACCGCCTATGCCGAAACACTGGATGATGATGATCCACTCAAGGACCTGATCCGCCTGGCGCAACTGCACCGCGTGGAAATGCTGATCAAGGACATCCGCCACGAAACCGTCGTCAGCCGTGCCCTGCTCACGCCACTGGACTGGCAGTTGCTGCGCCACTGCCCGATTCCGTTGCACCTGGTAGCTCAGGCTGACGCAGCACTGCCTGTGCGGGTGCTGGCGGCCGTGGATCTGGTCGAAGATGACCCTGCGGTGCACAAGTGCAACGACCGAATCCTGCAGGCTGCACAGGTACTGGCGCAGCGCTGCAGGGCACAACTGCATGTGCTCCAGGCCTACGAACCCAGCCCCAGCTTCGTCGCCTACGCCGCCGCCCCCGTGGCATGGACCAACGAAGTGATCGAAGACTTGGCGGGTAGAGCGCGGGAGCGCCTGACCCGGTTCGCGGGCCACTACGGCATCAAGCCGGACCACTTGCACCTGATACGCGGGGCTGCCCGCAGTGCCATCAGCGAGTACGCCAACCAGCATGGCTTCGATGTGGTTGTCATGGGCACGCTTTACCATGAAGGGTTGGCCAAGGTCATCGGCAGTACCACCGAGCAAACCCTGTACAAGGTGCATTCGAGCATCCTGGCAATCCACGGCTGATTGGCAACGCCGGCCGGCTGGCACCGAGCAAGTAGACCGGGACCGGGCAGCGGCGCAACAGTTGCCAGTCAATGTTGGTCAAGATAACGGTACAAGGCCTCTTCCTGGTCGAAATGCAGGTTCACCAGGGTATCCAGGCGTATGAGCTGGTGCTGGATTTCATCGGCGCTCGGGGTGGCGCCGGCCTGGGCGAAATCCTCGTTCATGCGTGTCAGCAAATGGATCAGCCTGAACATTTCCCGGTGGGTATGGCTGAGCGCCGAGAGCGGGTCCTCGCCCCCCAGGTACCGGCTCAACAGCGGGTACAGCCGCTGCTCGTCGTCCCGCTCATGGCGTTCCAGCAAGCCATGCAGGGCGGCGACCAGGTGCCTGAGGTCGGCCCGCGCCTGCTCTGCAGGGCGGCTGGCAAAGTCCCGCGCCATCTGGCTCAGTTCGGTCAACAACCCGTCCAGTTGCCGATGCTCGTCCTGCATGCGCAGCAGGTTCGCGGCCGGCAACCCGTTGCGGCCATCGCCGTTAACCGGGCCGAGGGCGCGCAGGGCATTGAGGATGATCAACAAGTCGATGCCTTCCTGCAGTACCGCCCCCATCACCGCAGGCAGGTAGCCGGCCGCAGCGCACAGCATGGCCAGCAGCGAGAGGCTCATGCCCACCCACACGCCTTGCCGGGCGATGTGCACGACGTGCCGGGCGATATCGAGCGCTTCGACCAGACGGTCCAGCCTGTCGACCAGCAAGACCACGCCGGCTGACTGCGCCGAGGCAGTCACGCCGGACGCGCCCATGGCAACCCCGACATCGGCGGCAGCCAGTGCCGGCGCATCATTGATGCCGTCCCCGACCATCAGCGTGCGGCCTCCTCGGCAACCTTCCTGCACCAGACGGACCTTGTCCTGCGGTGAAAGGCCAGCGTGAAGCGCATCGATACCCGCCGTCAATGCGATCATTTGCGCCGTCTGGGGGCAGTCGCCAGTCAGCATGACAATCTTGTCGATCCCGCGCGCTCGAAGCCGACGCAGGGTCTGGGGTGTTTCCCGGCGCACATCGTCGGCCAGCCGCAGCATCGCTTTCAATTCACCGTCCACGGCCACGAAACTGCCACTGCTGGCCAGATAGTCGAGCTGCTGCAAGCACGCCTGTGCCCAAGGGCCCGCCGCCCTGCCCTGCTGCACGTAAGCCAGCTGCCCCAAGCGCACGGCTTTGCCTTGTACCTGGCCGGCCACCCCTTGGCCTGGAGCCTCCTGCACCAGTTGCGGCGCCGCCAGGCTCAGGCCCCGCGCAAGGGCCGCGTCGACAATAGCCCGCGCGATCGGATGGGTGGATGCCTGGGCCAACGACGCGACCCACTGCAAGATCTGCAGCGGCGCGCCCTCCCCGTTAAGCTCGATCGATTGCAATCGGGCATGGCCGCTGGTCAAGGTACCGGTCTTGTCGAGAAAGACCTGACGGACCCCGGCGAGCGCCTCCAGTACCGCCCCATCGCGCACCAGAATGCCACGCCGCGCCGCTCGCGAGATGCCCGACAGCACGGCTATCGGCACCGCCAATATCAAGGGGCAAGGCGTGGCGACCACCAGCACCGCCAGCACGCGTTGCGGGTCGCCACTGACCCACCAGGCGAGCGCGGCGACCAGCAACGTGAGCGGGATGAAGGCCAGCGCGTAGCGGTCAGCCAGGCGCACGAAAGGCGCCCGTGACTGACGTGCCGTCTCGGCCAGACGCACGATGCCAGCGTAGGTGCTCTGCGCCGCGGTCTGCGTGGCCACTAGCACCAACGGCGCGCCGACGTTGCACACCCCGCTGGCCACCGACTCGCCGCACTGGCGAGTGACGGGTAACGACTCCCCGGTCAGTGCCGCCTCGTCCAGGGTGGCCTGTGGACTCTGCAGGCGCCCGTCCACTGGCACGATCTCACCCAGGCGCACCAGCACGGCTTGACCTGGCCTGACCTGGTCCACCGCAACCTCGCGCAGCCCGTCTTGTTCCTGGATCCAGGCACGTTGCGGCGCCCGGTCGATCAGCGCGCGCAGTTCGCGCTCGGCATGACGCACGCTGAACGCTTCAAGGGCTCGGCCGGTGGCCAGCATCAGCGCCACCACCGCAGCCACTAGCATGTTCTCCAGCGCCAGCGCGGCGGTGATCGACAACAAGGCAATCAGGTCGATACCGGCCTCCCCCCGGGCCAGGCGCCTGAGCATTTCCACCGCCAGGACTCCGGCCATGACCAGGCCGCCAGTTGCCCAGACCAGCGCGGCCCAGGCAGGTCGCTGCGCAGCATAGGCCACGCCGCCAGTCAGCAAGGCCAGCAGGCAGACCATCAACAGTGTGGGGTCGAGCCATCGACGTAGCATGGCGGGCTACTTGCGTCTGGCTTGCTGGCGCAGCTGCTGCACCTCGTCCTGAGCCTGGATCGCCCGTCGCAGTGCCTCGTTGGCGGTCTGCTCGACCAGATCGATGCGGTAGCACACTTGATCGGCGCGCAACCGTGCGGTGGCGGCATTGTTCTCCGCCGATTCCAGGCGCGCATCGTACTCCTCGGCGCGCCACGCCGTGCAGCCGGACGCGGTCATCAGCAGCAGGCTTGCCCACCCGCAAAGCACATAGCGTCGCATTACCATACCCTCGTGCATGTCCAAGACACGCTGAGTATCGGTTGCGGCATGCGCCGCAGCCTGACATTTGTCAACCGCGAGCGCCCTGTTCACCGGGTTTGACCTTTATCAATCGCGCTGGCCGGCACAAGGGTAAAAACAAGGGCTCAGGGCACTTCAGCCCCTCCCCCAGCCGCTACCGGAGCCGATCATGAACGACCTTGACTTGCGAGACCTTGTGCTCGAAGAGCTGGAATTCACACCCGATATCAACGCCGCCAGCATCGGTGTGACGGTGCAGGACGGCGTAGTCAAGCTGGAAGGCAAGGTGCACTTGCTGCGCGAGCGAGAAGTGGTCGAGCGTGCGGCCTGGTCGGTGCCGGGCGTCAGCAAGGTCGAAGATTATCTGTTGATCGCCTAGCGTCGCGCGCCGAGGAGAGTTGGTCATGAACAAGGATCAGCCCTGGAAGCTCTACTTCCTGGCAGCCGGCCTGGCGGTGCTCGCTGCCCTGCAGTTCGGCCTGTTCAACCAGCCAGCCGTGCTGGCCATCCCTTACAGCCAGTTCCTGCAATTGCTCGATCAGCAGAAGGTCAGCGACCTCCATATCGAGCACGACCGTATCCTCGGCAGGCTGCAGGAGCCGATCGATGGCCGCTCGGTATTCTCCACCGTGCGCGTCGACCCGGCACTGAGCGAGCAGCTGGGGCGTTCTGGAGTGGCATTCTCTGGCGTCGTCGAGGACAGCAGGGTAGCGACCGTGGTGGCCGCGTTGATGCCGCTGGTGATGATGCTGGTGCTGTGGTACTTCCTGTTTCATGGCCTGGGGCAGAAACAGGGGCTGGGCGGGTTGATGGGGGTGGGCAAGTCGCGCGCGCGGGTCTATGTCGAGCATGACACCCAGGTGACCTTCGCCGACGTGGCCGGTATCGACGACGTCAAGGGCGAGCTGACCGAGATCGTGTCCTTCCTGAAAAACAAGGCGTGGTATGCGCGCCTTGGCGCCCATGTGCCCAAGGGCACGCTGCTGGTAGGCCCACCCGGCACCGGCAAGACCCTGGTCGCCAAGGCCATCGCCGGGGAAGCGGCGGTTCCATTCTTCTCGATCTCCGGGTCGGAGTTCGTGGAGATGTTCGTGGGCGTCGGTGCCGCGCGGGTGCGTGACCTCTTCGACCAGGCCCGCCATGCCGCACCTTGCATCATTTTCATCGATGAGCTGGATGCGCTGGGCAAGATGCGCGGCGTCGGCAGCTTTGGCGGCAATGACGAGAAAGAGCAAACCCTCAATCAGTTGCTCGCCGAGCTCGACGGCTTCGACCCGCGTGAAGGCGTGGTGCTGCTGGCAGCGACCAATCGCCCGGAAGTGCTGGACCCGGCGCTGCTGCGTGCCGGGCGCTTCGACCGGCAGATTCTCATCGACCGACCCGACCGCAAGGGCCGCCTGGCGATCCTCAAAGTCCACCTGCATAAGATCATCTACAAGAACGACCTGGACTGCGAGCGGATTGCCGAGATCACCCCGGGCCTGACCGGCGCCGACCTGGCCAACCTGGTCAACGAGGCGGCCATCGTTGCCACCCGGCGCTCCAGCCAGTGGGTCGAGTTGCAGGATTTCACCGCGGCGGTCGAGCGCCTGGTGGCAGGCGTCGAACGCAAAGGCAGCGTGTTGCGCAGCGACGAGCGCCAGGTGGTGGCATACCATGAAATGGGCCATGCCCTGGCCGCCAGCAGCCTGCCGGCGATGGACCCGGTTCACAAGGTGTCGATCATTCCCCGCGCCGCGGGTTCACTGGGCTACACCCTGCAGCGGCCGACCGATGACCGCTTCCTGATCAGCGCGCAGATGCTGCGCGACCGCCTTGTCGTGCTGATGGCCGGGCGTGCCGCCGAGCACCTTGCGTTCGGCCAGGTCTCCACGGGCGCCGCCGACGACCTGGGGCGCGCCACCGACATAGCCCGCCAGCTGGTCACCCGTTTCGGCATGAACCCGGTGTTGGGCCAGGCGGTACTGGAGCGGCAACAAGCCGGCTTTCTGGGAGACTCGATACTGCACCAGGCGCACAAGGACTACTCCGAGCAGACTGCGCGCGAGATCGACCTGGCCATCCGCGGCTTGCTCGAAGAAGCCTATGGCCGTGCCCGGTCTTTGCTGGAGCAGCGCCGCAACGACCTGGATGCAGGCGCGCGGCTGTTGCTGGCCAAAGAGAGCATCACCCCCGAGGAGTTCCCCGCGTTGCTACCGCAGGCCAATGAGCCCGCCACCTATGTGTTGGTCGAGTCCACTAAATGAACCGCCGATCCTGCCCGGAATACCCACGATGGTGTTGATCACCTGGCCCGCATTTTTCCTGGACCTCGGAATGCAGAAGTACTGGAAGGCCAAGTCAGGATGCGTCAGGCACCTGGTGGTGAAGCCCAACGCCATTGCGCAACTTCAGGCAAGTCTTCGCCATGTTCGATGAGGTAGAGCTTGTGCCTTTGCATCATTGCCCAGTAACGGACGCGGGCCTGTTCGAGCTGGGGCTGCAAGCGTGGCACGCGCTCGAACACATCGAGCAGCAGCTGGTAGCGGTCGAGGTTGTTGATGACTGCCATGTCGAACGGCGTGGTGGTTGCGCCCTCTTCGCGAAAACCGCGCACATGAAAGCGTTGCGGGTTGGCACGTTTGTAGATCAGGCGGTGGACCAACGCCGGATAACCGTGGAAGGCGAAGATGACCGGTCGATCTTCGGTGAACAGCCCATTGAAGTCGCTGTCGGACAGCCCGTGAGGATGCTGTTGCGACAGTTGCAGCGCCATGAGGTCAACGACATTCACCACCCTCACGCGCACATCAGGAGCCTGCTCCCGCAGCAGTGTAACCGCCGCCAGCACCTCCAGTGTCGGCACATCGCCCGCGCAGGCAAGCACCACCTCGGGCATCTCGTCATCGTGGGAGGCCCAGCCCCAGCGTCCAATACCTGACTGGCAATGCACGGCGGCCGCTTCGCTATCGAGCCATTGCCACTCCATCTGCTTGCCGGCGACGATCACATTGATGTACCCACGGCTGCGCAGACAATGCTCAGCCACCGACAACAGGCAATTGGCGTCAGGTGGCAGATAGATCCGCGCAAGATTGGCCTTCTTGTTTGCCAGCAGGTCGAGCAAGCCCGGGTCCTGGTGCGAGAAACCATTATGGTCCTGCCGCCAGACATGCGAAGTCAGGAGGATGTTCAATGAGGCGATCGGCTTGCGCCAGGGCACCTCGGCAGCTGTCTTGAGCCATTTGGCATGTTGGTTGATCATCGAATCGACAATATGGATGAAGGCTTCGTAGCAGGAAAACAGGCCATGGCGGCCCGTCAGCAGATAGCCCTCCAGCCAGCCTTCGCAGATGTGCTCACTGAGGATCTCCATGACCCGCCCCTGTGGCGAAAGGTTTCTATCATCGCTGGCCCGAGCATCCAGCCACACCTTGTCGGTCGCCTCAAATACCGCATCCAGACGGTTGGACGCCGTTTCGTCGGGGCCGAACAGGCGGAAATTCTGCGACGCGATGCTGTTCTTCATGACATCGCGCACATAACCGCCCAGCACTCTGGTTGCCTCGGCCCGCACCTGACCGGGGCCCGGTATCGGCACGCAGTAATCGGCGTAGTGCGGCAAATCCAGTGCCCGCAATAAGAGACCACCGTTGGCATGGGGGTTCGCGCTCATGCGCCGCCGGCCAGTCGGGGTCAGCGCGGCCAGCTCAGGCAGCAACGTGCCCTGTGTGTCAAAAAGCTCATGGGGACGGTAACTTTCGAGCCATTGTTGCAGCTGCATCAGGTGCGGCGCTTTGTCAAGGTCCGCCAAAGGCAACTGATGGGACCGCCAGGTGCCCTCTACGCGTTGCCCATCCACGTACCTGGGCCCCGTCCACCCTTTGGGGGTACGAAGAATCAGCACCGGCCACAATGGCCTATCGACCGCATGCGGGTCTTCGGCATGTCGCGCCAGGCGCTGTATCTGGCTGATCTTCTCGTAGATGACATCCAGCGTCCTGGCCAACGCGCGATGGACCTCCATAGGCTCGTCACCCTCGACAAAATAGGGATCATGACCATAGCCATACATGAGGCTGGTCAGTTCCTCCTCGCTGATCGTCGACAGCACGCTGGGGTTGGCGATCTTGTAGCCGTTCAGATGCAGGATGGGCAGCACCGCACCGTCGCGGGCGGGGTTGAGGAACTTGTTGCAATGCCAGCTGGCAGCCAGTGGCCCGGTTTCGGCCTCACCATCACCAATGACGCACGCCACGATCAGTTGCGGATTGTCCAGGGCGGCACCATAGGCATGGGCCAGCGAATAGCCCAGTTCGCCCCCTTCGTGAATGGACCCAGGCACATGGGGACCGACATGGCTGCCAATGCCATAAGGCCAGGAAAACTGCCGAAAGAGCCGGGCCATTCCAAGTGCGTTGCGCTCGACCGATGGATTGAGCTCGGTGTAGGTACCGTCGAGGTATGCCTGAGCGACCAGGGCAGGACCGCCGTGGCCAGGGCCAGTTACGAACAGCACATTGAGGCTGTACTGGCGAATCAACCGGTTCAGATGGGTATAGACGAGGTTGAGCCCCGGCGAAGTCCCCCAGTGGCCCAGCAGCCGAGGTTTGACATCGGTCAAGGTCAAAGGCCTGGTCAACAAGGCATTGTCCTGCAGATAGATCTGGCCAACGGTGAGGTAGTTTGCCGCCCGCCAATAGGCGTCCAGGCTTTCGAGCTCTTCAGTACCGGGGAAATCACTCATGCCAGCCTCCTATCGTCATCACGCACGGGGGCGCTCAAAGGTCTTCGCCGCGAAGATCTTCCTCACGCCGGCTCTGTTGACGGATCAGCAGTGACAATTCGTGCAGGTGGTCCGACAGCAGGCCCACCAGGTCGTCCGCCGTAGCGATTCCGACCAGCAAGCCGAAATCATCGACTACCGGAATACGTCGAATATTGGCGCGGCGCATATTGAGGATCACATCGAACAGGTCCTCGTTCTGGTTGGCGGTGATCAGAGGCCGGGGCAGCACATCGACCGCATGCAGGTCTTCCTCATCTGGTGGGTTGCGCGCAATGATCCGCAACGCCAGGTCGCGATCGGTGATCAGGCCGATGGGCCGACAACGCTCGCGGTCGACATCTTCGGCCAGCACAAGATCCCCGACATGGTACTGATTCATCATCCGCGCCGCGGCATGGATGGAGATACCGGGTGGTGCGGTGACCACGTCCCGGTTGCAGTATTTGCCAATGGACATCATGTTCTACCTCCACAGGCGGAGCCTCCCTGCTCCTCGATGCAGCGTGGATGGGTGCTCATTTACCGCTCTTGATCGGAATCACCTTTTCCGGATGGATGGCTTCGGCGCGTTTGGGCAGGTGCACCAGCAGCACGCCCTTGTTGAACTGGGCGTTGATCTTCTCAGCGTCGACTTCACGTGGCAGCTGGAACACCCGTTCGAACCTGCCGTAATGGCGCTCGGACAGGTGATATTCCTTGCGTTTTTCGTCCACTTCTTCCTGTTTTTCGCCGCGGATCAACAGGTTGCCATTGACGAGTTTGATCTCTATATCCTTGTCCTCCACGCCAGGCAACTCGGCGCTGATGCGGTACTCCTCGGCCAGCTCGCTGATGTCCATGGCCGGCATCCCGTGGGTGAACAGGTCACGCCGCCAGAAAGGTTCGACATCGAACGGTGTGTGGCTGAACGGCATGCGCATCGGCCGCCGGCCGAAATCTTCGAACAGGCTGTCGATCTGACGGCGCAATTGCTGGAAGGGCCGCCACAGCTCCGAAGGTTCGAAGCTGGGCGGCGAAGCTTTGGTTGGCTGGGTGGCGGCGGGGGTAACAGGCACTTTCTTGGCAACTTCTGACATGGCGTCCTCCTCGAATGAGTAATGCCTCCCAGGGAGACGCCTTGATCATGCGCCGTGGCGCAGCAGCCCATTTGACCTTTATCAACAACGTGAAGTCCCTGCCGCCCGCTGGTTTGATCCTGGTCAAAGTGCCAGATTGGCCACCGTCTAGGCTAATTACAGCGAGTCATCATTACAGTGCGAGGCAGTCATGGACCGGGAGGGTGCCAGCGTCCGCTTGCTACAGACATTGCCCGGCCTGGGCATTCAGCAATTCGTGCGCCTGGCCCTTTCTAGCCAGCCATGCAGCGAGGCAATGGCTGGCCAGTACTGCGTGCTCAGTGGTCGTACCGCGTGCTGGCCATGCAGTTACGTGACCCTACCTGGCGTGGCCGGGCAATTTATCGTCAGCACCCAGAGTGCGCAGCCCCTGGGCCGGACGGGGGAGCTGTTCGACTATTCCGGGCCGCTTGGCAGCGCTTGGCCGCTGCCCCTGCAAAGTACAAAGTTGCTGGCCATCAGTCGCGCCGACGGCTTGCTGCCCTTGTTGGGTGCGCTGGATGAGATTCGCTGCTGGCTGCCCTGGGTACAATTGCAACTGTCACATGACGGCATTGCGGCCGAATTGCTGCCAGACGATTGTCGAACCTGGCTGTCGGCGCTGTCGCCATTGCCGCATGACTACAGCAGTGGCTGGTGGCAAACCAGACACTTGCTGACAACTTGCCGCCCGGACACGGTGTACTGTTGCGCACCGCCACAGGTGGCGCGCCAGATAGCCCAACTGTGCTGGCAAACAGGCGTAGCACCGCAGCGCATCTGGATACGCACGGATCATGTGCCACGCCCGATCGGGGTGGGGCACGCCCCCGAGAGCGGGCCTGTACAACGCTATGACCGGGTGCTTGCCGCGCTCAAGTGGGCGCCTCCAGGCGGGTCAGGTTGACCAGGCCTTGCATGTCGATGAGCCTCACCTCACGCCCGGCGCACAGCATGAAACCTGCATGGACGAAGCGGCTGAACAGTCGGCTGACCGTTTCCTGCGTGAGGTCCAGATAGTTGGCGATATCACCACGGGACATGGGCAGGCTGAACACATCAGCCTGCAACCCTCGCGCCTGATAACGCGCGGACATGCCCAGCAGGAAGATCGCCAACCGCTGCTCGGCACGCCCATGGCAGCAGCGCAGGTGCTCGTCCTTCCCCTGGATCCCCAGGCTGAGCATGTGCAGCAGCTGATAGCGCAGCCCCGAAATCTGGCCGGACAGGTCCACCAGCTGGTCCAGCCTGATGGCGCAGACCAGTGAAATTTCCAGGGCAACGGCAAAGCTTCGGTAATGACTGGCACCAATAGCGTCCAGCCCAAGCATTTCCCCCGGTAGGAGAAAGCCGGTCACTCGCTCGGTGCCCTCGGCATTCAGCAGAAAATTCTTGATCGCCCCGGAGCGCAAGGCAAACACGTACTCCATGGGGTCATTGGCCTTGAAGAGGTACTCGCCCCGCTTCAACGGTCGGTTACGGCGGACAATTCGCTCCAGCCTGGCCACTTCGTCGGCACTGAGGCTGGCTGCCAGGCAAAGCCGGCTCAACGAGCACGCAAGGCACTTCACATGGGGCCTTGCCCCCAATTCCGCAGGGCCTGACATGACGATGCCTCTGCTTTTTTGCAAGGCGGGTATCTATTAACGTTAGCGGGTCCACTAAACGTTAGCGGTCTGTCCGACCAAGGGTCGGACGCTACCCCCCGGCTATACCCGTTTTTTTCTATCGGTTTGACAGGTCATGTGGGAAGCAATTGACAACTGTCAAGTCAGCGCTTGATCCGCTGCCGAAACTGAATTTCCTTGTTCATTCGACCCAGAGGACATTGCCATGGCGCCCGCCGAGACTTCCCGTGTGCACACAACGCCTTCGTTCCCCAAACCTTCGGGTGAATACTGGATCGAAGCCCTTGAAAACGGCGTTCACGTGTTGATCAGGCCCTTGCAAGCCAAGGACCGAGAACGCGAAAAAGCCTTCATCGAACGGCTGTCGCCCGAATCGCGGCATTTCCGCTTCCTGTGCCAGCTCAGGGAGCCCGGTGAAGCCATGCTCGACCAGCTGATGAAGGTCGATCAGGATCGGCAGGCGGCCTACGTCGCCTTGGCCCACGTGGATGGCGAATTGCAGGAAGTGGGCATTTCCCGCTACGCCACCGCCAGCGACAAGGACGAGTGCGAATGCGCCGTTACCGTCATGGATAGCTGGCAGCACCATGGCTTGGGTCGCCTGTTGCTCAAGCACCTGATCGACCATGCCCGGGCCAAGGGCTTGCGGCAGATGTATTCGGTCGACGCAGCAGCCAACCATGCGATGCGCGATCTGGCCAAGGCGGCGGGGTTCACCACCGCTGCTGACCCAGATGACCCCAGCCAGGTCATCCACCGACTCTCCCTGATCTGACCCTGGGCCGCCGCACCCTGACGGGTCAAGGCGCGGCGGCTGACTACGGGAGTCTCCCCATGAACAGCCCTTCGAAGAAATTGATGGAAAAACTCTACGGCAAGCAGTTTCAGGTCGACACTGCCGATATTGCCCCTGTTCTCCATCAGTACGCCGAACCTTTGCCGGACCTGGATACGCCGGCATTCGCAGCGCTGTTCGACCGCTACGCTGACGCGCGCGTCATCCTGCTGGGCGAGGCAAGCCACGGCAGCAGCGAGTTCTATCGCGCCCGAGCGGCGATCACCCGGCGCCTGATCGAACAGCACGGCTTCAACATCGTCGCCGTCGAGGCCGACTGGCCGGATGCCGGGCATGTCGATCAGTACGTTCGCGGCTTGACGCATTCGGCGTGGAAACGCCATATTTTCAGCCGTTTTCCGACCTGGATGTGGCGCAATAGCGAAGTCAAAGCCTTCGCCCATTGGCTGCACGGCCACAACCGCCTGCTGCCCACCGACCATCGCGTGGAATTCCGCGGCCTGGATGTCTACAGCCTGCGCAATTCCATCCATGAAGTCCTGGCCTACCTGGACCGGGTCGATCCGCATCTGGCCCATGAAGCCCGCCGCCGTTACGGCTGCCTGACGCCTTGGCAGGACGACCCCGCGCTGTATGGGCACTTCGTCGAGCGTGGTGGCGTCATGCCTTGCGAGCAACCCGTGGTCCAGCAGTTGAATGTCATGCTCGCCGAGCAACTGTCAGGGCTTGTCCGCAATGATGAAGCCTTCTTCAACGCAACGCAGAACGCCCGCGTAATCATCGCTGCGGAACAGTACTACCGGGCCATTTACCGAGGTTCAACGGCTTCCTGGAACCTGCGCGACCGGCACATGTTCGACACCTTGCGCGCGCTGCTGGAACACCGAGGTCCCCACGCCAAGGCAGTGGTTTGGGCACACAACTCGCATATCGGCAATGCCGGCGCCACGGAAATGGGCTGGAAAGGCCAGTTCAACATCGGCCAGCTTTGCCGCAGCGCTTTCGGGCATGACGCGGTGCTGATCGGCATGGCCACCGACCGCGGCCAGGTGGCCGCCGCCGATGACTGGGACGGCGACATGCAGATCAAGGAAATCCGTCCTTCGCGCAGCGACAGCTGGGAGCACCAGTTCCGCCTCGCAGGCGTGCCAGCCAGCCTCAGCGACTGGCGCGACCCACAGCGCAAGGCGTTGCGCCATGTGTTGTCCACGGTGCTACTCGAACGCGCCATCGGCGTTATCTATCGCCCCGAGAGCGAACGGCTGAGCCACTACTTCGAGGCGGTGCTGGCCGAGCAGTTCGATGCGCTGCTCTGGTTCGAGCAGACCCAGCCGGTGACTGCCCTGCCCTTGCCGAAACAACAGCATCTTGAGCCTGAGGACGAAACCTATCCATTTGGTGTATGAGCCTCGGAGAAGCCCCATCAGGCCGGTGCGCAACTTGCGCAGCTTCATCGTCTGCGTGCGCACTTCACCCCTGTACTCAGTCATGGGGTGCACTCCGGGAAAGCGCTTGGTGATCGGCTTGCCCCATGAGCGTCATGACTTCTTCGTCTGATGTTTGCGGAAAATCCTGATACCAATAGCCTACCGACACCAACCGCTCAGGCACCAGCGGGCACACCAGTTCATCGACTTCACCGCACAGGGCTTCGAGCGTTTCTGGCGGTGCGACCGGGACGGCGACCACGATCCGCGCCGGTGACTGGGCACGCGCAGCCTGGATCGCCGCCCTCATCGTGGCGCCGGTCGCCAGCCCATCATCGATGAGAATCACCACCTGATCCTTGAGCTGCAGGGCGGGCCGCCCTCCCCGGTAGGCCTGCTCGCGCCGCGCCAGCTCCTCGGTTTCCCTGTCAACCACGGCGTCGAACACCGCGGGGTCTACCGGATAGATCCGCAGCATGTCGTCATTGAGGAAAGTGATTCCGCCGCTGGCTATCGCACCCATGGCGAACTCGGGGTGAAATGGCATGCCGAGCTTGCGCACTACCAGCAGGTCCAGCCGGACGTTGAGGGCGGCTGCGACTTCGTAGGCCACCGGAACGCCACCCCGCGGCAGTGCAAGCACGATCACGTCGGACCTGCCAGCGTAGCGAGCCAGTGGCTCGACCAGGCATCGTCCAGCCTGGGTACGGTCGGCAAACAAGGTTGGCAAGGCAAGATCATTGGACATGAACACCTCCCGCGCCGCAATGGCGCTTGTCATTTCAGCATTGGAGGGTGATGCAGGCGATGTTCCGCGCATAGCCTCGCGGGTGCTTGATGCAGATCAGAAAACCGTCATCGACCCTGAACTTGACCATTGTCAGAACCGAACCGGATGGCCGCGTTATAACGGCTGCACGAGGCACACTTCAGACCAGCGGGGGCCGCATGAACGAGCAGCAGATCGAACAGCCGCAAGCCTGTGAACATTGGGTCGAAAAGCTTGACGACGGTTCAGCCGTGTTGATCCGCCCGCTGCGCGAGGACGACCACGAACGGGACAGGCGCTTTCTGAGCACGATCGCCTACGAGGCCAGGCGCTTTCGTTTCATCGCCGGGCTCAGTGGCGCAATGCCCAGCCTCGACCCGCGGTGGATGCCGGTCGATCAGCATCAGCGCATGGCCTATGTCGCACTTGCCCATGTGGACGGCAAGTTGCAACAGGTCGGCGTCAGCCGCTATGCCGGCATAGCGGGCAGCTTGAACTGCGAATGCGCGGTGGCGGTCAGCGAGGACTGGCAGCGCAAAGGCTTGGGCAACCGCCTGTTGCAGCACCTGATCGAGGCCGCACGGCGCAATGGCTACCAGTGCATGGTCTCCCGGGACCTGGCGAACAACTATGCCATGCACCGGCTGACCAAGGCGCTGGGTTTCACCTCACGCTACCTGGGCGGCGACGTCAGCGAAATTGTCCATGAGCTGGACCTCAGCGCCTGAGTATCGCGCAAGCGGCGCGAAGGAGGCCTGACGATGTCTGGGCAACTGAAGGTCACGCTGTTCGATCAACCCGCTGCGTTGCACGCGGGCAATCCGATTCACCTGAAACTGCAGGCGACCCCGTGCAAGGATTCCCGCGTCAGCGGCCTGCGCCAGCCCACCGGCAGGCTGATACTCGACACGCCTGCGCTAATGGCGCTGGAACAGGGCGGCGATAATGGCGCACACAAGGACGACCCGGGGGCACCATGCTCGACACCGTGAATGTAGGCCATGGTGCGGTGGCCCTGGGCATCGGCATGCTGGTCGGGCTTGAGCGTGAACGCAAGAAAGGCGAAAACGAAGACCACGCAGCCGCTGGGCTCAGAACCTTCGCCATCACCGCCCTGCTCGGCTATGTCAGCATGCTGCTCGCGGGCGCGATGCTGGTCGGGGTGGCGAGCCTAGGCCTGGTGCTGATGCTTTGCATGCACTACCGTAAACATGCCGACAAGGACCCGGAAGTCACCAGCGAGGTCGCCCTGCTGCTGGTGCTGATCCTGGGCGCGCTGAGCTTCAACCAACCCGAACTCGCCACGGCAGCAGGCGTTGTACTGACCTTGCTGTTGGCCCTGCGCCGTCAGCTGCATCACTTCGTACTGCAGCAACTGAGCGAGCAGGAACTGCGCGATGGCCTGATGTTGCTGACGGTGGCACTGGTGGTGCTGCCGTTGACACCGGATCGTTTCCTCGGGCCCTATCAGATACTCAACCCACGCACGATCTGCACCCTGGTGGTCTTGCTGATGACCGTCGGGGCCTTGGGCCATATCGCCGTACGGTTGATGGGCCCCCGTTATGGCCTGCCCTTGAGCGCCATCGCATCGGGCTTTGCCTCCGGCTCGGCGACCATTGCGCTGCTGGCTCATCAGGCCCGGCAGCAAGGGACAACGTCCCGGCCTTATGCGGCGGCGGCCGTATTGTGCAACCTCGCCAGCATCAGCCAGTTCGCCCTGGTACTGGCAGTCGTAGACAAGCGCTTGCTGACGCCTTTCATTGCATCGATCGGGCTTGGGGGCCTAGTTACCGTGACCTATGGACTATTGCTGCTCGCCCCTTGGCGCACAACCTCAGGCACCACGGCAGCGCATCAAAGCGAGGGCGCCTTCAGCCTTTGGACGGCCCTGATCATCACACTTGCCCTGACCGGTATCGCACTATTTTCGGCCTTCCTGCTTCAGCATCTAGGCCACAATGGTGTGAGCATCGCAGCATTCGTCAGCGGGCTGGGCGATGCCCACGCGGCGATGGCTTCGGTGGCCGCACTGGTCGTCGCTGGCCGGCTTGAAGTGGCCGATCTGGTCACCCCGGGCATGATGGCGTTGACGGCAAACACGCTGACCAAATGCGTGCTGGCGTTCAGCAATGGCGGCTACGATTTCGCGCGATACCTCATTCCGGCGCAGCTCGTGATTCTCAGTGCGATGTGGTTAGGATTGCTCGCATAAGTCCGCAGGATTGCTGAGGGCGACGTGTGCCCCGCGTCGGTATGAAGTCCAAGTCAAGAAAACCAGCGAACCTGCGCTAAACAGACGAACCATTTACATGGCCGACACGTCCACCGCAAAAGAACAACGAGTTGAGTTCACAATGGCAAGTGATCCGGTCCTGGCCGTGCTTGGCAACCTTAAAGACCACCATCTGCTACTTACCAGAAGTGCCCATGTCCCTTACCCAAGGTCATCCCAGTAAGGCGGCGACCCGATCGCATCCAACAAGAACGCTGATACCGCGCTTACCTTCTTGGAACGAAGGCGGTTTTCAGGCGAAATCAGGTGAATCTGGCTTGTCACCGGTTCTATGGATCCCGTCCATTCCGGCAGCAACTGGATAAACTGACCGTTGACGAAATGCTCCTTGCCTAGCAACCAGGAGGGGAATAGAACGATCCCCATGCCCCCCAGCGCTGCCTCGACAAGCGCCTCGGCATTGTTGCTGCGAAATGGGCCCTGGACATTGATCACTTCCAGCTCGTCCTTCGGGTGTAGCCGGAAGTGCCAGCGCTGCATGCCGCCTTGCCCTTTGTAAACCAGGCAATTGTGGGCTTTCAGATCTTCCGGGCACTGCGGGGCCCCGTGGAGGGCTACATACTCAGCGCTCGCGCATAGCACGTAACGCTGGTCGCAGATCTTGCGGCCAATGAGTGCCGAGCTCTCCAGGTGCCCTACCCTGATTGTAATGTCTGCGCCCTCCTGGACAGGGTCGATGTACAGGTCCGAAAGCGTCAGTTCGACAACAAGTTCCGGGTACTCTGCATAGAGCCTTTCGACCAGGCGGACGATGTGCAGTCGGCCCAACGCGACAGGCGCATTGATTTTCACCAATCCGCGTATCTCACTGCCCTTTCCTCCTAGATCCTCGTTGGCTGCGTCCAATAGCTCCAATACTTCGCGGATTTGCTGGAAATAGCGCTCGCCAGCGTCGGTGAGCCTCACTGCGCGAGTGTTGCGGTACAGCAACTGCTGCCCGAGTTCTTTTTCGAGGGCTGCGATGAAACGGGAAACAGAGGATGCCGGCACCTGAAAGTGTCGGGCCGTTGCTGCAAAGCTACCCGTGACAGCAACCATCACGAAGTAACGATGCGCCTTGAGGTGCATCACTTCACTCATCGCCAATCGCTCCTTGTTCAGGGCCAGGGATCACGTCCCTGGCCGCTCCAGGTATTGCTAAAATCGCAATTAAGTCTTGCCAATCTGATGGATTGTGGCAATTGGAGCACGAAAATATCATTCCCGCTTCTTTGAGACGAGGCGTTTCCTACGATGCGGTTGTGGATCATTCCCTTGGTTGTCCTGGCGGGCATGGGGCTTTCGGTAGAAGCTGGCCTGCTCGGCCCCTTGGGTGCGCAAGTGGGCCATATCTGGGCCACGCTGGGCATTTTTGCCATCGGCACCCTACTGCTGACCTTCGGGTTGATCTTCGGTCGTCCACGCTTGGGCAAGCTGTTCTCACAGCCACGCTGGATGCTCAGCGGTGGTGTCCTGGGGCCGGTGTACGTAGGCGCATTGACGATAGCGACCCCTCACATTGGGGTAGGCCTGACCATGGTTGGGATCCTCTTTGGCCAACTCGGCACAAGCCTGGTCATCGATCATTGGGGCTTGCTTGGTAGCGCCAAGCGCCAGGTCGACCGATATCGAGTCGGTGCTTTGGTCGCCATCGTCGCTGCGCTTTGGCTCATCCACTAAGGAGTACCGCGATGGTTGTTCTGATGCTGTTGGTTGTGATGCTCGGTGGCGCGGTACTCTGCGCCCAATCCGCCATCAATGGTCGCCTCGGCGCCGACGTGGGCGTATTGGAGAGTGCATGGTTGACCTTCGCCATGGGCACCATGGTCAGCTTCCTGCTCGCCTTCTTCCTGGAACCACCCCATGCAATGAACCTGTTCACCGTTCCACGCTGGCAGGTGACCGGTGCGTTTTTGGGCGTTATCTACATGCTGGCCATTGTCTTTGCCATTCCGCGTATCGGGACTGCAGCCGCAACCGTATCTGTGATCAGTGGCCAGCTTTTGATGAGCTTGCTGATCGATCATTTCGGTTGGTTTGGCAATCCGGTGATTCCGCTCGAACTGCATCGACTTGCTGCGCTTGTATTGCTAACCATTGCTCTGGTTCTTATCTACCGCAGCAATGCCGCGCGCGCGACTGATCCCGAAGGTGCAGCGTCTGTCGCACAGTAAGCACCGACACGCCTGGTGATATTTCCCAATTCGTTGCCTGGTTTTCCTGCGGAGTACATCCGTACTCCGTTGATTTTCAGTCGCTGCCTGCCCGTCCTCATAGGGCTGCGACAAGCAGGAGGTTGGCTCGACCCTGCCTGGCAGAAGCGATGAGCACTTCGGCAAGCCGGCTGAACGTTTATTCAGCCGGCCCGGTCGCACAACAGAGACGCAGCCAACTGCGCGAACCCTGACCGTGAGGACCTTTCATGAGCGCGATCTCTCCCCATGGGGCTGAAGAGCACCCTATCTCTCTGACCCTCAATGGTCAGCCCCGAACGTTGCGGGTGCATCCCTGGATTACCTTGCTCGACCTGCTGCGTGAGCAATTAGACCTGGTCGGCACCAAGAAGGGTTGCGACCATGGCCAGTGCGGCGCCTGCACGGTGCTGCGCGACGGCAAACGCGTCAATGCCTGTTTAACCTTGGCCATAATGTGCGACGGTGCCGAGTTGGTGACCATCGAAGGGCTGGCCAGCGGCGACGTCCTGCACCCTATGCAGCGGGCCTTCATCACCCACGATGCGTTCCAGTGCGGATACTGCACGCCGGGGCAGATCTGTTCTGCAGTCGGGCTTGCTCACGAAGGGCGTGCCGACACCCGCGAGGCCATTCGCGAGCAGATGAGCGGCAACCTTTGTCGCTGCGGTGCCTACGGGAACATCGTCGCCGCGGTGGAAGACGCCTTATCGTCGATGACGGACGGGGCCCCGCAAGAACGAGGGCCGAAGCCATGACGCCCTTCAGCTACCACAAGCCTGCATCAGTCAGCGAAGCCGTGAACCTGGCTGACACCTGCTCGCACTTCATCGCCGGGGGCACCAACCTCGTCGACCTGATGAAAGAGAACGTGGTCCGTCCCCAGCGCCTGATCGACATCTCCGGCCTTGGGTTGAACGACATTCATGCCACCGCGAGTGGTGGCGTACTCATCGGAGCACTGGTGAGCAATGCCGAGCTCGCCTGGCACCCGATGATCGAGCAGCACTACCCACTGCTGTCAGACGCTATCCTGGCCGGAGCATCACCGCAGTTAAGAAACATGGCCAGTACCGGTGGCAACTTGCTGCAACGTACCCGGTGCTACTACTTCTACGACACCGGCACCCCCTGCAACAAACGTGAACCCGGCAGCGGATGCCCCGCGCGTAATGGCCTGAACCGCATCCATGCCATTCTCGGCGCCAGTGATGCCTGCGTCGCGACGCATCCGTCGGACATGTGCGTGGCGTTGGCAGCGCTCGAAGCGGTGGTGCATGTAGAAGGGCCGAACGGTGCACGCCAGATACCCTTTGCGGATTTCCATCGCCTGCCCCACGACACGCCCGAGCGCGACAACCAACTGGCAGTCGCTGAACTGGTAACAAGCATCGAGCTGCCGCCCCCGATGTTCGAACGTCATTACCAATATCTGAAAATACGCGACCGCGCCTCCTACGCGTTCGCGCTGGTGTCGGTCGCTGCGGCGATGAACTTCGATGGTGAGGTGATCCAGCAGGCTCGCCTGGCGTTGGGCGGTGTTGCCCACAAGCCGTGGCGGGACCCGGCTGTGGAGCGCCTGCTGGTCGGCCAGGTGCCTTGCGAAGCACTCTTCACCCGCGCCGCGCAAACGCTGCTGCGAGGTGCACAACCCTTGAGCCACAACGGTTTCAAGGTGACGCTCGCCCAGCGTGCAATCGTGCGGGCATTGAATGGAGCGGCGCGCGGCGTCGCCCACAGGGGGGCACGACCATGACCAACAGCACACCGGTAGTCGGCACGCCCCTGGACCGCGTGGACGGGGTGGCGAAAGTCACCGGGCAGGCGCGCTATGCGGGCGAATACCCCGAGGCTGGGCTGCTCCACGGCAGCGTCGTGTCCAGCACAATCGCCCGCGGTCGGGTACTTGCCATTGATAGCACCCAGGCGATGCGCGTGCCCGGCGTAATCGCCGTGCTCGACCATGGCCATCGTTCGCATATCTCCAGCTATGACGACGACTACAGCGATGCCGACTCCGCGGAAGGGTCGCCGTTTCGGCCATTGTTCAATGATCGGGTGTTCTACAGTGGGCAACCGTTGGCGCTGGTGGTCGCCCAAACCCTGGAACTGGCCCGGTATGCAGGCTCGCTGATCAGGATCGATTATGCCGAGGAGGCTCACCAGACAGACCTGAGCGCATGTGAACAGTCGCATGCGGCTCCCGCAGAAATACCGGCGCCACGTGGCGACTTCGCCGGGCAGTTTGCCGGGGCGCCGGTGCAAGTGGATGCCACCTACCGGACGGCCAACGAGCACCACAACCCGATGGAGCCCCATGCGTCCACCGTGCACTACAAGGCCGACGGCACCTTGGAAATCCACGACAAGACCCAAGGCACGCAGAACTGCCAGGACTACCTGCACAAAGTGTTCGGCCTGCCCAAGGCCAACATCCGCGTGCACGCGGCGTTCGTTGGTGGCGCCTTCGGCTCGGGCTTGCGCCCACAGTACCAGTTGCCGCTGGCAGTGATGGCGGCGTTGCACCTGCGGCGCTCGGTGCGCGTGACGCTGACGCGCCAGCAAATGTTCACCTTTGGTTACCGCCCCCGCACCGAGCAGCGCTTGCGCCTGGGTGCAGACGCAAACGGGCGCTTGCTGGCGATCGCTCACGATGCGCTTGGTCAGACATCCCGCTTCGAGGACTTCACCGAGCACCTGGTGGAGTGGAGCGGCATGCTTTACCACTGCGACAACGTCGTGCTGAGCTATCGCTTGGCCCCGCTCGATGTGTACACCCCGCTGGACATGCGGGCACCTGGCGCCGCATCCGGGATGATTGCGCTGGAATGCGCCATGGATGAGCTCGCCTGTGCCGCCCACATTGACCCGGTAGACCTGCGCCGGCGCAATTTCGCCGCTCATAATGCCAATGAGGGCAAGCCCTACTCCAGCAAGGAGCTGCTTGCGTGCTACCAGCAAGGTGCCGAACGTTTTGGTTGGCATACCCGCAATCCTCAACCGCGTAGTATGCGCAATGGCAACCAACTGGTCGGCTGGGGAATGGCGGGCGGCGTCTGGGAAGCCATGCAGATGAAGGCCAGTGCCAAGGCGCGCATCGATGCCCAGGGCCACCTGACCGTCAGTAGTGCCACCACCGATATCGGGACCGGCACCTATACCGTCATGACTCAGATCGCAGCTGACGCGGCCGGTACCAGGGTGCAGGATGTCACGTTCTTACTAGGCGACTCCTCACTCCCCACCGCACCGCTTCAGGGCGGATCGTTCACGGTGTCGTCGGTAGGCTCGGCCGTGCGCCAGGCTTGCCAGGTACTGCGCACCAAGGTGCTGGAACATGCGCGCAAAATGTACCCCCAGGTGGCCAGCACAGCCCGGCAGCAGATCGTTTTCGCCGATGGTTACTTGCACGCGGGCAGCCATCGCCTGGCCTTGGCGGACATCGTCGCCAGCGCCCCCAACGGTGAGTTCGAGGTGCAGATCGATGCCGAGCCCGGTGCCAGGCGCCAACCGTTCTCCACTGCGACGCATTCGGCGGTGTTCGTGGAAGTCCACGTCGACGAAGACCTCGGCGTGGTCAAAGTCACCCGAGTGGTCAGCGCCGTGGCGGCTGGCCGGGTGGTCAACCCGAAAACCGCGCGCAGCCAGATCTTGGGCGGCGTGGTATGGGGGGTAGGCATGGCGCTGCACGAAGCCGCGTTGACCGACCATCGGTTGGGCCGAATCGTCAATCACAACCTCGCGGAATACCACATCCCGGTGAATGCAGACAGCGGGGATATTGACGTGATTTTCGTTGAAGAGCACGACGACATCGTCAACGACCTGGGGTCCAAAGGTGTTGGCGAAATCGGCGTCGTGGGGGTAGCTGCCGCGGTGGCCAACGCCGTCTACCATGCCACGGGCAAGCGTGTGAGGGAGTTTCCGATCACGCTCGACAAACTGCTGTGATCGGTCGGGGGCCACGCCCCCGCACGGGCTGGTCTGCTGCCTTGACCGTCAGGCATCGTCACCGGCCTGTTCCTATGGTGAGTTGGCTGGGGTTATTACGACGCAACAAATTGACCTGAAGAATCTTTCGCGCCCCTTGTCAGCTAATCCAAAAGTATTGGGAGCAAGTCCAGGCAGTGCTGCATCCGAATTAAACACAGTCTGTTCTGTGTCGATGAATGAGGTGCTAGATCATGGCTAACGATCAAGGGCAAAGCGGGCAACAAGGCGGCACCGCTCAAGACAACCCTGGCGATTTTGCGAACGAACCCGACAAGGCTTCGGAAGCTGGCCAGAAAGGCGGTCAAATGTCGGAGGGCGGATCCGGGGATCAGCGAACTGGGCACGGGAGTGGTGATAACCTTCCGGAGAACGATCAGCGTGCCGGGGGTACAACCCAACGAGGTGGTCAGGGCGGACACTCCACTGGCATCAAATCTGACCGGGAGGCAGGTACAGAAGAAGCGACGCAAGCAATCCAGGATGAAGACAGCGGAATGACGGAAGACAATCGCTGAGCGATAGCCAGGGACACGGATAGCCCTGGCTTCCTTGACCAGGAAGACAGACACGGCGTTTTCTCTACACTTTGCAGGCGCGCTCTTTCCAGGCCTCATAACGTGCGAGCAATGGTTGAACAGTCAGCCCATGCAGAAGAATGCTCAACGCCACTACCGAGAGCACCAGGTTGGTAGTCTGCGCTGCGTTCGCCGGAAGCAACCCATGGTTAAGGGCGTAAAACAAGTAGTAAAAGCTGCCGATTCCCCGGATGCCGAACCAGCCCAGCAAACCCCGCTGCCTTACATCCAGCGCCCCACGAAATGGCATGAGCATGATGCTCAGTGGCCGAATGACAAAGAACAGCGCCCCAGCAATGATCAGCGCCTGCCAGTCCCAATGCGCGAGCAGAACAACGCCGAGCAATGTCACCAGAAACACTTCCAGTGCCCGTTCGACCAGGCTGCCAAACGCGAGCATATCCCCCAGCATGATCCCAGCCGCAACCTGGGAATCATCAAGTCCCTGGACATCGCCTTTCATGGCCAATTCTGGTGCCACGTGTTGGTGCCCCACCACCGGCTGCACCAAGTGTTCCGCTGCCGGATCATTCGGGCTGGTCGAAGTCTGCACTTCGGCCTGGCGCAGGCCCAGCCCTGCGGCGAACACCGCCAGGAACCCATAAGCCTGGATCGCTTCGGCTGACACATACGCCAATGCAATCAACGCAAGGGCCAGATAATCGTTGGGCGACACGGTGCTGTCGTCATTGCGTATGCGCAAAAAGAGCGTGAACTTGCCTAAACCACGCCCCATCCAGTAGCCACCTGCCAGTCCAGCAGTCACTGCCCATAGCATATCCTTCAACAGCCACTCGCTCAGCCAGGCCTGTCCAGTGTTCTGCTGCAGGAAAAGCCCCAGCACAACGAAAGGAAAAGCCACCCCATCATTCAAGCCCGCCTCGCCGGACAAGCCGAAACGAACAGGATCATCGTCCTGGGCATCGACCACTTGCACGAGTGTTGCGAGGACGGGATCGGTAGGCGCGATGATCGCCCCGATCATTACCGATACGCCCCACCCCAGGTTCAACCCATAGTGCAACACCAAGGCTGTTCCAATGATGCACATCACCATGACCGGCCCAGCCAGGCAAAAGGCGCTCCACCACCTAGGGTTACGCATGGGCAGACGCAGCTTCAATCCGCTGAAAAACAGCGAAAACAATACTGCGACTTCAGTGAGGTGCTCCATCCACCCGCTCGACTGGGCCACATCAAGCTGCAAGAAACCCAGGCCAGAAGTCCCCAAGACTACGCCAAGACCAAGGCATACCACTGAGGACGTAACGGGTATCCACCGCAAATACGAGGAAGACAGTGCGAGCAACAACAACACTGCGCCCAACATGGCGAACCAGACGATAAAGGTCATAAATGCGCCGCCTGAAAAGTGGGCTGGGCTGAGTTTCGACGCTCCGTCGTTTCACATCATTTCGCCAGGGCGAAGTGCCAGCGTTGTGACCTACTGGACCGATTCGCCATCTTCCCCAATGTCTTCCTCAGACTCCTCGGCATCCGTGGCGTCAGCGTCGTTCAATGGCGGCGATGCGGGTTTTTCCGGGTCGTTGATGAAAGGCACGCCGCTGGGGCCATGTTCTTCGAGACCTTCCGTTTTCGGCTGCATGATTAACCTCCAGGTGATGATCAGTTGGAGGCCAGGCTCATCGCGATGTTCATTTTTGTACACGGGGCGCCAAGGTCACCACTGAATCGGTTGGCCTGAACTTTGGCACAGCCTGTGGCTTCCTCTGCATATCCCCATGGTTCATTGCGGCAGCAGGACAACTGCCGGAAGGTGGTTCCGGGGGCCGCATCAGGGGCGCTGGGCCCTGATCACGTAGAACACTCACGGGAGCTTGCACCATGATTGATCAAGCGACAGGTATGAAGCCGGGTGAACGGTATTGCGTCGAAAACCTTGAACGCGCCCATCAATTCCCGGGCTTTTTTCAGGACGGCAAATATTACCTTGGCCCAGAGCTTTTGACGGCTGTGGGATGGCTGGAAGGTGACCGGTTCATCTACGACAGTCTCGATGCTGAAGGAGCACCCGTGTTCCCTGATCGGGTGGCCGGCACCATCAACGACTTGACCTTGAATCTTGTCGACGGCACCGCCCTCCAGCTTTCACCGATGGCAGTCAGTGAGACCTTCACGGCGCCGATAGACGACCCCATTTCACCCATCAATGACCCAACTCCGCTGACTCACTCGCCCATCCGCGGGCCGCTGCGCGGCAGTGTCGAAGGCGCGTGGCGAACCGCTAAAGGTAAAACGCCTCTTCTGCTGAGCGCAGCAGTTATCGGGTTCGTTGCTGGGTTTGTCATTACCCATTCACAACGCCGGCGCCGATAACCGAACGCCTGAATAGCAGCGCTGCGTGCAAGGGCTAGTTCGGTGACGGCTCATAAAGGTTCACCGAGCTGGCATCCACCGCCTTCGGCAGCAGCCCCTCGCGGTAGAAGGCATCGGCGATGCGCTGTTGCTCAGCCAGGTTCTCCAGCTTCACCGGCTGCACGTCATAACTGCGCCGGGCGTTGGCCTGTTGCACCGTGGCGCTGTCCAGGTTGCCCCACAACGGGCCAAGAATACGCGCCGCCTGCGCCGGGTTGGCCTTGGTCCAGGCTCCCGCCTCGCGCAGGGCCAGGTACACCTGCTGCAGCACTTCGGGGTGGGCCTTGGCATAGTCGCTGCCGGCCAGGTAGTAACGCTGGTAGCTGGCCAGTTCGCTGCCATCGGCCAGAACACGCGCGTTCTGCTGGCGCTGAGCACTGGCCACGTAGGGGTCCCAGGTCACCCACGCATCGACCTTGTGGTTTTCGAACGCCGCTCGGCCGTCGGCGGGGATGAGGTAGGCCGGGCTGATGTCCTTGAAGGTCAGCCCGGCCTTGGCCAGTGCCTGGATCAACAGGTAGTGGCTGCCGGCGGCTTTGGTCACCGCCACGCGCTTGCCCTTGAGGTCGGCCAGGGTCTTGAGGGGCGAGTCCGACGGTACCAGGATCGCCTGCGCCGTGGGCGACGGGGTTTCCCGGGCAAAGTAGGTGAGTTTGGCGCCAGCGGCCTGGGTAAATACCGGCACGGTATCGGCGACGTCCGCCGACAGGTCGACATTACCCAGATTCAGGGCCTCCAGCAGCGGCAGGCCACTGGGAAACTCGTGCCAGCTGACGCGGATCCCCTCGGCCTGCAGGCGCTGTTCAAGGCTGCCACGGGCCTTGAGCAGGGTCAGTAGGGTCGAGGACTTCTGGTAGCCGATGCGCAGGGTCTGCTCGGCATTCGCCAGGTTTGGCAGCAGGGCACTGGCCAGCAGCGCCAGGCCAAGCCGACGCAGGGGTTTAATGGGCATGTGGACATCTCCTCAGTCAGGGTTGCAAGGCCAGTTGGGCGGCACCGGGAAGGGTGAAACCGCTGGCGAAGGTCGGTGCCACGTCGAGGCGGTGGGCTATCAGGCCATGGGCATGGTAGAAATCGGCGGTGTCCTGCTGTTCGGCCACCGTCTGGGGGTCGATCAGTTGCCAGCGCAGTTGGCGACGCTTGAACTGCAGGCGGGCGGCGTCTTCGGGGAAGCCGATGATCGCCGCCAAGGTTTTCGAGTAGCTGTCCACATGCTGGTTGGCCCATACCTGCGCGCCGGCCAGGCGGTTGAGGTAGTCCTGCAGGGCTGCGCGCGTGGCGGGTTGGTCCAGGGCCTTGTCGGTAGCCGCCAGGAAGCTGTTGCCGCTGGACAGGCCGCGACCGTTTACCAGCACCCGACCCTGCCCGCTCAGCTCGGCCAAGGCGGTGTAGGGCTCCCAGGTGGACCAGGCGTCGACTGCGCCATTGGCCAGGGCGATCTTAGCGTCCACAGGCCCGAGAAACCGAAATTCCACATCCTTCTCGCTCAGCCCGACCTGTTCCAGCGCCTTGAGCGCCAGATGATGGCCGATCGACCCGCGCCCGGTGGCGATGCGCTTGCCCTTGAGGTCCGCCGCGCTGTGCAGCGGTGCATCGGGGCGCACCAGCAGCGCCGTGCCATAGGGATCGGACTTGTCCACTGCGATTGCCTTGACCGGAGCCCCCGATGCCAGCACGAACAACAGCGGCGCATCGCCGATGATGCCCGCATCGATCGCTCCGGCATTGAGCGCCTCGGCGAGCGGTGCGGCGGCGGGAAACTCGGCCCAATGGATGTCGTAGGGCAAGTCGCGCAAGGCATCTGCGGCCTCCAGCTGAGCGCGCATATTGCCCTTCTGATCGCCGATGCGCAGGGTCAGGCGCTCAGTGGCGCTGGCCTGGCCAAGCAGCAACAGTGCGGCGACCAGGGTGAACAGCTTCGTGCGGACGGACATGGCGTTCCTCGATGTCTGGGCGGGCCGCGTCATGCGGCCGGGTCTGCGACTGTAGCGAGAACCGTCAAATAAACTAAATTGATTTTAGGAATAACCTAATATGCGTTTTAATATCGTCAATGCATGCAGATGGCATTACTCGCCATTGGGATTATGCTAATGCCTTATTTTCCACGTTCGACCCTGTGAGCGCCGATTATGAAAATCGATGATATGGACGCCTTCGTCGCGGTCATCCGTTGCCAGTCCACCAACCTCGCCGCCGAAGCCCTGCAGTTGACCCAGCCGGCCATCACCCGCCGGGTGCAAAATTTTGAGGAAGACCTCGGCGCTACCCTGCTTGACCGCAATACCAAGCCCCTCAAGCCCACGCCCATGGGCTTGCGGGTGTACGAACAGTGCAAGGCGATCCTGCGCGAAATCGACGCGCTGCGCGAAATGGTGGCCAACGATGGCGCTCCGTCGGGCACGCTGCGCCTGGGCGTGCCGCAAACCCTGGGCGACGTGGTGCTGCTCGATGCCCTGGCGCAGATTCGCGAGGCCTATCCGCAACTGCGCACCCAGGTCAGCAGCGGCTGGGGCAGCAGCCTGATCGCGCGCATGGAAAACGGCGAACTCGACGCCGCCGCCGCACTGTTCCCACCGGGCAAGATCTTCCCCGAAGGCATCACCAGCCAATCGATCGCGCGCATGCCGCTGAAGGTGGTGGCGGCCAAGGGCAGCGCCGCCAAGCGCAGCTACAAGCTCAAGGACTGCTATACCCGTGGCTGGGTGCTCAACCCCGATGGCTGCGGTTTCCGCGCCGGGCTGCAGCGGGCCCTGAGCGAACAAGGCCTGAGCCTGTCGATCAACTTGGAAACCTTCGGCACAGAGTTGCAACTTGGCTTGGTCGCCAATGGCCAGGGGCTGGGCCTGGTACCCGAGCCACTGCTGCAGGCAAGCCGGCATCGCGAGGCACTGGATGTACTCAATGTCAGCGACTTCAAGCCGCAGGTGGACCTGTGGTTGTTCCATCCGCGCTTTCTGGGCAACCTCCAGGAGCCTGTGGAACTGTTTGGCGAAGTCGCCGGGCATCGGTTGCTGGGCTAGCCATGACGGGGCACCGTGCGCCCACCCATTAAATGCGTAACTCGCATAACGACAGTATTGGTAGATTCTTAAAACAAATAATTAGCTTAGAACTAAAAAGACTTTTACAGCCTTCATCCATACGAATACGGTCTTAGCCAACACACCGTCATTCAGGGATGAAACCCCATGAGTCACCCCTCCGACAGCGCCCTCGCCGAGCTGACACTGGCCCTTGCGGCCAACGCCGAGCGCTATGACCGCAACGCCTGCTTCCCGCAGGACAACTTCGACCTGCTGCAACGCCACGGCCTGCTGGCCTTCACCGTGCCCCGCGCCCTCGGCGGCGCTGGCGCCGACCTTGCCAGTGCGCGCCGGGTAATCGGCGCGGTCGGCAAAGGCGACCCGGCCACCGCGTTGATCCTGGTCATGCAGTACCTGCAGCACTTTCGCCTGCAGGACGAACCCCGTTGGCCCGAACACCTGCGCCAACGCGTGGCTCGCGATGCCGTGAACCACGGCGCGCTGATCAACGCCCTGCGGGTCGAGCCGGAACTCGGCACCCCTGCCCGCGGCGGCCTACCAGCCACCGTGGCGCGGCGTACCGCCGAGGGCTGGCGCCTGAGCGGGCGCAAAATCTATTCCACCGGCAGCCATGGCTTGACCTGGTACCTGGTGTGGGGCCGCAGCGACGACGCCGACCCCTTGGTCGGCGGCTTCCTGGTGCACCGCGACAGCCCTGGCATCACCATCGTGGACGACTGGGACCACCTGGGTATGCGCGCCACCTGCAGCCATGAAGTGCGTTTCGATGAGGTGCTGATCCCTCTCGATCACGCGGTCAGCGTCAGCCCTGCCAGCGCGCCAAAGGCCGAACTCGACGGCGAAAGCCTGCTATGGATGGCAGTCCTGCTGCCGGCCGTTTACGACGGCGTGGCCCGCGCGGCGCGCGACTGGCTGGCGGGCTTTCTCAAGCACCGTGCACCCTCCAACCTGGGCTCGCCGCTGGCCAGCCTGCCACGCTTCCAGGAGGTGCTGGGGCGTATCGACACCCTGCTATTCGCCAACCAGAGCCTGCTCGATGCCGCCGCCAACGGACAGGTTGCGTCGCAGCATGCCGGGCAGCTCAAGCACTTGGTCAGCGCCAACGCCATCCAGGCCGTGGAACTGGCCGTCGAGGCAGCCGGCAACCCGGGGCTTTCGCGGTGCAACCCGCTGGAGCGGCATTACCGTGACGTGCTCTGCAGCCGTGTCCACACGCCGCAGGACGACGTGGTGTTTGCCCAGGTCGGCCGCGCCGCGCTGCTGGAGGCACGGGGATGAGCCGCTCGATCATTGCCAGCCAACTCGACGCCCAGGCAAACCAGCACCTGCGTGATCACCTGCCAGACCATCAAGTCATCGACGTTGCCCCCGGCCCGCTGGCCCTGCAGGCCCCTGCCGATGTGTTGATCCTGCGCCCGATCAATGTGCGTGGGCAGCGCGTCGACAGCCCCCCGCCGGGCTGGCCCTGGGGCCTGAAATGGGTACAGCTGGTGTCCTCGGGCATCGACTTCTACCCCCACTGGGTATTCCAAGGCGCACAGGTCACGAGCGGCAAGGGCGCCAACGCCGAGCACGTGGCCGAGTTCGCCCTGGCCCTGGTGTTCACCGCTGCAAAGCAACTGCCCGGGCTGTGGGTCAAGGATGCCGACTGGCGCCTTACCCCGCTGGCACCGCTGCGCGGCCGCACCCTGGGCATTCTCGGCTTCGGTAGTATCGGCCAGAGCCTGGCGCGCAAGGCCGTGGCCCTGGGCATGCGTGTCCTCGCCCTGAGCCGGCCCGGCCAGGCTATTGCCGACGTGCCCGGGGTGGTGTGCGCCGCCGACCTGCAGCAGCTATTCGCCGGCAGCGATCACCTGGTACTGGCCGCACCACTCACCGCTGCCACCCGCGGCCTGGTCGATCGCGAGGTGCTGGCCCATGCCCGACCTGGCCTGCACCTGATCAATATTGCCCGCGGCGGGCTGCTCGACCAGCAGGCGTTGCTGGAGGCGCTGGACAGCGGCCTGATCGGCCGCGCCAGCCTGGATGTCACCGACCCGGAGCCGTTGCCCGCCGGCCACCCGCTGTATCACCACCCGCGCGTATTCCTGTCACCGCACACCTCGGCCATTTCCGAGGACGGCTACCCGGCCTTCCTCGAAGCCTTCATCGCCAACTTCCACCGCTACCGCGAGCAGGCGCCCCTGGCCAACCTGGTCGACACCGCACGCGGCTATTGATTACCGGAGAACACACCATGAGTTCACTGTCTGCCGTCACCACCAGCGCCCATAGCGTGCGCGACCGTGTCAGCGTCGAAGAGTGGGAGGTGCGGGTAAAGCTTGCCGCAGCCTACCGCCTGGCCGCCCTGTTTCGCTGGACCGACCACATCTACACACACTTCTCGGCCCGCGTACCGGGGCCCGAGGAGCACTTCCTGATCAACGCCTTTGGCCTGCTGTTCGACGAGATCACTGCCTCCAACCTGGTCAAGGTGGATGTCGACGGCACGATCATCGACGACCCGCTGGGGCTCGGTATCAACCAGGCCGGCTACGTGATCCACAGCGCCATCCACCGCGCCCGCCCTGACCTCAAGGCCGTGCTGCATACCCACACCCGCGACGGTGCTGCGGTATCGGCCCAGCGCGGTGGACTGCTGCCGATCTCCCAGCACGCCTTGGCCTACTACAGCCGCGTGGTTTACCACGACTACGAGGGCGTGGCCCTGGACTTGGACGAGCAGCAGCGGCTGGTAACCAACCTGGCCGACAGCAACATACTCATCCTGCGCAACCACGGGCTGCTCACCGGGGGCATCAGCGTAGAGCATGCGTTCCGCGAACTGCATGGGCTGGAGCGTGCGTGCAACATCCAGGTGGCAGCCCAGGCCGGTGGCAATGACCAACTGCTGCATGCACCGCAGGCGGCCATCGCCAAGGTGCATGAGCAGTCGAAGCGGTTCTCCGATGGCAAGGGGGAAGGCATCCAGCGGCACTGGGACGCGTTGATCCGGCAGTTGGATCGTGAGGGCCGCGACTACCAGAACTGATGCACAGGCAGCTGTCGCCTGTGCTTGCCAGCGAAAAGGCCAGTACCGGCCAAACCCTTCCGACCAAGGACCACTCCATGCCCCCATTGCACCGCCTGTTCGCCATCGGCACCCTCGCCCTGGCCCTAAACGCCTGTTCACCCGGCGATGGCAGCACCACCGGCAAAACCCTCAGCGTCGCGTTCTGGGGCGATAACACCACCCTGGTCAGCGTCGACCCCTTTCAGGTCTACTGGCTGGAGCACCGGGTACTGCTCCGCAACGTTGCCGAGTCGCTCACCGACCAGGACCCGGACAACGGTCGCATCATCCCGTGGCTGGCAAAAAGCTGGGAGATCAGTGCCGACGCCTTGAGCTACACCTTCCACCTGCGCCAGGACGTCACCTTCAGCAATGGCGAGCGCTTTGACGCCCACGCCGTTAAAGGCGCCTTCGACAGCAACAAAGCCTTCGCGACCCAGTTGCCCGCAACGTTTGGCGCCACCTACCTCGCCGGCTACGATCACGCTGAGGTGATCGACGACTTTACGGTGCGACTGGTGCTGTCGCGGCCCAATGCAGGCTTTCTGCAGGCCACTTCCACCACCAACCTGGCAATCCTCGCGCCCGCCTCATACCAACTGAGCGCGCAGGAACGCTCACAGGGCAAGATCATCGGTACCGGCCCGTTCATCCTCGACCACTACACCCCCGAGGTCGGCGCCCGCCTGGTCAAGCGTGCCGACTATGCCTGGCCGTCGGCCAACATGCGCAACCAGGGCCCGGCCCATGTGGATGCCGTGGACATCAGCTACATCCCCGAGGAGAGCGTGCGCAACGGCCTGTTCCTGCAGGGCAAGGCCGACATCCTGTGGCCGCGCAACCCGTTCTCGGAGGTTGACCTGAAGCTGTTCCAGTCCAAGGGCGCGACCATCCAGAGCCGCTCGCTGCCAGGCCCGGCGCTGAACCTCTACCCCAATACCCGCAACGAGCGCCTGCTGGGTGACCGCCAGGTGCGCCTGGCGCTGCAGAAGGCCATCGACCGCAGCAGCTACGCGCACACGGTTTACAACGCCGAGTTCCCGGTGGTCAGCGGCGTGTACGACGTGACCACCCCGTACTTCAAGCCACAGGCCGCCAAGCTGGCCTATGACCCCAAGGGCGCCGGGCAGTTGCTCGACGCCGCCGGCTGGCACATGGGCGAGGATGGCTACCGACACAAGAACGGCCAGCGCCTGACCCTGCGCTACAACCTCACCCCCGCCGAAAGCGCCGGTGACGTGCTGGTGCAGGACCAGTTGCGCAAGGTTGGCATCGACCTCAAGCTGAATGTGCTGACCCGCGCCGAATGGGTGGCAGGCAACGCGGCAGGCAGCTACGACCTGACCTCTACCTACATGACTCGCGCCGACCCGATCATCCTGCAGACCATCCTCGATCCACGCGCGGCCAACAGCGCCACAGTCGCTACCAACACCTACGAGCCGCACACCCTGGCCAGGGCCCAGGTGCTGTTCGACAGCGGCATCACCGCCACTGCCGACCCGCAACGTACCCAAGCTTACGGCCAGTTGCAGGACCTGCTGATCGACGAAGCCTCGGCATTCCCACTGTATGAACGCGTCTGGCAGGCCGCCACCGCGCCCCGGGTCAAGGGCTTCCGCTGGACCGCCGAAGGCTTCGCCCTGTTCAGTGACATCCAGGTCGGCCAGCCATGAAGCGCTACCTGACCGGCCGCATCGGCCAAGCGTTGTTAGTGCTGTGGGGTGCCTACACCGTCACCTATTTCATTTTGTATATGCTGCCGGGCGATACCCTGGCGATCATGCTCAGCGCCTCCGGCATGGAGGCCGACGGCCTGTCTGCCGAGGACCTGGCCAAGGCCCGCATCTACTATGGGTTGGACAAAGGGCTGTTCGAGCAGTATTTCGACCTGCTGTGGCGCGCCCTGCACGGTGACCTGGGGCAGTCGCTGTCCCAGGGGCGGCCAGTCACCGCGCTGTTGGCCGAGCGGCTGCCGCAGACCCTGGCGCTGGCAGGTTCTGCCATTGTGCTGTCGTTGCTGGCGGGGGTCGGCCTGGCCTACCTGACCGCCTTCGTGCAATGGCGCCCCCTGAAGACCGCACTGGCGCGCCTGCCGTCGTTGGGCTTTTCAGTCCCGGTGTTCTGGATGGGCTTGCTGCTGATCCAGGTATTCGCCTTCGCCCTTGGCTGGCTCCCGGCCACCGGCAGCCAGGGCGTGGCCAGCCTGGTGCTGCCGGCGATCACCCTGGCGATCCCCAGTGCTGCCGTATATGCCCAAGTGCTGCAGCGGGGCTTTCAAGGCGTGTGGCAGGAGCCCTACATCACCACCGCCTTCGCCAAAGGCCTGAGCCGGGCCCAGGTGCAGGCACGCCATGGTTTGCGCAACGCGGCCTTGCCGCTGCTGACCCTGGTCGGCCTGCAGGTCGGCAACACGGTGTCCGGCGCCGTGCTGGTCGAGACCATCTTCTCGCGTAACGGCGTCGGCCGCCTGGCCCAGGAAGCTGTGCTGCGCCAGGACATCCCGGTGGTGCTGGCGATCGTTGCGGTATCAGCCACCGCCTTCGTGGTGGTCAACCTGATCGTCGACCTGCTCTACCCCTACCTCGATCCGCGCATCGCCCACACGGCCAAGGTGAGCTGAGATGACCATCGACATACCCCTGAACACGATCGACACCCCGCACACCCGCGATGGGGCACAAACAGCCACCCCCTGGAAACGTCGCACGCGCCTGCAGCGCGCTCACCAGGCCTTGATCCCGCTGCTACGCCGCCCCGGCTTCAGCGTGGCCCTGTTGATTGTACTGTTCGCCCTGTTCGCGGCACTGGCCCCACAGTTGCTCACCAGCTTCGACCCTTACGCCACCTCGCCCGCCGACAAGCTCAGCAGCCCCGGCGTGGTGCACTGGTTTGGCACCGACGAACTGGGGCGTGACCTGTATACCCGGGTGGTCTATGGCGCGCGCCTCTCGGTGCTGGCGGCACTGTTGGCGGTAACCATCGCCCTGGTTGGCGGTCTTGGGCTGGGCGTCCTGGCCGGTTTTGCCGGCGGGCGAGTCGACGCCGTGCTGATGCGCCTGATCGACGTGCTGCTGGCGCTGCCCGGCCTGCTGCTGGCCCTCGCCATCGTCACCGCCATCGGCTTTGGCACCGTCCCGGTGGCTGTCGCCGTGGGCGTCGGCATCATTCCGGGCTTTGCCCGCACCACTCGCGCCGAAGTGCTGCGAATCAAGACCCTGCCCTATGTCGAGGCCGCCCGCCTGGGCGGCGCCAGCTGGGCACGCACGCTGCTGTGCCATGTGCTGCCCAACGCCTGGGGCCCGGTGGCGGTGCTCGCCACCCTGGACTTCGGTGCGGCCATTCTGGCCACCGCCGGCCTCAGTTTTCTCGGTTTCGGCGCAGCACCGCCAGCCGCGGAATGGGGCACGTTGATCGCCAACGGCCGTCACTTCCTGATCACCGCCCCTTGGGTTTCTCTGCTACCAGGGCTGTTCGTGGTGGCGGTGGTGTTCAGCCTGAACCACCTGGCGCGCAGCGCCGAGGAGCATGCCCGATGAGCCAGCCACACTTGATCCAGGTCCGTGACCTGAGCGTCAGTTACGCCTTCGCCGGGCAACGCACCCAGGCCGTGCGCCAGTTGTCGTTCTGCCTGGCCCAGGGCGAGACCCTGGCCGTTGTCGGCGAGTCCGGCTCGGGGAAATCGACGCTGGCAAACGCCCTGCTCGGTCTGCTGCCGACCAATGCATCCATCGACCATGGCCAGCTATGGGTCGATGGCGTCGATGTGGCGCAGGCCAGTGAGGGCGACAGGCGCAAGCTGCGCGGCCGCACCATCGGACTGGTGCCGCAGGACCCGATGGTCAGCCTCAACCCCACCCAGCGTATTGGCCGGCAGATCGCCGAGGCGCTGGAGCTGGCCCATGACGGGCGGCGTTACCCGGGCCTGGATGCCGAAGTGCTGGCGCTGCTGGCGCAGGTCGGCATCGACGCGCCTGAACTGCGCGCCCATCAATACCCTCACGAGCTGTCCGGCGGCATGCGCCAACGGGTCCTGATCGCCATCGCCCTGGCCGGCGAACCTCGGCTGATCATCGCCGACGAACCCACCAGCGCACTGGACGTGACCGTGCAGCGGCGCATTCTCGACCACCTGCAACAGCTGGTGGCCGAGCGGGGTATCGCCTTGCTGATCATCACCCATGACCTGGGCATGGCCTGCGACCGTGCCGACCGCCTGCTGGTGATGAAACAGGGCGAGCTCATTGAGCATGCCTCGCCCAGACAAATCCTCTGGGGCGCACAGCAGCCCTATACGCGAGACCTGCTCAACGCAGCGCCGGCCTTCGTGCCGCGCAAACGCCTGGGAGGCCCGACGGCTGCAACGCCGCTGTTACGCCTGAGCAATGTCGGCAAGCGCTTCGCCCTGCCCGGGCAGGACGCGCACTTCACCGCACTGCACGACCTCAGCCTTGAGCTGCACGCCGGGCAGACCCTGGCCATCGTCGGCGAATCGGGCTCGGGCAAGAGCACCGCGCTGCGCATTGCCCTTGGGCTGGAAAAGCCCAGCCGGGGACGTGTGGAGTTCGCCGGTATCGACGTCAGTGCCTGCACCTGGCGACAGTTCCGGCCCCTGCGCAGGCGTATCCAACTGGTGCAGCAGAACCCCTTTGCGGCACTCGACCCGCGCTTCACCGTGTTCGACAGCATCGTCGAACCGCTGGTGTCGTTCGGCCTGCTCAAGGGCGATGCGCTGGAACGCAAGGCCTGCGAACTGATCGCCAGGGTGCACCTGCCGGTGCACTTCCTCGACCGGCTGCCGCGGGAACTGTCGGGCGGTCAGCGCCAGCGGGTGGCGATCGCCCGGGCATTGGCCCTGGAGCCGGAGGTGCTGCTGCTCGACGAGCCTGTCAGCGCGCTGGACGTGTCGGTGCAGGCACAGATTCTCGCCCTGCTGACCGACCTGCAGCGCGAACTGGGCATCGCCTACGTACTGGTCTCCCACGACCTGGCGGTGGTCGCGAGCATGGCCGACCACGTGCTGGTCCTGCAACGCGGCCAGGTGGTCGAGCAAGGGCCCGCGGTCCAGGTGTTCGGCAGCCCGGCCAGCGCCTACACGCAGGCGCTGATCGAGGCGATACCCGGCCACTCCCGCAGCGTACTGCCTGTGGCGGTTTGACGGTTGTACCGTGCGGTACGTCGTGCCGCGCGGACCAGACATTGAACATTTTCTGGCAAGAGGTATTGAACGTGAGCAAACGACAGATCCATCTCGGCGCAATGATCCACGGTGTCGGTCACGGCTGGGGCGAATGGCGCCACCCCGAAGCGCTGGCCGACGCCAGCGTCAACTTCGGTTTCTACAAGCACCAGGCGCAACTGGCTGAGGCCGCGAAGTTCGACTTCGCCTTCATCGCCGACAGCCTGCACATCCACGCCCGCTCCAGCCCTCATTACCTCAACCGCTTCGAGCCGCTGACCATTCTCTCTGCGCTGGCGGCGGTCACCTCCCACATCGGCCTGGTCGCCACGGTCACGGTCAGCTACACCGAACCGTTCCAGGTTGCACGCCAGTTCGCCTCGCTGGACCTGATCAGCGGCGGCCGGGCCGGCTGGAACGTGGTCACCTCGTGGCTGTCGGGCACCGCCGACAACTTCGGCAAGGCAGAGCACCCGCCCCACGCCGTGCGCTACCGCATCGCCCGTGAGCATGTCGAGGTGGTCCAGGGGCTGTGGGATTCGTGGGAAGACGACGCCTTCACCCGCGACAAGCGCACTGGCGAGTTCTTTGACCCCGCCAAGCTGCACACCCTTGGTCACCAGGGTGAGTTTTTCAAGGTAAAGGGCCCGCTGAACATCCAGCGCTCGCCCCAAGGCCAACCGCTGATTTTCCAGGCGGGCGTGTCGGAAGATGGGCGCAACTTCGCCGCGCAGAACGCCGATGCGATCTTCGTCAACCCCGAGTCGTTCAGCGATGCCCGGGCTTATTACCAAGACCTGAAACAGCGCGCTGCGCGCCATGGCCGCGATCCGGAGCAGCTGTTCATCCTGCCGGGCATCCGCCCCATCGTCGGCCGCGACGAAGCCGAGGTCGAACGCCGCTACCAGCAGGCCGTCGAGCTGGTGAGCATCGAGGACGCCCTGGTCGCCCTTGGCCGTCCGTTCAACGACTACGACTTCAGCCAGCACGACCTGGATGCGCCATTCCCAGACCTGGGCACCCTCGGTGACAACAGCCACAAGGGTACCGCCGACCAGCTCAAGCAACTGGCCCGCGAAGAGGGCCTGACCCTGCGCCAACTGGCGCTGCGCTTTTCGCGCCCTAGGCGTGACTTCACCGGCACCCCGGAGCAGGTGGCCAATGCCCTGCAGGACTGGTTCGAGGACCGCGCCGCCGACGGTTTCATCATCAATTCGCTGCTGCCCGATGGCCTGCAGTACTTCACCGAGCTGGTGGTGCCCCTGTTGCAAGCGCGCGGCCTGGTGCGCAGCGAGTACACCGGCAGCACCTTGCGCGACAGCTTCGGCCTGAGCGTACCGACCAACCGCAACACACTGCGCCGCGAGCCGACCGCGGTCGCTTGAACCGCCCTGGACGAAAAGGAGTTCCACTGCATGAGCCTCGAATTCATTGGCCTCATCGGCCCTCAAGAAAGCAGCGAGTCGCAAGCCCCGCGCGGTCCATTGGTTGACCTGGACTTTATCAAGGCCTTCGCCCAGGCCCAGGAATACGCCGGGTTCGACAAGGCCCTGCTGGCGGTCAACACCAGCGCGCCAGACGCGATGATCTTGGCCAGTTACGTCGCCGCACTCACCGAACGCATCGGCCTGCTGGTGGCGCACCGCCCCGGTTTTCAGGCGCCGACCTTCGCCGCCCGCCAGTTCGCCACCCTCGATCAGCTCAGCCGCGGCCGCGCCTCGATCAACGTGATCACCGGCGGCGACAGCGGCGACCTGCAGCGTGACGGCGACTTCCTCGACAAGGATGCCCGCTACGCACGCACTGACGAATACCTGGAGGTGCTGCGCAACACCTGGACGCAGACCACGCCGTTCGACCATCACGGCGAGCATTACCGGGTAGAGGACAACCTGACCCTGGTCAAACCGGTGGACAAGCTGCCGATCTACTTCTCCGGGGCTTCGGATGCGGCGGTGGAGGTCGCAGCCAAACACGCCGATGTCTACATGATGTGGGGCGAGCCCCTTGAGCAGGTGCGCGAACGCATTGCGCAGGTACGCAAGGCCGCTGCTCGCCACGGGCGGGAAAACCACATCCGCTTCAGCCTGTCGCTTCGGCCGATCCTGGGGGCCACCGAAGACGAGGCCTGGGCACGAGCCGAGCGCATCCTCGCCGACGCCAGGCACCGCATCGGCATCCGCCAGGGCAACCGTCGCGAGAAGAACTTCGGCAAGAGCAACGTCGGTTCCGAACGCTTGGTGCAACTGGCAAGCCAGCGCAAGGTACACGACACCCGGCTGTGGACCGAGATCGCCGCGCTCGGCGGTGGCGCTGGTAACTCCACCTCGCTGGTGGGCACACCCGAACAGGTTGCCGAAGCCGCGCTGGCGTATTACGAGCTAGGTGTGAGTACCTTCCTGTTTCGTGGTTTTGACCAGTTGCGCGATGCCGTGGACTACGGCCAGGAGCTGATCCCACGGATCCGCGCACGGGTTGCGCAGCAGCAAGCAGGCCGTGACGCGCGCAGCGCCTGACCTGAACCGGCCCTTTCACGGTTAGCGCCGCGAAAGGCCCGACGCAGGCGGTCCCTCGAGCGAATTCAGAGCACCAGCCCGTATCGGCCTGGTGCTTCTGCTCGTGCGCATTGGTCGTGGAGATGACGCCCACGCATTAGCCGGCCAAACACCTCTCAACATCATTTAAACGCATTTATACGAACATTTATTATCAGCTATAAACATAATTAACTTAGAACAAAAAAGCCTTTCACAGCGCCGTGAAAGTCCATTAGGTTCTTTAAACCGACCCCCAACGTGGCGGAGGCAAATGGATTTGTGCCAGCCGCTGTCGGTCCGTCCTTCGATCCGCCTGCCCGTTGCGCACATCCGAACCCAACCTTTTCGGAGCATGCGACATGGGATTGTCCCGTAGAGATCTGATCACCCGCCTCGCCGCCATTGGCGGCTATTCGGCAGCCCTCGGCGCGCTTGGCCAGAATGCCCTGGCCGCCACCTTCCAGCCCCTGCAACTGGCCGCCAACGGCGGCAACGGCAAGCGCGTGGTGATTGTCGGCGCCGGTATATCCGGGCTGGTATCCGCCTACGAGCTGCGCAAGGCCGGCTTCTCGGTCACCGTGCTGGAAGCTCGCGAGCGCGTCGGTGGCCGAGTCTGGACCCTGCGCCACGGCGACCGCATCGAGCATAACGACGGCAGTTCGCAAAACGTCGAGTTCGACCCGGGCCACTTCTTCAACGCTGGCGCTGCACGCCTGCCCAGCCATCACCTGACCATTCTCGGTTACTGCCGCGAACTGGGCGTGGAGCTGCAAGTGCTGGTCAACAGCAGTCGCAATGCCCTGGCCCAGCCTGACCTGGCCCGCCCACCACTGCTGCTGCGCCAGGCGGTCAACGACACCCGCGGGCACTTCAGCGAGCTGCTGGCGCGCAGTGTCAACCGCAACAGCCTCGACGCCGAGCTGAGCAGCGGCCAGCGCAAGGCCCTGCTGGACTTTCTCAAGGTCTACGGCGACCTGGATAGCCAGCAGCAATACCGCGGTTCGGTGCGCGCTGGTTATACCCGCTTCGCCGGCGCCGGGGACCAGACCCCGGTCCAGCGCCAGCCGGTGCCCCTGGATCAACTGCTCGACAGCAACCTGCTACTGCCGCTGGTGTTCGACGAGATTCCCGAGTTCTCCTCGACCATGTTCCAGCCGGTCGGCGGCATGGACCAGATTCCCAAAGCATTCTTCCGCCAGGTCAAGGACAGCGTGCGCCTGGGCGCCGAGGTGCTGGGGGTGGAAACGGCTGACAACGGCGCCAAGGTGGTATGGCGTGATCGCAAGACTGGGCAGCAGCACATCGAGCAGGCGGACTACGCCATCGTCACCCTGCCCCTGCCGCTGCTGGCCAAACTGCCGAACAATTTCAGTACGGCATTCAAGCAGGCCATCGCCACCGCCGAAGGCGACAAGGCCAACAAGGTCGCCTGGCAATCGCCGCGCTTCTGGGAAACGGATTTCCAGATCTACGGCGGCCTCAGCTACATCAACCACGAAGCACGCACCCTCTGGTACCCCAGCGACCACCTCAACAGCGCCCAGGGGGTGTTGGTCGCCACCTACAACACCGGCGAGGTGGCGCAGCAGTTTGCCAGCAAGTCGCTGCAGGCCCAGGTCGCTTCGTCGCGCCAGGCGGTGGAATCGCTGCACCCCGGCCACAGCCACAAGCTACGCCGGCCGGTGGTAGTCAACTGGTCGAAGATCCCCTTCAGCGAAGCACCGTGGATCGTCCACGACGAAGTCGCCCAGCCCGGCTACGACCTGCTCAACCAGGCCCAGGGCCGAACCTGGCTGGCCAGCGATGCCCTGGCCCATGGCGGCGTGGGCATCTGGCAGAACAGCGCGGCGGAATCCGCCCGCCGGGTAGTCGGCCTGATCGCCCGCCATGCCAACCAGACCACCCGCGGCGCAGCCGCCTGATCGTCAAGGAAACCACAGTATGCCTCGTCTTCTTCTGCTTGCCGGAGTGCTCATGTCGCTGACCCTCAATGCCCATGCCGATGCCATCAAGCGGGTCGCCCCGCCTGGCTCCAACTTCCCCATCTCGCAACTGGTCACAGTGCCGGCCGGCAGCCACCTGACGTTCGTCAGCGGCACCTTGCCGGATGTGGCCGACGCCAAGGCGCCCAAAGGCAGTATCGCGGCGTTCGGCAACACCGAAACCCAGACCCGTTCAGTGCTGAACAAGCTGCGCACGGCGCTGCAAAGCCAGGGCCTGGATGTAGGCGACATCGTTCAGTTACGGGTGTTCCTGGTAGGCGACCCGGCCAACGGCGGCGCTCTTGACTTCAGCGGGTTGCAAGCGGCCTACAGCCAGTTCTTCGCCACCGCCGAGCAACCCCGCACACCGACCCGCACGGCCATCCAGGTGGTGGCGCTGCCGCTGCCGGGCGCGCTGGTGGAAATCGACGCAATCGCGGCCAAGGCGCCCTGAGCGCGCCCGCCAAGCCAGACAAGGAACTGCGTGCATGAAGCAAGCCTTTACCACTGCCCCGCTCTTCACCATGGCCTTCGCCGCCGGCCTGCATACCGCGCCGGCACTGGCCGACGAACCTGCCGCCCAAGCCCTGGGCACGGTGATCGTCACCGGCAACCGTGGCAGTGAAAAACGTACTGTCACCAGCAGCCCGGTGCCCATCGACGTGATCAGCGCCAAGCAGCTGCAGGAAACCGGCAAGCCAGGCCTGATGGAAGCCCTCAGCGCCAGCGTACCGTCGCTGACCCTGCCGGAAAAAACCGGCTGGGACGCCAGCGGCATGGCCCGCGCGCCAAACCTGCGTGGGCTCAACGCCGCCCAGGTGCTGGTGCTGGTCAACGGCAAGCGCCGCCACACCAGCGCCACCCTGAACATCAGCGGGATCAACGCCGGCGCCGCCCCCAGTGACCTGGACCTGATCCCCATCAGCGCCATCGACCATGTCGAGGTGCTGCGTGATGGCGCAGCGGCCCAGTACGGCTCTGACGCCATCGCTGGGGTGATCAACGTGATCCTCAAGGCTGATACCCGCGGCACTGCCGTGACCACTGCGGGCCAGGGCTACGACGGCAAGAAACAAACCGTGCAGCAAAGCCTGAACAAAGGCTTCGAGATTGGCCGCGAGGGTGTCCTCCAGCTGGCGCTCGACGCCCGCAGCCAGAACGACGACAACAAGGCCAGCGCCAACGGCTACAGCCAGGCCGAGGCGTTGGAGCGCGCCGGCAAGGTCACCTACGGCGGCTACGGCACGCCGAAAATCAACCTGCTGACCCTGGGCTACAACGCCGAGCTGCCGCTGCAAAACGACGTGACCCTTTACTCGTTCAGCACCTGGTCGTACCGCAAGGCCGAGCAGGGCCAGAACTTCCGCCTGCCGACCATCGTCAACACCATCACCACCGGGCCCAACGGGCGACCGGCCGGCTACACGCCCACCTGGTACATCGAGGAGTACGACTACCAGGCGGCATTCGGAGCCAAGGGCCTGGCTGGCGAGTGGGACTGGGATCTGTCCAGCACCTATGGGCGCAACGAGGCCAAACAGGGCACCTGGAACAACCAGAACCCATCGCTGGGCGAGGCCACGCCCAACCATTTCGAATCCGGCACCTGGGTCAGCTCGCAGCTGACCAGCAACCTCGACCTGCGCCGCAGCTTTGACGTAGGCCTGGCAAAGCCCCTGGACTTTTCCTGGGGCCTCGAGCAACGCCGCGATACGTACCAGGTGCAGGCCGGCGACTGGGCCAGCTGGGCAGACGGCGGCTACTGCGCGGCACCCGGCAACTGTGCTGCCTCAGGCGCCCAGGTCACCAACGGCATCTCCCCGGCCGAGGCCACCAGCGCCAGCCGTAACAGCTACGCCGGCTACCTGGACGTGGGCTTCAACCCGCTCCCGCAGTGGTACTGGGGCGCTGCCTTGCGCTATGAACACTACGACCGCGGCGTGGGTGCGACCCGCAGTGGCAAGCTAACCACCCGCTACGAGCTGACCCCCGAGCTGGCCGTACGAGCCACGGTGAGCAACGGCTTCCGCGCCCCTTCATTGGCCAACAGCCTGTTCAGCGCCCGCTCCACCACCTACGGCGTGGTCGACGGCGTGTACCAGTCGATCAACTATGGCGTGTTGCCGGTAGATTCGGCCGCCGCCAAGGCACTCGGTGCCGAACCGCTCAAACCTGAAAAATCAACCAACTACAGCCTTGGGCTGGCCTGGCAGCCCAGCGAGCGCCTGGCCTTCACCGCCGACGCCTACCTGATCAACGTTCGCGACCGCATCACCCTTACCGGCACCCTGCTCGGCCCTGAGGTCACCCAGGCCCTGTTGGCCAACGGCATCGACTCAACTTCGGGCGGCCAGTACTTCACCAATGGCGCCAACACCCGCACCAAGGGCCTGGACCTGGTGGGCAGCTATGATCAAGACTTGGGTGGCGCCGGGGCCGTGAAGTGGACGGCGGCCTTCAACTGGAACGACACCGAGATTCTCAGCTACAAGCAGAGCGTGAACATCCTCGGCACCCCCTACGAGCTGATGAACCGCCAGGCCCGCAACCTGCTGACCGAGGTACAGCCGCACACCAAGCTGATCCTGGGTGGCAACTGGCGCCTTGGACGCTACCGGGTCAACCTGGGGCTGACCCGTTACGGCTCCTGGCGTGAGGTGAATGCCGCCAACGATCGTTCGCTGGACCGCGAATACAAGGCGCGCTGGATCACCGACCTGGATCTGGGCTACCAGCTGACCAAGGACCTGGAACTGGCGATCGGTGCGCGCAATCTGTTCGATGTGTACCCCGAGCGCCAGGCGCCAGCCAGCAAGACCATGGTCAAGGGGTACGGGGTGTACTCGCCGTATGGCTTTACCGGCGGGTATTATTTTGGCCGACTGACCTACACCTTCTGAAACCGCCAGGGGCCGCACAGCGGCCCCGGCGATCTAGCGGGTAAAGCGTGGTATTGGCAAGCCGAGGCTCTCGCGCAGGGTGGTACCTTCATAAGCGGTGCGATACACCCCACGCTCCTGCAGCAATGGCACGACCTCCTCGGTAAACCGGCGGAACTGCCCCGGGTGGCCAATGTAGATGTTGAAGCCGTCCAGCGCCCGCGCCTCGAACCAATCGGCCATCTTCGCCGCCACGGTTTGTGCTGAGCCCACGAAGGCACCTGGCCGCAACTGGCGGCCGAACGCCACGGCCTGGCGCAGGCTGAAGCCCTTGTCACGGGCCTGGTCGGCAATGCGCTTGGCGTTGGTGAAGAAGCTGCTGCGGGCGTATTCCAGGCTTTCCTGCGGGAACGGCGCATCCAGGTCGTAGCGGCTGAAATCATGCCAGCCGAAATTACGCCCGAACTCTTTCAACGCCAGTTCAAAGCTGTGGTCAGCTTGATGGTAGTGACGCTCGATCTCTCGTGCATGCTCGTCCGTATCGCCAACGTAGATCTCCGCCCCCGGCAACACCAGCAATTGGTCCGGGTCACGCCCCAGGCGCAAAGCACGGCCCTTGATGTCACGGTAGAAGGCCTGCCCCTGCTCGATGCTGGCGGCATGGGTGAACACCACGTCGGCAGTGGCGGCACCCAGGTCACGACCCTGCTCGGAATCGCCCGCCTGGAAGATCACCGGCTGGCCCTGGGGCGAGCGCTGGATGTTCAGTGGGCCGACCACCGAAAAGTGCTCGCCCTGGTGATTCAGTGCATGCAGTTTAGAGGGCTCGAGAAAGCGGCCGCTGGCACGATCCCGGGGAAAGGCGTCGTCCTCGTAGGAGTGCCACAGCCCCTGTACCACGTGCACATGCTCTTGGGCCCGGGCGTAGCGGGTGTCATAGTCGTAGTGCTCGTCCAGCCCGTAGTTGCCGGCGGTGCCGGCATCCCCGCTGGTGACCACGTTCCAGCCCGCGCGGCCCTTGCTGATCAGGTCCAGCGAGGCAAGCCGGCGGGCGACGTTGAACGGCGCGTTGTAGGAGGTGGTGAGGGTGCCGACCAGACCGATATGACGGGTACTGACCGCCAAGGCCGAGAGCAGGGTCAACGGCTCCAGACGGTTGAGGTAGTGCGAGGGCGAGCCTGGCGTGATGAACTGGCTGTCAACGATGAACATGAGGTCGAACAACGCCGCCTCGGCCTTGCGGGCGATGTCGATGTACCAGTCGATGTTGACGCTGGCGTCGGCAGGCAGTTCCGGGTCGAGCCACAGGTTGTGCCGGCCAGGGCCACCGCAGCCCATGGTCAGGGCGCCGAGTTTGATCTGTCGTTTGCTCATGGGAATCCCTTCATTGGTTGCTGAGAGCGGGCGCCTGGAAGGCCGCACCGAACGAGGTGTCGAACAGGTTCGCCGCTGGGTAGGGCTTGATAAGGCCAAGCCCGGCGAAGAAGTCCACGGTCTTCTGCGCGTCGACGATCACCTGCGGGTTCAGCGGTGCCAGGTCGGTGCGCGCACGGGCGAACCAGGTTCGGGCGATGTCGCGATCGGCACGGGTTCGTTGGGCCCAGGCATCGGCGTAGGCCTCGGTGTTGGCCGGGTCGTTCAGGGTCCAGTCACGGGCCTTTTTCAGGCGCTGCAGAAAGTCGGTGATCTGCGCGCGCTTTTGCTCCACCGCCTTGCTGTTGGCCACCACGAAGCTCTGCGCCGGGATCACCCCCTCGGCTGTGGCAAGCACTCGAGCACCCTGGCGCTCTTGCTGGGTGACGTAAGGCTCCCAAGTGGCGATCACATCCACCGATCCGCCATCCAGGGCGTGGGAGGCATCCAACGCACTGAGGTAGCGCAACTCCAGGGCATCGCGGGGGACACCTGCTTGGTCAAGGGCGCTGAACAGCAACTGCTGACTCCACGAACCCTTCCAGATCGCCGCGCGCTTGCCACGCAGGTCTTGCAGGCTGTGGATCGAGGAATCCTTGCGCGCCAGGATGGCCACGCCTTCAAGGTTCTGCCGGCTGACTGCGATCACCTTGATGGGTGCGCCCAGGGCACCCAGAAACAGCGGCGGAGCATCGCCCAGCAGGCCGATGTCGAGGCTGCCGACGTTGAGCGCCTCGGCCACCGGCGAGCCGGCGGTGAACTGCTTCCATTCCAGGGTGTAGGGCAAGTCGTCGAGCACCCCGGCCGCTTCCATGACTGCGCGGGCGTTGAAGCTCTGATCACCGACCACCAGCGTCTGGGCTGCGGCGGCAAGGCTGAAGGTAGTGGCCAGCAGTGTGGCAGCCAAGTGTTTTATATAGCGCACGTTCGTCTCCAGATGCCCCTCCTGGGGCAGATGAGCCGATCCGCACGTGCGGTCTCGTCCAGGGTTTATCTATAGCCATAAGGCATTAATCTAATGGTTTTTATAATTTAAAGCGTATTCCGAGGCCTGTGAAATGCACATTAGGCATAACCTCATGCCTTTGATGAGGGCGATTTGAAAACAGAACAGCGAATCTGTAAATGCGTTTTTTGCATATTAGCTTATTATTATTTTGCATTTTGAGAATAGAAAGGGGATTTGCTAGGGTTAACCGGAACCCGAAAAACCGAGCCTGAACCATGACCCAGTACCTGCGCACGGAGCGCTTACGCCATTTCATCGACCGCCTCGCCCTGGTGCTCGACCAGCGGCCTGACGAAGCCGCTCTGCTCGATCGCGGCCAGCAACTGCTGGCCGAGCTGGTCGCCCATGACGACTGGTTACCGGACGATCTCGCCCAGCCCGACCCGCAGCGCTATCAGCAGTATTTGGTCCATTGCGACTCGCGCCAGCGCTTCTCGGTGGTGAGCTTCGTCTGGGGCCCAGGCCAGCAGACGCCGGTGCACGACCACCGGGTCTGGGGCCTGATCGGCATGCTGCGCGGCGCAGAAGTCGCCCAAGGCTTCGAGCGCGACGCCCAAGGCAAGCTGGTGCCTCTCGGCGCGGCAGTGCGTCTGGAGCCGGGCCAGGTCGAAGCGGTGTCGCCGCGCATTGGCGACATCCACCAGGTCAGCAATGCCTTCAACGACCAGGTGTCGATCAGTATCCACGTCTATGGCGGCAACATCGGCGCGGTCAAGCGCGCAGTCTATGCCGAGGACGGCAGCGAAAAACCGTTTATCTCCGGCTACTCCAATACCCGCCTGCCCAATATCTGGGACCTGTCCAAAGAGAACCTTGCCCCATGAGCTCCGTCACCACCCGCCGTTACCACGATATCCGCCGCGCCCTGCTGGCCCAGGAGGAACTGGCCTTGATCGACGTGCGCGAAGAAGACCCGTTCGCCCAGGCCCATCCCTTGTTCGCTGCCAACATCGCGCTCTCGAAGCTTGAGCTGGAGGTTTTTGCCCGCGTGCCACGGCGTGATACCGCCATTACCGTCTACGACGACGGCGAGGGTCTTGCCGCCGTGGCGGCACAGCGTCTGCTGGCGCTGGGCTACCGCGACGTGGCTGTGCTTGAAGGCGGCCTGGCTGGTTGGCGAGCCGCTGGGGGCGAAGTGTTCCGAGACGTCAACGTACCGAGCAAGGCCTTCGGCGAACTGGTGGAAAGCGTGCGCCACACGCCATCGCTTGCCGCTGAGCAGGTCCAGGCGCTGCTGGACGAAAAGGCCAATGTGGTCGTGCTCGATGCGCGCCGCTTCGACGAGTACCAGACCATGAGCATTCCTGGCGGTATCAGCGTGCCCGGTGCCGAGCTGGTGTTGCGCGTAGCCGAGTTGGCACCGGACCCGGACACTCAGGTAATCGTCAACTGCGCAGGGCGCACCCGCAGCATCATCGGCACTCAGTCATTGGTCAACGCGGGCATTCCCAACCCGGTCGCTGCCTTGCGCAATGGCACCATTGGTTGGACCCTGGCCGGACAACAGCTGGCCCATGGCCAGGACCGACGCTTTCCTGAGGTCAGCGCCGCTAATGGCGCCAACGCTGCGCGCCAGGCGCGTGCGGTTGCTGACCGCACCGGCGTGCTGCGCTTGGAGCGTGGTGGGCTGCTCGACTGGCAGGCCGACCCCACACGCACCACGTACCTGTTCGACGTGCGCACACCCGAGGAATACAACGCCGGCCACCTGCCTGGCAGCCGCTCAGTGCCGGGCGGTCAGCTGGTGCAGGAAACCGACCACGTGGCCAGCGTTCGCGGGGCGCGAATCGTGCTAGTGGATGACGACGGTGTACGGGCTAACATGAGCGCCTCCTGGTTGGCCCAGATGGGCTGGCAGGTCGCCGTGCTCGACGGCTTGTCGGAGGCAGACTTCAACGCCACCGGCGAATGGCAGCCTCCCCTGCCCGAACTGCCCGCCGCCAACGACATCGGTGTCGAGCGACTGGCCAGTTGGCTACAGGAAGACGGCACGGTGCTGCTGGACTTCACCACCAGCGCCAACTACGTCAAGCGCCATATTCCGGGTGCCCACTGGTCGATCCGGGCCCAGCTGGCCGAAACCCTGGAGCATTTGCCACCGGCCAGTCGCTATGTGCTGACTTGCGGCAGCAGCCTGCTGGCGCGCTTCGCCGCACACGACCTGCAGGCTCTCACCCGTACCCCCGTTTACGTGCTCGAAGGCGGCACCACCCGCTGGATCGCTGCCGGCCAACCGCTGGAAACCGGCGAAACGCAGCTTGCCGTACCCCGCAGCGATCGCTACCGGCGGCCTTACGAGGGTACGGACAACCCCCGCGAGGCGATGCAGGGGTATCTGGACTGGGAGTTTGGCCTGGTTGCGCAACTCGAGCGCGACGGCACCCATGGGTTCAAGGTGCTCTGAACCTGAGTGTTCGGCATTACATTTTTGGCGCTTGCCAGATCGAGCGCCGTCCGCGCGGCGCTCGATCTGACAAACGCTGGGAATATCGAGGCTGACACCTCTATGCCCAACGCTTACCGTCCGCCAGTGCTGATTACGGTCGCTCAAGAGATCGCCTGAGCCTGTTCCGGAGATATTTCATACAGCCCCTAGAAGTCCACCTTACCCCGCCCCGCCTTGACAGTACTGCGCCTGGCTTTTCCTTCGAGGCGGCGGGTCTTCGAGCCAAGGGTCGGCTTTGTCGGGCGGCGTTTCTTCTCGGTCTTGCCGGCACTGGTGATCAACTCGGCAAGGCGCGCCAGAGCGTCGGCACGGTTCTGCTCCTGGGTGCGGTACTGCTGGCCCTTGATGATCAACACGCCGCCGCTGGTGATACGACTGTCACGCAGGGCCAACAGCCGCTCCTTGTAAAAGTCAGGCAGCGATGAGGCCGGGATATCGAAGCGCAGATGCACGGCGCTGGACACCTTGTTGACGTTCTGCCCACCCGAGCCTTGCGCGCGGATGTACGTCAGTTCGATTTCGGCATCCGGCAGATGCACGTTATTGGAGATGATCAGCATGACAGGGCCCTTTCAATTGCCACCATTATCACAGGCTCTGCCACTCGCCCCTAGAACAACATGCTCAGCGGCGCTGATCGACGACACGCACCGGCCTCGCCTGCCGCGCAGCCTGGGCTGCTTCGATCAACTGATAGTTGCGATTGCGCAACGCAAGGTTGCTACCCACCCGCAGGTTGGAGCGCGCCGCCAGCACTTCGGCCTGGTCATACTGGCCCTGCTCCAGGCGCAGGACGCCCAGGTAATGCAAGGTGGCCGGGTTGCCGGGCTGAATCTGCAACGCGCGTTCCAGGGTTGCGGCTGCCTGGTCCAGCTCGCCGTGCTCGTACTGCTGCGAAGCAGCCTCGATCAGTTGCGTGGTGGCCTTATTGCTGTGCGCCGGCGCCGAGCGTTGACCGGCAAGGGCACATTGGCCGGCGAAGGTGCTGAACAAAAGAAACAGTGCTGGCAGCAAGCGCTGGCTGGGCATGGAGGATGGCACTCGGGCAGTCGGGTAATTCCGGAGAGGAGCTATCGACTGGCTTCACTGGGCGAAGTTCCCGGGCTGCCTCGCGGCATGCTCAGCCATCAGGCATCGGCAACCTGCTGAAGCCCACCTCCAAGCGGCAGCTCATACGATTTTTTTACTGTCCGTACCACGAGCGTGGAGGAGTAAGTGCGAATCGGAATATCCCGGTAGGTGTCGAGAAACCGGTAGATATAGTCGGTGTATTCGGCAGCATCGCGAAATTTGGCAACCATCACGAAATCGAACTCGCCTGTCATCAAATAGCAGTCCTGTATCTCGGGGTGGCTGGCAAGGATGTGCTGCATTCTGCGGTCGATGTCGTTGCTGTCGCGGTCCAGCTTGACCAGAAAAAAGGCGGTTACCTGAATGCCCAGCTTGCGCTCGTCCAGTATCGCGACCTTGGCCTTGATGATACCGGCACTCTCAAGGCGCCTGATCCGCCGGTAACAACTGGTGGAAGACAGCCCGACGCTGTCGCTGAGCAGCTCCAGATTCTGGCTGCAATCCTTTTGCAGCTTGCCCAGAATTTTCAGATCCATGGCGTCTGTCATTTTCGCTGTGTCTTCCTTGAAAAACTGCAATGAATTCGCCGCAAGAGCGGGGCAATTTGCACGATTCCTGCGCGCCGGACCTCTACCATCAACTGAGCTTAGCAGCCCGGCCAAAGATGGCCTGCGGGGCGCATGAGAGGGACCTTATGATCGTTGCAAAACCTACATGGACTGCCGACATCCACGGCCTTTTCAGTGCCCCCTACTGGATTCCCGCCGAGCAGCGCGCGGCCGTGGCGGCCTCCTGGGCCGGGTGCATGAACGGCTACTTCGTCTTCCTGGACGACCCGGACTCGGTCAAGACCTGGTCAGAAACCATCTACCAGCACCTGGCCTCCCGCAACATGCCGCTGACCCTCGACCAGCAGCAGTTCTGGCCGATCGATGCACTGGAAACCTTCAGGCTGTGGGTGAACCAAGGCTGGCGTCTGGACGCCAGCTCGCCCTTCGACCTGGCCGAACGCATCCCACCACCAGACCTGCCGCAACCGGTCAAGCGCGTAAGGCAGGACATCCGCGCGCTGAGCGTCGAAGAACTGAACCTGTACCGCGCCCGCCTGGACGATGTCATGCAGGTGGGCAACCCCGACAGCAACGCGCCCTGGCAACGTTACGCCTACATCCACACCAACTGGTGCCTGCATTACCAGGAAGCGTTTGCCCTTTGGCACCGTGCGTACTTGTTGTACCTGGAGCAACTGATCGACTGCGCCATCCCCTACTGGGACTGGATGGCCGAAGACGCCAGCGTCGACGGTAGCCCACAAGCCGGCCTGCCGCAGGCTTTTCTCGACGAAACCTACGTGCACCCGCACTGCGGCGAGACCCGGCCCAACCCACTGCGTTACGCGGCCGCCAAGGATGGTTGTTCCAAGGTGTGCTCCCGGGCTGCGGTCAGCGGCGTGGACTGCCGCTATGTGCAACGCAACCCGTTGTTCTACACCCACGGTGACGACTCGCGCTTTGACCGCGCTCGGCTGTACGGCATGAGCCGGATCTTCCAGCAACAGGTGGTGGATGCCCTGAAGTTCACCTGTTTCAGCCAGCCACAGGGAGTACCCGGTTACCCTTGGGCAAACATTCCGGTGTTCGACCCGCCCCAGCAAGACAGCCTGTACCCCAATCGCACGCTCAACTTCGACGGCCTGTACGAGCAACCCCATGACAACTATCACGGTTGGATCGGCGGCGACATGGCCGATAACGCCTACACCGCCTTTGACCCGGTGTTCTGCTCTTACCACGCCAATATCGACCGCATGCTCGAAGTGTGGATCAGGGCCCACCCCGAAGCGCAGTACACCACCCAGTGCCTGCTGCAGCCGTTCGCCGGGCGCGACGCCACGCAACTCACCTTCACCAGCGCCGACGCCTGGCGCTACACCACCCTCGGCGACATGGCCCAGGACAGCCGGCACATCGGCTATGACTACGGTGTGCCGGTAGCCCCGCAGTTCGGCGCGTCCAAGGTGGCCGCCGGCACCTGCTGCGAGCACCGCGCAACAGCCGCCACTGCGGTGGAAAGCGCCGCAGGGCCAGGGCCGTGGGTGGTGTTCGATCATGTACGTTGCACCCATGACACCTACCTGATCGACGTCTTTCTCGACCAGCCGGACGCCGCCCCGCAACATGTGAACGCTGACAACCCTCATTACGTGGGGCGCTTCAGCCGCATCGGCATGGGGCTGGTGGACGACAAGGGCCGCTGCATCACCCATGGCGTTTCGCGCGCTCTGAATGCGGCCCGTAACGCCGCTGCGCTGGGCCTCGGCCCTCATGATGCGGTGCAGTTGTCGCTGCTGGTGACCCACCTCGACAGTGGCCGCGTGCTGCTGCCTGACGAATACAGGATCCTGCCCGGTTTCATCGCTCAACTGGTGTGGGACGACCCACGCCAAACCCTCGCCGGCCCGCCTGCGGTCGCCGGCTGCTGCGCTGCTGCCCCCTCACACACACCTGGAGAACCGACATGAGCACGCCCTTCAAGCAGTTCACCTCTCCCGCTGGCCAAGCCCCCAAGGACTACAACAAGCTAGGCCTGGAGGACCAGTTGCAGCAGTTTGAAACCGACTGGAACAACGACCTCACCGGCTGGACCGAGTCGTCGATCATCGGCAACCCTTGGTCGGGCCAGAACGACGCGCCTCGCTCTGGCTATTACAACCCGCTGGTGGAGGGTTTCGGTGAAGTGACCCCGCCCGCCATCACCTGGGCGCCCTTCCCCAACCGGCTGTGGACGTTCTTTTACAACAACGGTGCAGCGGTCGTTCCGCAACTTGGCAGAGCCATGACCCTGAACCAGGTGATGGAGCTGGCCGACCGCGGCCAGATCACCCTCGACAACACCCTCTACACGCTATACGACCCGGACAAACAGGGCACCCTGCTGCAACTGCCGGCCAAGCGCTGCCCAAGTATCGACTGGAACGGCAGGTACACGGCGTTCTCACCTTCCGGCCCACGGGGCTGGCTCGACGAGTATTGCGAGTGGTCGATCGTACGCGATGCCAACGGCAACATGCGCAAGATCACCTTCACCTGCGAAAACCCCGCATACTTCCTGGCCATGTGGCGCATCGACCCGCAGGCAGTACTGGGCCTGTACCGCGACTACATAGACCCCAGCGTGCAACTCGAGGACCTGTACCTGCGCTACACCGTCGACTGCCCGACCGGCAAAGCCGGCGATCCGGTCATCGACCCGACCACCGGCCAGCCAGCTTATGACACCGTCAACAAATGGAACGCCGGCACCGCCTGCGTTCCCGGGCAATACGGTGGTGCGATGCACCTGACCTCCGGCCCCAACACCCTCAGTGCCGAGGTGTACCTGGCCGCCGCCGCCACCATCCTGCGCCCGGTCAGCAGCAGCCAGAATGCCCAATCGCTGATCTGCTGCGCGCAGTATGGGCAGAACTACCGCAACTCCGACCCGCACATCGGCTTCATGGCCAATTCCACGGCAGTGAAAAACCGCCTGTCGCTGACCAACCCGATTGGCCTCTACCTGCAGCAACCTACCGATTTCAGTGGCTGGAAAGGCCCGCAAGGCCAGGACGTAAGCCAGTACTGGCGCATCACCCGCGGCACTGCCAAGTCGGCCGCCAACGGTTCCGACCAAATCCTGCAGGCGGTGTTCGAAGTCCCGGAAAGCGCCGGTTTCTCGATCAACGACATCACCATCAACAACCAGCCGGTCAACTATGTGTGGGTGATCGCCCAGCAACTGCTGGTGGGCCTGAGCGTCACCGTCAAGCCGCTTGCTACCACACCGCCCTCCTTCCCGTGCGTGCAGGACCGGCAGACCGGCCGGCAACCCTGGCCGGTGCAGCTGCTGCCACTGGACTTGTTCTACGGGCAGTCCCCCACCGACCTGCCCGCCTGGCTTGCACCGGGTAGCAGCAACCCGTTCGTGCTTGTGGTGCAAGGCGCAGACGCAGGCACCACGGCGCAGAACGCCAGGGTGCAATTCTCCAACCCTGGGGTGACGGCACAGGTCACCCAGTACCTGCCCGACGCGTCGGCCATTCCTGGCCAGACCAACTCTGGTGGCACTCAAGCCTACATTCTGACCATCACGGTCAGCCCCAACGCAGCACCCGGCCTGGTGACGGTGCGTGCACTGAACCCGGGCGAAGACGTGAACGTAAGCGCGGCAGACCACCCGTGGGAATCCGGCCTGGCGCTGGTGCCTGGCGCCTGACCCCTCCCGTACAGCCGCACCTTCGGGTGCGGCTTCACCGCCTTGCAAGGAGCGCAATGATGTCCAGCTTACGCCTGAGCCTTCTGTCGCTGCTAAGCGGCATCCTGCTTTGCCTGCAGACCCTGCAACCCGCTGCTGCGGCCCCGCTGTCGGACGCCGATGCCTGTGTGCAGCAACAGTTGGTGTTCAACCCTGCGAGCGGGGGGTTTCTGCCGGTCAATAACTTCAATGCCACCAGCCAGGCGTTCATGAACTGCTTCGGCTGGCAACTGTTCATTGCCTTGAACTGGCCAGTGAACCCCGGCTGGCCGGGCACCCCCAGCCTGGCGGGCGAACCCGACAGGCAAAGCACCCTGGGGCAGTTCGGTGTGCCGACCACGGCGGGTGAACCGATGAGCGTGGCCCCGGTGTGGGCCAGCTACAAGGACGCCAACGATATCTTTCTGCCAGGCGCGCCCGCGCCCACCGGTTGGGGGGTACAAACCCTGGTACCAAGCAGCTGCAATAGCCAGGGTAGCCTGAAGGCGCTCAAGGTGGGGGCGCGCAAATTCATGAACGCTACCTCAGAAGGCGCGATCAACGCCCTGCACGGTTTCCACCTGTCCACCGGGACACTGGCATCCATTCCCGACCCGGTCATGGAAGCGTCCGGCGGCTGGCTGACGGATCAGTCGGGCAACCTGGTATTTTTCGAACGCAAGGTAGGCAAGGCCGAATTCGACTACATCGTCGACCACGGGCTCTATGACGCGGCCAACCAGTTGAAGGTCGCCCAAACCGAGGGGCTGTCGCTGCCCATCGGTGAAGCGATGCGCGAACTGCCGCCATCGCCCGTGCCGCAGGAGCAACTGGGCGCGATCGAGCTCAAGGCCGCCTGGCGGGTGCTGACTGGCAAACCCGAACTGTTCGGGCGCTACCTCACCACCGTGGCCTGGCTCAAGCGCCCCGACACCCTGGCATGCACCCAGGAAGTGGTGGGCCTGGTGGGCCTGCATATCATCAACAAAACCCAGGCTTCGCCCAACTTTATCTGGACCACGTTCGAGCAGGTGGACAACGTGCCCGAACCGGCCCAGGTGCCGCCGCAGCAAACTCCGCCGGGCGGTTTTGCGTTCAACAACCCCGAATGTGGCACTGGCCCCGAGTGTAAACCGAACGTGGCCCGTATCCAGTGCAAGCAACACCACCCCGACAGCGATTGTACGGACCTCTTTCCGCGCGACCAGCCGGTACAGACCACCCGTGAATACCCTGTGCCCAGTGCCCTGCAGGCCCTGAACAGCGCAGTGCAAGCCAACTTCGCGCAGCAAACCCAGGGCCAGTCGGTGTTCCAGTACTACAAGCTGATCAATGTGCTGTGGACCCTTGCCCCCAACCCACCCAGCCCAGAACCGGGTGCCAACGCACAGGTGCCGTTGTCCTACGGGCCGTTCATCAGCGAGGGCCCCGTGCCAGTGGCCAACACCACCATGGAAACCTACGTGCAGGGTGATGACTGCAACCAGTGCCATCAGTACGCGACGATTGCCGGCAGTCCCTCGCTGGCTTCGGACTTCTCGTTCCTGTTCAACACTGCCAGCTCGGCCAGCCAGAAAAGCCTGATCAAGCGCGTCAAAGCCTTCGAGACCCTCAAGGACCGGCCCTGAGCAGAAAAAGCGCATGGAGTACACCTGTACTCCATGCGCTTGGCAGGGATCGCTCCTACAGTGCCGCCGTAAAACTTTCTCTCAACACCTCAAGCAGGAAGTCGGCATTGGCCCGGCTGAAAATCATCGATGGACGCATTTTCAACACGTTGTCATGCGGGCCTTCGGTACCGATCAACACACCGCGCTCCCTGGCACCATCGGCTACTTTCCTGGCCAGGGTCGTGGCCGGGGCCTTCGATGTGCGATCGGTGACCAGTACGATGCCGAAGAACAGGCCCAGCCCGCGCACATCACCGATCACGTCGAATTGCTGCTGAAGCTTGCGCAAACCCTCAAGCAGATAGTTGCCAACGCTCAAGGCATTGTCTTTCAACTGGTCGCGCTCGATGGCATTGAGCACCGCCAGCCCTACCGCACACGACACCGGGTTGCCGGCAAAAGTGTTGAAGTACTCCATACCATTGTTGAAAGCATCGGCAACCTCACGCGTCGTCACCACCGCCGACATCGGGTGGCCATTACCGATCGGCTTGCCCATGCTGACAGCATCCGGCACCACACCCTGGGTTTCAAAGGCCCACCAGTGGCTCCCGACGCGGCCAAACCCGACCTGCACCTCATCGGCCAGGCACAGCCCGCCTTCGGCACGCACCATGGCGTACACCTCCTTGAGGTAGTGCTGGGGCAAGAACACCTGCCCCGCCACGCTGGGTATCGACTCGGCCAGGAAGAACCCAGGGCGCTTGCCGGCCTTGCGCATGGCCTGCAGTTGCTCTGCCACGGACTCGGCAAAGCGCTTGCCGTGCTCCTCCAATGGCCAGTCCTCGGGCGCATGGTAGCTATCCGGTACCACAGCCTCGTAGACGTGCGGCGCCCTGCCCTTGCCGGCTTTGCGCTTGTACTTGTAAGGGCTCAGGTCGATGAGTTCCTGCGTGGTGCCGTGGTAGGCCCAATCCAGCACGATCGCCTGGTCACTGCCGGTGTAGTTACGCGCCATGCGCAACATCAGGCTGTTGGCTTCACTGCCCGAACAGCCGAAGGAAGCTACGCAAAGGCCCTTTGGCAGTGTCCCGGTCAGGCGCTCGGCGTACTCAACGATATTGTCGTGCAGGTAGCGGGTGTTGGTGTTCAGCAGTGCCGCCTGGTGCGTCAGGGCTTCGACCACGTCCGGGTGGCTATGCCCCAGATGGCAAACGTTGTTGAAACAGTCCAGGTAAGCCCGCCCAAAGTTGTCGATCAGCCACACGCCATCACCGCGTACGAACTTGATAGGGTCGGTGTACGAGATGGACAGGTTCGGTAATAGCAGTTCCTTGCGCTTGGCAATGATCTGGGTATTGGTCATACCCTGCTGGCTGCAGGTTTCCGGGGGGATACCGGCCAGGGCCAAAGCATCCGGGAACAGGTCCGCCCACGTTTCGCGGTATTCTGGCTCGCCCGCGCCAATCACCTCGGTGGCGGTCAACCGGGTGTCGGTGACCATCTGCAGATGCAGGTGAGGTATCCAGCCGCCATTTTCATGGTCCGCGCCCATGTAGCCGACCAGGTCGCCGGCTTCGAGCGTGTCACCGGGCTGCAGGCGGCTCAGCGCCTCGTGGGCCATGTGCCCCCAAAGGGTCAGGAATGGCGGGCAACCCGGCGGAGTGTGTTCGATCATCACCAGGCCACCATAACCCAGCGGGTCAGCCTCGACCTCGACACTTTTAACGGTGCCTGCGACCGGCGCGTACAACGGCGTACCCGCAGGCATTACCAGATCGACCCCCAGATGCAGGGTTCGATGCTGTCCCTTGATAAAACGCGACTCGAAGGCACTGTCGGTGTAGATGGCGCGCAGTTCGCCCCATGGCCCGATCGCCAGCGGTACCTTGTGCGCAGCGGAGAACTCGTCCCACCAGCGGGTCGCATCGGCCGGGCGCCGCTGCGCCGAGGCGATCGTCATCTCGTGGCTGGCATCGCCAAACGGTGCGATCACCTTGTTGAGGATGGCGGCTGAGGGGCGCACCACGGCGGCAAACGTTTTGTGGTTGGCGGCGACCCAGTGGCGGACGTCACTGGCGCCCTCGACAGCATCGAAACCGCAGGCCTTGCGCAGAATGCCGGTCGCCAGCCGCGGGTTCATCGAGTCCAGTTGCTCAAGCAGACGCCAGGCAGGCGCTTCGCTAATTGCCAGGTAGGGATTGTCGTCGGCCTGGTCCTGACGAGAGGCGGAGAAGGTGACGCTGATGACCAGGCGCATGGCGATCAGGTCGAACAGCACATCAAGCTCTTGCGGCTGCAGCGGGTACTTTTCATGGAAACCGGCCACAAGCGCAGCGGCCGCGCCGATCGGGTCGTCCATATCGAGAATCGCATACGCACTGGCGATGGCAACTTCGGCAATCAGCACGGTATGCACCGCATCGCCGAAGTCGATGAAACCGGTGACGTTGCTGGTGGTTTCGGCATCGACCAGAATATTCCAGTCATTGGCGTCGTTGTGGATCACCTGGGCGCGGAGCGAGGCCAGCCTTGGCTGTACGGCCTGTTCGAAGCGAGTGATGAAACGCTCGACAATGGCCCGACGCTGCGGGTGCTTGATGAAGTGCAGGCGCGAACGTGAGCGCGCTGCGTGGCGCAGGTCCCAGTCCAGCTCACGCACCGCACCAGGGTGCATGAAGCCCTGCAAGGCGCGATCAAGCTCCCCCAGCGCCTGGCCGAAGTTGCGCATCAGCGCGAAAGAACGCCTGGCCTGGGCCAGCGGCGTACCGTGCAACCAACTGACCAGGCGCACAGCGTGACGTTCACCGGTGGCACCGGGCACCGACGGCAAATAGTCGCCCGCCGCACTGGCCCGCAAGTGAGGTACCCCAAGATGTGCGCCATGCACTGCCAGGTGGCCGAGCAACGCCGTCTGAAACTCGCTTTCCAGCCTGGGCTCACTGGCGTTGACGATCTTCAGGATCCAGCCTGCATCGACACCGGTTTGCAGCCTGTAATTGCAATCACGCTCCCCCTCAAGGGGCGTCGCGCAGCCGATCACATTGAACAACTGTTTTGCGAGGCCCTCTGCATCACTTGCCGAAAACCGTGGTGCCGGGTGAGAAAGGTCTGTCATATCATCACGTTCCATGCGAGTAATTTCTTCAATAGCGTGCCATGCGCCGCCTAGACCGACACCCTGCATGTGGTCGGTATCAACAGGCATTATGCCGGTTTCGACCGGCATGATGACGGTGAGCTTACTAGGTGGCGCTGTGCATACCCTGGACGCAAAAGACTCGCAGCCCCCTCCTCATCGTAACGGCCGAGCCCGCGAACACTGGCCCGGCAGCCCTAGTCAATCCTCGCGAATGTGCCGTTCCCTGCGCTCCTGGCGCTCCTTCGCCTCGATGCACAGCGTGGCTGTCGGCCGCAGCAGCAACCGCTTCAGGCCGATGGGTTCGCCCGTGTCCCTGCACCACCCGTACTCACCCCGGGCTATGCGTTCCAAGGCTTCGTCAATCTTGTCCAGCAGCTTTTTCTCCCGCTCCAGCAGGCGCAGCTGCCATTGCCGTTGCTCCTCCACAGTCCCCAGGTCCGAAGGGTCGCTGCTGGGTTCGAACGTGCGCATCAGTTCGAACTCGCTGGAAATCCGCGCTTGCAACTCGGTGCGCTGCGACAGCAGCAGGTCGCGGAAAAACGCCAGCTGGGAAGCATTCATATAGGCCGCTTCTGGCATGCAAAGCAGATCGTGTTCAGTCATTGCCGTCATTCTCGCGTCAGTAGGTCGAGGCTCAGCGCCGCTGTGCATCAAACCCCAGTGGCAAACCCTGGCAATGCGTGTGCAGCTCGTGCTCATGCCAGGCCAACTGGCCGGAAACAATCGTGGTGGCTATGCGGTGACCCAGCCGGTGGTGCTGGAAGGGCGTCCACTGGCAATGGGCAAGTACCGGATCGAGGCTGACCGGCCGTGGCACTTCGAGGTGTTCGACCAGCGCAAGGTCTGCCCAGTAGCCTTCACGCAAGTAGCCGCGCTCCTGGATTGCGAACAGGTCGGCCACCGCATGGCTGGTTTTACGGACCAGCTGAGTCACCGGCAGCACGCCCTCCGCGACCAGGTCGAACAGCGCTGGCAGCGCATGCTGCACCAGCGGCAGGCCGGAAGGCGCGCTGGCGTAGGGCCGGTTTTTCTCTGCCAGGGTATGCGGGGCATGGTCGGTGCCGATCACATCAATGCGGTCTTCCCGCAGTGCCTGGCGTAATGCGTCGCGGTCGGCGCGGGTCTTTATCGCCGGGTTGCATTTGATGAGGTTGCCCAGGCTTGCATAGTCGCGGTCGTCAAACAGCAGATGGTGCGCACACACCTCGGCCGTGATCAGCTTGCTGGCCAACGGGCCAGGCGCGAACAACGCCAGCTCCATGGCCGTGGTCAGGTGTAGCACATGCAAGCGGGTACCGAACCTGTTCGCCAGCTCGACGGCCAGGCTGGAGGAGCGCCAGCAGGCTTGCGCATCGCGTATGAGCGGGTGCATGGCCGCCGGAATGAAATCACCGAACTGCTCACGGCAACGTGCTTCGTTGCCAAGGATGGAGGGCGTGTGTTCGCAGTGCGCCAGCAGCACCGTCGGCACACAGGCAAAAAGGCGCTCAAGTACCCTGGGGTCGTCGACCAGCATGTCCCCGGTGGAGGCCCCCATGAATACCTTCACCCCAGCGATTTGCCGCGGGTCCAACCGGGCGACGGTCTCAAGGTTGTCCTTGCTCACGCCAAAGTGAAAGCCGTAATTGGCAACCGAGGACGCAGCCGCGCGGGCTTTCTTGTCATCCAGGGCTGCCAGGGTCAAGGTCGCCGGATGGGTATTGGGCATGTCCATGAAGCTGGTAATGCCTCCGGCTACAGCAGCCCGCGACTCGCTGGCCATGCTGCCCTTGTGCGTTGCACCGGGTTCGCGAAAGTGCACCTGGTCGTCGATCATCCCGGGCACGAGCCAGCGCCCTTGGGCATCGATTTCGATATTGGCGCTCGCACCCTCGATGCTGCTGGCGATTTTCTCGATTCGCCCGTGGGCAACCAGGACATCGGCATCGAACACCTTGCCTTCGTTCACCAGCCGGGCATTCCTGACAAGGATATCGCTCATGAGCGAACCTCCCCAGAGCTACCGCCTGCCCATTGCCTGCGCTTGAAAATCATGATCCGGAACCTGTAGCGGAAATGTTATGTTATAACACATGACCGCACGCAGGCATCAACCTGCCACTTATCCGTTTCAACCTCAGGTAAGCCCCCATGAGCGCAACCGCCGCCTACCCCGTCAACGCTGAACCCTACGCCGACACCGAACTGGCCTGCCTGGCAGGTGCCAAGGCCGCGCTCTATCAATGGGCCGCAACGGTGGCCACGCGTGACGTAGACCAAGTGCTGGCCCTTTATGCGTCCGACGCCATCCTGGTACCCACCCTGTCCAACCAGGTACGGGACTGCGCCGACAGCCGCCGAAACTATTTTGACAATTTCCTGAGCAATGACGGCCTGGTGTGTGACATCAAGGTGTTCAAGAAACGAGTGAGCCGCAAGCTGGGTACCGTGGTCGTCGGCGGGCTCTACACGTTTGTTTACCGTGACAAAGGCCAGCAGCGCGTGGTGCCGGCGCGGTTTCTGTTCACCTTTGAAAGGATCGACGATCAATGGCTGATCACCGGGCATCATTCGTCGATGGAGGCATGAACCATTCGTTGTTGCAGACCCCATGAGCGCACGGTCTCAGGCTGACCAGGTTGCCTGCGGGTGGCGCCCCAGGGTGCGCCCGCCTTCAACGAACGACGGCTGCCTGTATTTCGCCTGCCAGCTGCCGCGTTGCCTGGTCGATGGTGCCTTCGTTTCGGCACAGCAGCCAGCCATGCTCGACGACCGCCCGCTCGAACGCTTCGGTGCACGCAGCCTGTTCATCCAGATTGTGGATCACCGTACTGCCCAGCCCGCGGTTGCGCGCCGCGGCCCTTGCCCATGAAGTTTCAGGGGCGGTGACAACACCGATATGCAGATCCGGCACTTGCACGCCGCGCTCAAGGTTCAGCTGCAAGATCTGCGCAAACGGCACGGTACGGCGAAATGCGGCGTCAGAGGGATACCAGCGATCGATCAGGATGATGCTATCAAGGGGCTGTCTGGGCAGCACCGTGCGGGAAATCCAGGCCCGGCTTTCGGCAAAACGTTCGCAAACCTGGTATTCCAGATCCTGGCAGGGGCTTCTGGCGAGCCGGTTGACCAGCACCATGGTTTCGCTGCGGTAGGGGTCGTTGTTCTTCTCGCACAGGCGAACCACTTTGTGCCCGTGCAGCCTCAGGGCTTGGGTCACGGCCTCCAGCAGTGTGGTCTTGCCGGTGCCCTTGGGGCCATCGATGGAAACAAACAGTGGGCGGTTCATCGTTCAATACCAGTAGGCTCTGGCGCGCGATGAGACCATTGATTGCAGCTTGCCTACAAGCGCTTCCGGGCAGGAGCACAAATGTTCTCCATGGGCGAAAGGCGGCATGCGCCGCCTTCGTTGCCACCGCACTGCCGGTCAGATCTGCGCCTGACCACCATCGACGAACAGCTCGGCGCCGTTGACGAAGCTGGCGTCGTCACTGGCCAGGAACACCGCCGCGTTGGCGATTTCCACCGGTTCCCCTACCCGGCCCAGCGGCACCTGCGCTGCCAGGTAGTCGAGCAGGCCCTGCTGTTGCTGCGCATCCGGGCCCGCGAGGTCGACCAGGCCAGGTGTACGGGTAGCACCGGGGCTAAGGGTGTTGACCCGTACGCCGCGGTCCTTGAGGTCCAGGATCCAGCTGCGGGCCAGGGCGCGCACGGCGGCCTTGGAAGCCGAGTACACACTGAACGCCGCAGTGCCGGAGCTGCCCGCCGTAGAGCCGGTCAGGATGATCGAGGCATTGCGCGCCAGCAGCGGCAGTGCCTTTTGTACGGTGAACAGCACACCCTTCACGTTGCGATCGAAGGTATCGTCATAGTGCGCCTCGGTGATGTCGCCCAAGGGCAGCATCGAGCCGCCGCCGGCGTTGGCGAACAGGACGTCAAGGCGGCCATGCTGCTGGCTGATACGGGTATACAGTTCATCGAGCTGGTCCAGGCGAGTGGAGTCCACCGCAACCCCGGTGGCGTTGCCAACCAGCGCCACCGCCTTGTCGAGCTCCGCCTGACGGCGGCCGGTGATGTAGACGTGCGCGCCTTCTTCGGCAAAGCGTTTGGCGGTGGCCAGCCCGATACCGGTAGTGCCGCCGGTAACCAGTGCGATCTTGCCTTCGAGTTTCTTGCTCATGGTGTTTCTCCCTTCAGGTTGGTGAGTTGCTGTGGGGAGAAGCGTATCGACTTACCACTGCTTTCAAAATAGAATCATTTGAAACCCATCATTGCAGAAATGAAATGGCAAGAATTCCGGATTTCGAAGGGTTGGCGATGTTTGCCAAGGTGGCTGAAGAAGGCTCCTACGCGGCAGCATCACGCGCCATGGGGGTGTCGGTCCCCACCGTTTCACGCGCTGTCACCCGGCTGGAGGAACGCCTGGGTGGGCGCTTGTTCAACCGCACCTCTCGCCAGCTGTCGCTGACCGAGTTCGGCCAGCGCATGGTCGAGCAAGCCAGCACGCTTTATCGCCAGGCAGAGGAAATCGAAAGCGAGGCGCTGGAGCTGTCGGTGCAGCCCCGTGGCCTGGTGCGGCTTGCAGTGCCGATGTCATTCGGGTTGCGCTGGGTCGCGCCGTTATTACCTGAGTTGCTGGCGCGTTACCCAGGGCTGGAACTCGACCTGCATTTGTCCGACTCGACAGTTGACCTTGTGGCAGATGGCTTCGATGCCGCACTGCGCATTGCCGCACTGCCCGACTCGTCACTGGTGGCGCGGCGTATCTGTTCGGTCACCCAGAACCTGGTGGCGTCACCTGGTTATCTTGCCGCGCATGGCCACCCCGCGCACCCGCGTGAACTGGCCGACCATGCCTGCATGAGTTACGCCTACCGCGCCCGCAGCCAACTGTGGCGTTTTACCCACCACGACGGCACGGAACAGGATGTGACCCCGCGTGGGCCGCTTCGGGTTACCAACTCCGATGCCCTGGTTGCCCCCTTGCTGGCAGGCTTGGCGATCGCCGAGCTGCCGGAGTTCATTAGCGCCGAATACCTGGCTGATGGCCGCCTGGCACGGGTTCTGCCCGAATGGAGCATGACCCAGGGCGGGCTGTATTTCGTCACCCCCTCGGCACGTAGTCGGCCGCGAAAAGTGCAGGCACTGGCGCAATTCTTCGTCGAACGCTTGGCCGAGCCCGCCTGGCGTTCAGGGGGCCAGTAACCGAGGCATTCTGATTCATGGCCGGGGCCGCCAACCCATTCCCTGAGTGCCTGCAGCAAGCGTTCACCCTCAAGGTTTGGCACCTTTAGCCGGCCTTGCTTGTCCTAGCTCTGCCAAGGTTGCTGGACAGGCTATACCCACAATCATGATGCCTGCTAGGCTGACGAAGATTGCGCCTTTTCGCATACCTGGCAATCGCTCATTTATCCTCAGGCACCGGCCAAATGACCTCCGACACTCAAGTAAACCTGACCAACTGCGACCGCGAGCCGATCCAGATCCCTGGCAGCATCCAGCCTCACGGTTGCCTGCTGGCCTGCGATGCCACGGCGACGGTGGTCTTGCGCCATTCGGCCAACGTCCCGCAGATGCTTGGGATAACCGGGGACATCAACGGCCAGAAGCTGCAGGCGATGTTGGGTGATGAGATCGCCCATACCCTGCGCAACGCGCTGGCACGGACCCGGGAAGCCTCGCGGCCAGCCCTCAGTTTTGGTGTGCAGCTGGCCAACGGTCAGGCCTTCGATATCGCAGCCCATCTATTCAAAGGTTCGGCGATCCTCGAGTTCGAGCCCGCCGACGCCGGCATCGCGGAGCCCGTGGAGCTGGCGCGCACCCTGATCGCCCAGCTGCGTGAAATCGACCAGACCGGCAAGCTGTTTCGCGATGCCGCACGGTTCATCCGCGCCGTGCTCGGTTATGACCGGGTGATGATCTACCAGCTGGGCGCGGACGGTGCCGGCAAGGTGGTCGCAGAAGCCAAGCGCAGTGACCTGGAAAGTTTCATGGGCCAGTACTTTCCGGCTTCCGATATCCCCCAGCAGGCTCGCGCGCTCTACCTGCGCAACCGGATCCGGGTGATTTCCGATGCCCAGTTCAAGACGGTGCCCATCGAACCGGTACTCGACCCTTCGGGCGAGCCGCTCGACCTCTCCTACGCCCACCTGCGCAGCGTCTCGCCCATCCACTGCGAGTACCTGAGCAACATGGGCGTGGGCGCGTCCATGTCGATTTCGGTGATTGTCGACGGCGAGCTGTGGGGCATGATCGCCTGCCACCACTATGCACCGCGCACCCTGTCCATGGGGCAACGGGTAGCAGCGGAAATGTTCGGCGAGTTCTTCTCGCTGCACATCGAGACGCTGCGCAGCCGGCAAAAGCTTGAAGCCGCCGTGCACGTGCACAAAGCGCTGGACAGCTTGATGCGGCAGGCCAACCAGGCCGCTGACATCGACGGGTTCTTCCACGCACGCCTGCCGCGGCTGATGTCGCTGATTCCCTGTGACGGCATCGGGATGTCGCTGCAGGGCCGCTGGGCGTCCGTCGGGTTGGCCCCACCGAAGTCGGCCGTCCCCGATCTACTGGGCTTGGCCAGCATGGTCAGCGAGGGCCGCACCTGGGCGTCCAACCGCCTGTCGATGGTGCTGCCTGCCGCGCAGGCGTACTTCACCGACGTGTCAGGCGTACTGATCATTCCGATGTCGCAGCACCCCAGGGATTACCTGATCTTCTTCCGTAAGGAAGTGATCGAGACGCTCGACTGGGCCGGAGACCCGAACAAGACCTACCACAGCGGCGCGCTGGGCGACCGCCTCACGCCACGCAAGAGTTTCGCCATCTGGAAAGAAACCGTTCACCAGCAGTCGCTACCGTGGACCGAGCAGGACCGTCAGTTTGGTGATGCCATCCGTACTGCCATCGTCGAGGTGGTGCTGTACAACAGCGAGTTGCTGGCCAGCGAGCGCTCCAAGGCCGAGGTGCGCCAGCGCATCCTCAATGAAGAGCTCAACCATCGGGTCAAGAACATCCTTTCGCTGATCGGCGCCCTGGTTGCCCACCCAACGACGGAAAGCCAGACGCTGCAGGATTATGTGGCGACGCTGAAGGGGCGCATCCAGGCATTGTCCCTCGCGCATGACCAGGTGGTGCGAGGCGACGGCGGCGGGCGTCTGGCCAAACTGCTGGAGGCCGAGCTATCGCCCTACCGCACTGCGGCAGGCGTGATCGAATTGCAGGGTCCGAACGTGATCCTCGATGCCCGCGCCTATTCGGTCATGGCCTTGGTGCTGCATGAGCTGGCAACCAATGCTGCAAAATACGGTGCGCTCTCGCGGGGCGGTGGCACGCTTTCCGTGGGCTGGAGCATCGATCCAGCTGGCGCATGCGCCATTGCCTGGCGTGAAAGCGGCGGGCCGATGGTGCGGCCGCCGAGTCGCAGCGGCTTTGGCTCGGTGCTGATCGATCGCAGCATCCCGTTCGACCTTGGCGGCACCAGCGCAGTGGAGTACCACCCCGAAGGCCTGCAGGGGTTGTTCAGGATACCGGCCAAACACCTTACCGTGGCCGAAGCAGCCGAGCCCGCCAGCGACGTCGCCCCCATCGCACGTGCAGCAGATGCCTTTGCCGCCCGTAACGGTTTGTGTGTATTGATACTGGAAGACCAACTGGTAATTGCCGTTGGCCTGGAGCAAATTCTGAATGATGCGCAGATCAAGGACGTGATCACCGCCGGCTCCGAGAACGAAGCCATTCGGCTGCTTGCCGACCGGACGCCGGATGCCGCGATTCTGGATGTCAACCTGGGTACCGGTACCTCCATGTCAGTGGCGGATGAACTGCTCCGACGGCAGGTTCCGTTCCTGTTCGCTACCGGTTATGGCGACGGCATCAGCATTCCCGAGCATCTGCAGCATGTCCCGGTAACGCGCAAGCCCTACGATTCCAACGCCATCCTGGCCAGCCTGCAGGGGCTGTTGCGCACGGGTTCATGAGCTTGTTCAGAATCCAGGCTTTGGGCAATCCTGTGGGGGCGGCTTTTGCCGCGAACACCGGATGAGCCGGTGCCATGCACCGTGTTGGATTCTTCGCGGGGCAAGCCCGCTCCCACAGGTATCCCCGCAGGCTTGAGGCTGATGCAGTACCTGAGGAAACAACTGATTTGCTCTGTTTCTAGAATCTAGCGCAATTGGACTGTGGGAGCGGGCTTGTCCCGCGAACACGGGCGAAGCCCGTGCCATGCACCGTGTTGGATTCTTCGCGGGCAAGCCCGCTCCCACAGGTACCCCGCAGGCTTGAGGCTGATGCAGTACCTGGAGAAACAACTGGCTTGCTCTGTTTCTAGAATCTAGCGCAATTGGACTGTGGGAGCGGGCTTGTCCCGCGAACACGGGCGCAGCCCGTGCCATCCACCGTGTTGGATTCTTCGCGGGGCAAGCCCGCTCCCACAGGTATCCCCGCAGGCTTGAGGCTGATGCAGTACCTGAGGAAACAACTGATTTGCTCTGTTTCTAGAATCTAGCGCAATTGGACTGTG
>NZ_JAPFCG010000039.1:0-14519 GCF_026240995.1 Pseudomonas sp. DCB_BI | reverse complement strand
CATTGGACAGGGTCACGGTCACCGGAGTCTGAGCCGGGTTGCTCAGGGTCACGGTGTAGGTGATCACACCGCCCTCGGTCACCGACGGGTTCGCCGTCAGGGTCGCGGTAGTGTTGTCGACCGAATCATTGATCGTGGTCTGAGCCGGGGTCGGATTCGGGGTCAGCTGTTCGAAGTTGCCGCCCGTTGCGCCGGTAATGGTGGTGCTGACGGTCGAGCCGTTGTTATAGACGTCGTTCGCCGGGGTCTGGAAGTCGACACTGCCCTGGGTCTTGCCGGCTTCAACGGTGATGGTCTGGCCATTGGACAGGGTCACGGTCACCGGAGTCTGAGCCGGGTTGCTCAGGGTCACGGTGTAGGTGATCACACCGCCCTCGGTCACCGACGGGTTCGCCGTCAGGGTCGCGGTAGTGTTGTCGACCGAATCATTGATCGTGGTCTGAGCCGGGGTCGGATTCGGGGTCAGCTGTTCGAAGTTGCCGCCCGTTGCGCCGGTAATGGTGGTGCTGACGGTCGAGCCGTTGTTATAGACGTCGTTCGCCGGGGTCTGGAAGTCGACACTGCCCTGGGTCTTGCCGGCTTCAACGGTGATGGTCTGGCCATTGGACAGGGTCACGGTCACCGGAGTCTGAGCCGGGTTGCTCAGGGTCACGGTGTAGGTGATCACACCGCCCTCGGTCACCGACGGGTTCGCCGTCAGGGTCGCGGTAGTGTTGTCGACCGAATCGTTGATCGTGGTCTGAGCCGGCGTCGGATTCGGGGTCAGCTGTTCGAAGTTGCCGCCGGTTGCGCCGGTAATGGTGGTGCTGACGGTCGAGCCGTTGTTATAGACGTCGTTCGCCGGGGTCTGGAAGTCGACACTGCCCTGGGTCTTGCCGGCTTCAATGGTGATGGTCTGGCCATTGGACAGGGTCACGGTCACCGGGGTCTGAGCCGGGTTGCTCAAGGTCACGGTGTAGGTGATCACACCGCCTTCGGTCACGCTAGGCGAAGCTGTCAGGGTTGCCGTGGTGGTGTCGATGGTATCGGTCACCTGGGTAACGGCCGGTGTCTGCGGCAATGTTACGGTCAGGCCGCCACCACCGGTGCTCCCTGTGACGGTGGCAGAAATCTGTGAACCGTCGATGTATGGCGTGTCGTTCGCCGGCACCACGACGTTGACGCTACCGCTGGTTTGCCCGGCCGGAATGACGATGACGGCGCCATTGGACAAGGTGATTACCAGGTTGGTAGTGGGTGCCTGGCCAACCGTGGCGGTATAAACGATTACGCCACCCGCTTCGCTGATGGAAGGAGTGGCGCCAAGAATCAGGTCAGTCGCAACGTTGGTGTCCGTCGTCGGCGTGGTCACCAGGTTGTTGCCATTGGTATCCAGCAGACCCACTTCTTCGCTATCGAGCACGGCAGCAAAGCCCAACCCGTCAGTCGGGAAACCAACCGTCGGGTCTACCCGGCCAGCGGTTTCTTCCAGCATCACAAAGCTGTGGCCGCCGCCCAGCGTACCGCCACCGCCCGCTGCCGACGGGCCTGCCGCAGTAGCTTCAAGCTCGGTAGTGGGGTCGACACCCGCAGCAATCGCCTGTTGCAGCTCTTCCACCGACGGCGCGGCCTGGGCGGTCGCCTGGCTCAGGTCGGTGCTGCTATCCGGCGCGTCGGCGCTCCATTGGCTGTCACGACCAAGGTCCAGCAGGCGGCCATCCGCCAGTTCCAGGGTAACTGCGCCACCAGGCCCAGTGAGCACTTCCTCACCAGCCAACAGGCGGTCCCCTTCAATGAGTACACGCCGGATGCCCTCTGGGGATACCGCGATAACCTGGCCGACAATGCTTTTGACGATGGCTACAACGCTGCTCATTGGACTCTCCGTGTGACCCGGTGGGTACTTCCCTGCCAGAGCGGCGCTTGTTGGCCACTTCAGGCGGAACTATGTCGATGATCTTTTGACGTTTTTTGACGTCAATATTCCGTCTATAACTGTTTGGAATTACTTAACTGCCAAACTATTGACCTTATACATGCAATCCTAAACAATCGGCAATGTAATGTCACATTGATATTTGTACCTTAGCCAAGCGTTTCTTGCGGGCAAATGTCGCACGTCATCTCACGCGCGAAAAATCCTCGGCCGATGTTCACTTCCACTCACCTCGGCTGCCTGGAAACCAGCGGCTGGATGACTGCCCAGCGCGGACCTTCACGGTTACCGGCGCCAATATTCAGGCCACTTCCGACTGCCCGGACTATTGCTCGGCTAACAAGCACGAACCTTGCCTATCAGGGCCTCCAGGGCGAAACGATAGCGAGGCCCAGCCACTGGCCGGTCGCCGTCGATGCGTGCCTACGCTGGTAATCGGGCGAGGTCGAATTCAGCGATGTGTGACAAATCAAAGAGATGACCCACAAGCGAGCGATAAATGCCTTCCAAATGATCGGCGCCCCGCTTGCGACTATTGAATGAAGACGGTCCAGGGACCTGCTTTCTATAGATGAATTTTGACTAAGAAGTTACAACACGTCGCCAATAAAACAGCGCCTGTTTACCGACCATGGCTATGCTGAATATCGATGGACCTGCAGCGGCTCACCCTAACGGGGGGTGTATCAAAGATGAAACATTCAGGCCTGCCCCGCGTCTGGTAAAAATGATGTACGTAGAATTGTTTACTCAACATCGATTCAAGGCGAACATTGGTCAGCTGCTCAAGCCTTCGGGAATTACTCCCTGCGCTTGCCCGCACCATTGAAAGCCAGGGTGAGCCGGCCCGCATGAGCGGCGGTGCACCCACCCCACCCACCACAAGGATGAAGAGAGCGCCGCGTGGAATCCGAAGTCAGTCGAGTCCAACTCAGCCACGATCCACGCAGTCAGCATGACGATCCCCTGCTGGATAGTCTGTTGAGCCTGTGTGTCCTGCATCAGAAACCTGCCAGTCGGGTCATGCTGACCACCGGCTTGCCGCTACCCGCCCAGCGCCTGAGCCCCGAGCTGCTGCCTCGCGCCGCAGCCCGTGCCGGCCTGCAAGGGCGCGTGCTGCAGCGCAAACTGGAGCAGATTCCCAGTATCGCCATGCCAGCCATGCTGCTGCTGAAGGAAGGCCGAAGCGCCGTCCTGTTGGGCTGGGAGAACGAAGACACCGCACGCCTGCTGCTCAGCGAGAGCGATGGCGGCGAGGTGCACGTCAGCCGCGAAGCGCTGCAAAGCGATTACAGCGGCCGGGTGTTCTTCGCCCAGCCGCAGCACAAGTTCGACGTCAACCACGGCAACCTCATCCCGCGGGCCAAATCGTGGTTCCGCGACACCCTGCTGCGCAGCAAGTGGCTGTACATCGATGCTATCGCCGCTAGCCTGGTGATCAACCTGATCGCCTTGGCCGCGCCGCTGTTCGTGATGAACGTGTATGACCGGGTGGTGCCCAACCAGGCCACTTCGACACTGTGGGTGCTGGCCGTCGGTATCGCCGGCGCCTACATCTTCGACCTGATCCTCAAGGGCCTGCGCGGCCTGTGCCTGGACCTCGCCGGCAAGAAGACCGACCTGATCATTTCGGCGACATTGTTCGAGCGCATCGTCGGCATGTCGATGAAGTACCGACCAGCAAGGGTCGGCAGCTTCGCCCAGAACATCCATGAGTTCCAGGGCCTGCGCGACTTCCTCGCCTCGCTGACCCTGACCAGCCTGATCGACCTGCCCTTCACCATTCTGATCCTGATCGTCATCGCCATCATTGGCGGGCACCTGGTATGGATCCCGGTCATCGCCTTCCCGCTGGCCCTGGGCATCGGCTACGCCCTGCAGCGGCCGCTGATGGCGACCATGGAGCGGACCATGGCGCTGGCTTCGGAGCGCCAGTCCAGCCTGATCGAGACCCTCGCCGGCCTGGATGCGGTAAAGGTCAACAACGCCGAGAGCGAACGCCAGTACATGTGGGAACAGACGCTCGGCACCCTAAGCCGCCTGGAGCTGCGGGTGAAGGTGCTGTCGAGCCTGGCGATGAACATCACCCTGCTGATCCAGCAACTGGCCGGCGTGGCCATGATTTGCGTGGGCGTGTACCTGATCATCGACGGCAACCTCAGCATGGGCGGCCTGGTGGCCTGCTACATGCTCAGCGGCCGCGCCCTCGGCCCGCTGGGCCAGCTCAATGGCCTGCTGGCGCGCTACCAGCAGGCCAAGGTGACCATGGTCTCCACCGACCACATGATGGAGCTGCCGCAAGAGCGTAATTTCGAAGAGCGCCCGCTGAGCCGCAAGGTACTGCAGGGAAGCGTCGAGTTTCGTGGGGTCGATTTCACCTACCCCAACCAGCAAAACCTGGCGCTGAAGAACATCAACCTGACCATTCGCCCCGGCGAAAAGGTCGGCATCATCGGCCGCAGTGGCTCGGGCAAAAGCTCGCTGGCCAAGCTTATTGTCGGCCTGTACGAGGCTGATGGCGGCTCGCTGCTGGTCGATGGCGTGGACATTCGCCAGATCGACGTCAGCGAGCTGCGCCACAACATCGGCTACGTCCCCCAGGACATTCAGCTATTGGCCGGCACCCTGCGGGACAACCTGGTCAGCGGGGCCCGTTACATCGAGGACGAACTGATCCTCCAGGCCGCCGAACTGGCTGGCGTGCATGAATTCGCCCGGCTGCACCCGGATGGCTACGAGCTGCAGGTCGGTGAACGCGGGCAGAACCTGTCCGGCGGTCAGCGGCAGAACGTCGCCCTGGGCCGTGCGCTGCTGCTCAACCCGCAGATCCTGCTGCTGGACGAGCCAACCAGCGCCATGGACAACACCGGTGAAGAACGCCTCAAGCAGCGCCTGCAAGCGGTAGTGGAAGGCAAGACCGTATTGCTGGTCACCCACCGTGCGTCGCTGCTGTCACTGGTAGACCGACTGATCGTGATCGATCGCGGGCAGATTGTCGCCGACGGCCCGAAAGCCGCGGTCATGGATGCGCTGAAAAAGGGGCAGATCAGTGTTGCATAAGCTGGATATGGGGCAGTTCAAGGACAGCCTGCGGCGCTACTTCAAAGGTTCTGACTCACTCGGCGGCCAGCCACTGCCAGAGGTCAACAAGGCCCTCATCGAGGATGCTCCGCGGGTGGTGCGGCTGACCATCTGGGGTGTGATCCTGTTCTTCGTGTTTCTGATCGTATGGGCCAGCGTTGCGCCCATCGACGAGGTCACGCGGGGTGAAGGCAAGGCCATTCCGTCTTCCAAGGTGCAGAAGATACAGAACCTGGAGGGCGGCATCGTCGCTGAAATCTTCGCCAAGGAAGGGCAAATCGTCGAAGTGGGCCAGCCGCTGCTTCGCCTGGATGAAACCCGCTTCGCCTCCAACGTGGGTGAAACCGAGGCCGACCGATTGGCCATGGCCTTGCGGGTAGAACGCCTGAGTGCCGAGGTCGGGGACACCCCGCTGAAAATCGATGAGGAGCTACGCAAAGCCGCACCAAGCCAGGCGGCGAACGAGGAATCGCTCTATCAAAGCCGGCGCCAGCAACTGCAGGACGAGATTGGCGGCCTGCAGCAGCAACTGGTCCAGCGCCAGCAGGAACTGCGCGAGTACAGCTCCAAACGCGCCCAGTACGCCAACAGCCTTGAGTTGCTACGCAAGGAAATCGGCATGTCCGAGCCGCTGGTGGCCACCGGGGCGATCTCCCAGGTCGAAGTGCTGCGCCTGCGTCGCGCTGAGGTGGAAAACCGTGGCCAGCTGGATTCCACCACGTTGGCCATCCCGCGGGCCGAAGCGGCCGTGCGCGAAGTGCAGAGCAAGATCGAGGAGACCCGCGGCAAGTTCCGTAGTGAGGCGTTGACCCAACTGAACGAGGCGCGCACCGAGCTGAACAAGGCCACCGCCACCAGCAAGGCGCTGGATGACCGGGTGCACCGCACCATGGTGACGTCGCCGGTGCGCGGTATCGTCAAGCAGTTGCTGGTGAACACCATTGGCGGGGTCATCCAGCCAGGCAGCGATATCATTGAAATCGTGCCACTGGACGACACGCTGGTCGTAGAAGCGAAGATCCTGCCCAAGGATATTGCCTTCCTGCACCCGGGCCAGGAGGCGACGGTCAAGTTCACGGCGTATGACTACACCATCTATGGCGGGCTGAAGGCCAAACTGGAGCAGATCGGCGCCGACACCATCACCGATGAAGACAAGAAGACCACGTACTACCTGATCAAGCTGCGCACCGATCGCAGCCACCTGGGTACCGATGAGAAGCCACTGCTGATCATCCCGGGGATGGTGGCGACGGTGGATATCATGACCGGCAAGAAGACCATCATGAGCTACCTGCTCAAGCCGATCATGAAAGCGCGCTCTGAGGCGCTGCGCGAGCGTTGATGAGGCTGGCCACTGATCCTGGTGGCCCGCTGCCCCAATCGCCGGCAATCCAGCTGCTACACCGACTGCATCGGGCTAAAGCCAAGTGCAAAATCAGTGAGCGCTGCCTTGTTGGCGATAGGGCCAGACTGCCAGCGAAGAACTCAGCGCCAGGGCGCGGGTTCACCCACCAACTGTCCCTGAATCCCACCCACCCTCATCTCCTGCAACACCAACCGCTCACCTTCGGTCTCGACCCTCTCGGCAATCAGCGGTAAATCGATGCTGTGCGCTGCACGCTGGATCGCTTCGATGAACAGCCGCTTGTGCTGCTCGTGGTCGATGTTACGGATGTAGCTGCCGTCTATCTTCAGGTACGCCAGGCCCAAGTGCGCCAGGTTGCCGATCATGCTGAAGCGCCCGCCAAAGCGCTGCAGCGCCAGGCCAAAACCAAGCCCGTGCAGACGCCGGGTGAGCTGCTCCAGGGCAGCCTGCTCAGGCAACTGCTCCTCGCCAATTTCAAAAACCAGTCGCGGGCCGAGCGCCGTATTCTGGCCCAACAGCTCGAAAACTCGCTGCAGGGCCTTGGGGTCAGCCAGGGTTGCAGCGGAGAGATTCAGCGCCAGCATCTGATCATGCCCACGCAGGTGCGCCAACACTTTCTCCAGTACCAGCACGTCAAGCCGCGGCATCCAGCCGAAGCGCTCCAGCCAGGGCAGGAAACGCCCCGCCGGCAGAGCATCGCCGTGGCCATCCTGTAGGCGCGAAATCACCTTGTGGTGCAACACCTGTTGCGCTGTGGCGCAATCCACCACCGGCTGGAAGAACAGCTCGAAATGACCGTTGATGAACGCTTGGTCGAGCCGTTCATGCCAGGCATGCTGGCTGTCTGCGGCAACTGCAGCCACGCCTTGTTCAAGGCATACCCAGCCCGGCGTTGGCTGGTTCTCGGCTCGGGCCAGGGCCTCGTCGGCGAGCTTGAGCAGCGCTTGCGGTGAATCACCCGGGCTGAACGGCGCGAGGCCGATGCAGGCCACCGGGTCGATATCACTGGCGCCGGTTTCATGCAGGCTTTGCAGTGTTGTTTCCAGGGCTTGGGCAAGATGCACGGCCTCTTCATGCACCATGCCCGGCGCCAGCACCGCGAACTCGCCGCCGCGGCTGCGAGAGATCAGGTCGTTGGTTTCCGGGAAACTGGCACAGGTACGGCGCAGCTGTTCACCTACTGCCTGCAGCAACTGGTCGGTACGCTGGCCGCCCAGGCGGGCGTTCAGCCCGGCCAGGCCCTGGACACGAAGCAACAGCAGGTAGCCGGCGCGCGCGTCCTCCAGGTTGCTTACCCGAGTATTAAGCTGCATTTCGAAGTAACGACGGTTGGACAACCCGGTCAGGCTGTCCTGGTACGACTCGGCCCGCAGCCGCTCACTGCGCTCGGCCTGTTCGGTGAACAGTGCCTTGAGCTTCTCGACCATCTGGTTCATCGCCTGCACTACGCGACGTAGCTCTGGAGTGCGCGGTAGCTCCGGCAGGCTGAGGAATTCACGGCGGGCGATGGCGTGTGATTGCTCGACCATGTAGTCCAGCGGCCGCAACTGCCGACGCAACAGCAGGGCACCAAGCACGGCACTGGCCGCACCGCACAGCAGCAGCCAGCCTAGGCTGCCCAGGGCGCTTTGCCAGAGCTTGGCAATGGCAAACATCGGGTGGCTGATCACCTCTACGCGTGCGGCCTGTTGCCAGCCGCGGCTGACGATGGCATCGCCGCCAGCAGCCTCCAGGCCGATGAGGTGCACGAACCAGCGCGGCACACCGCCCGGGTCCGGCTCGGCGTGACGCTCTACCAGCACGGCGTTGGAACCAAGGTCGACGACCTTGATGCTTGCGTAGTACCCACTGTCGAAGATTGAACTCACCATCAACTCGACCATGGCCGGGTCATCGATATTCGGCGTCAGCGACAGCGCCAGCGCGGTCGCCGCATCCTGCGCGTGCGAGCGCAACTGGTTGACGTACTGGCTGCGCGAGCTCTCCAGGCTGACCATGAAACTGCCACTGAAGGCGACCACCAGGAACAGGCAAATGGCCAACAGCAATTGTTTGAACAGTGACATCTGTGCTCCTTCAGTAAACCGGCTCGGCCGGGAACCCTTCGGCCTGCATTTTCTTCAGCAAATCCTGCCAGCGTGACAACCGTTTGGTATCACCGACCTTCTTGTTGCCAGCGGCACCCGTCAGCCACAACCCTTCGCCATTGAAGGCGTAAACCGGCAACAGGTCGGTACGCTGGCTTGCCGGCTTGATGGCGTCCATCAGGCTGTCGAGCACCAATGGCTGGGCCTGTGGGCTTGAATAATAGGTCAGTACCATGTGCGCGCGGTTCTGCCGCAGCGCCTTGACGTAGGTAATGCGCAGTTTCTCGCTGGGGATACCCATGCGTCGCAAGCTGAAGTACTTGGCAATGGCGTAATCCTCGCAGTCCCCTGCGCCCTTGATCAGTGCCTGCACCGGCGTGGCCCAGTAATCGACCTCATGCCAAAGGTCAATGTCCTCGACATAGCGCAGTTGCTGGTTGAAGAAGCGGTTGACCACTTGCAAGCGCTCAAGCTCGCTACCCTGGCTCTGACTGACCATCAGGTTCTGCCAAGCGTCGATACGACTTTGGCCAGTACCCAGAGGGCCATAAAGGGCCTGCGCTTTGCGACTGATCTGGGAAAAATCCCAATCCGCGTGCAAGCCGCCCAGCAGCACGCCACCCAGCAGCGCCGCCAGGCCAACACGCAGTACAACTGTTTTGAGCAACCAGGATATCGCCACTGCGAAGCCCTGTTCAGGCCAGTCGAAAGGAGCGATGGTGCGGCTTGCCAAAGCAAAAGACAATGGCATCCTGAAATCATGCACCCGCTGGTCAGCTTGCCTACACTTTCTGATTATATCCTTCAGTTCGCCGCTTCCTTTGGCGTACGACTTCATCCACCATAGCCGCGCTTTTGGGGCACCTGTACCAGAGACGGTACCGGTTTGACACCCCTACAAGCTGTTACTAGTGTCATTGGATCCAACTTTAGTCATCGTTAAGGCAGGCGTCACGTGGCCGAGAAAATCAAATTGAGCAATGTGCTGGCCAGCGAGCAGCTGTTGCCGCACCAGGCCCGCGGTGTGATTGAAGAACGCCTGCGTGGTGCCATTCTCGACGGTCGCTTGCCACCCGGCACGGCGGTGCGCCAGCAAGAGCTTGCCACCCTGTTCGGCGTCAGCCGCATGCCCGTGCGCGAAGCTTTGCGCCAACTCGAAGCGCAATCCCTACTGAAGGTGGAAATGCACAAGGGCGCCGTGGTTGCCCCGCTGATCGGCGAAGACGCTGTAGACACCTATGCCCTGCGCGTCTTGCTTGAAAGCGAAGCGCTGCGCCAGTCCATACCATTGCTGGATGCCAACGACATCGCTACCGCCCGCGGGTATATCCAGCAACTGGAGAACGAAACCCGCCACAGTGAACTCGGTCGCCTGAACCGGCTGTTTCACATGACTCTCTACAGCAAGGCGACGAACAAGAAACTGTTGCGCCTGATTGAAAACGAGCTGAATGAAGAGGAACGCTTCCTGCGGTTTCATCTTTCGTCCATGGGACTGGGCAAGCTCACCCAGGATGATCACAACGCCTTGGTAGATGCAGCCAGTGACAAGCTGGTGGATCAGGCCGTTACGGTGCTGGAACAGCATCTCAATGGCGGTGCGAAGGTAATCCGCAAATACCTGGATAGCCAACTGGGGCGCTAGCCCGCCGCGCAGGTTGCGTGAAGACGGGTTGCAAATTTGGTGTAACACCGCCAACAATGAGACTAATTATCATTCATGTCCATTGATGTCGACACCCTCCCCCATGCCCAGCAACGACTTCGTGCAAACGCTCTACAGTGACCACCACCGCTGGTTGCATGCCTGGCTGCGCAGCAAGCTGGGCAATGCCGCCGATGCCGCAGACCTCGCTCAGGACACCTTCGTGCGCCTACTGCAGCGCCGCGAGCAACTGCAGTTGAATACACCGCGAGCCTTTCTGCGCACAGTCGCACGCGGGTTGGTAATCGACCACTGGCGCCGCGAGGAACTGCACAGAGCCTACCTCGAGGCTTTGGCCCACGTACCAGAGGCACTGGCCCCTTCGGCCGAAACCCGTGAGCTGCTGCTGGAGCTTCTTGAACGCGTAGCTCGCATGCTAGATGGCCTCAAGCCGAAAGTGCGACGTGCCTTTCTGCTGGCACAGTGCGAGGGATTGAAGCATCAGGCCATCGCCGAGCAGATGGGCATCTCAGTGCGTACCGTAGAGCGCTACATCGCCGATGCGCTGTACCACTGCTACGTGCTGCGCTACGAAGACGAGTGCTGAGCCAATGACTGTCGTGCGTCCTGGTGCAACAGCGGTCAAGCAGGCTATCCAGTGGATGCTGAGGCTGCGTGAGAGTGGCCATGACCCGGCTCTGGAGCAAGAGTGCGCACAATGGCGCAATATTCACCGCGAACATGAACTGGCCTGGCAACGGGTGAACCACCTTCATCAGGACCTCGACTTGCGCGCCATTCCCGGCGCCGGCTTAGCGCTGCAGACCTTGGAAACCAGCCAGCGAGCGTTACGCCGCCGGCAGGCGCTGAAACTGTTAGGCGGTGTTGCCTTGGTGGGGACCGCAGCGTGGCTGACTAAAGACCCGGATGCGCTTGATGCCTGGACTGCAGACTACGCCACAGACACGGGTGAGCGGCGTAGCTTCACACTGCCAGATGGCTCGCTGATGCAACTCAACACGCGCACTGCAGTGGACCTTGCTTTTAACGAGCAGAGACGGCTGATCCGCTTGAAGCACGGCGAGCTGATGGTTACCTGCGGCCAAACGGCGACCCCGCAGCGCCCTTTGCTAGTACAAACGCGGAACGCCTTGCTGGAAGGATTCGATGGGCGCTTCGTGGCACGCCAGGACAGCGGCTGCACACGGGTGAGTGTCAGTCATGGCAGAGTCGCGATCCGCAAATCTAGCGATGGCCAGCTGCAGTGGATCGAAAGCGGCGAGGACTGGCGCATAGATGCAAAGGGTGCGCAGCGGCTGGAACACGTGGACATGGACGCGATGGCCTGGAGCGAGGGGTTGATCATTACCCGGGGTATGCGCCTGTTCGACTTTCTTGCCCAAGTCAGCCGCTATCGTCATGGCTATCTGGGTTGCAGTGACGAGATTGCCAATTTGCGCCTGTCAGGGGTATTTCGGCTTGAGGACCCCGAGCAGTTGATACAGCTGCTGCCGCAGACGCTGCCTGTGCGGCTGCGCCAACGCACACGCTGGTGGGTGCGAGTGGAAGGCGTGGCCTGATAACGCGGGCGACGTAAAAGCGTATGGCGGCGCTCAGTTTTTTGGCGGGTTTTGAGTGCCAGTTCGGCTAGGACAGTAATTGACCCCTACCGCCCTCAACTCCCCAACGGACTCCTCATGCCTAACGCCCCGGTGCATACGCACATTTTCAGCGTGAATGATTTTCGACCTGTTTTGCACTCAGCGCTCATACGCAAAGCTATCCGAGCCGCCCTGCTCGGTACGGCCTTGGGCCTGACTGGCGCCCCGCAACTATCCATGGCGGCTGACATCGCCGACGTCAGCCATCGGTACGCGATCCCGGCTGGCCAACTGGATGATGTGCTCTACGAATTTGCCCGCCAGGCCGGCATAACCTTGTCGAGCACACCCCAGCTCACCGGTGGCCTGAAATCCAACGGGTTGCAGGGGCAGTACGCCACTGAACAGGCGCTGCGCCAGTTGCTCAATGGCAGCGGCCTAAAAGCCGTCAGTGAGGATGGACGCAGCTATGTGCTGCAGGCACAGCCCCAGGACGCAGCCCTGTCACTGCCAGATACCGATATCCGCAGCTTCACCCTTGGTAATGCATTGGGTAGCACAGAGGGTTACAACGCCACGCACAGCCAGGTGGCCACCAAGACCAGCATGCCGTTGGTGGAGACCTCACAATCGGTTTCGGTGGTGACCCGCCAGCAGATCGACGACCAAGGCTCTCAGACCGTTGCCCAGGCCATGCGCTACACCCCCGGCGTACTGACCAACCCCTACGGGGCCACCCATCGCTACGACTATGTGGCCATGCGCGGCTTCAACGACGGATCGGTGGACAATATCTACGTCGACGGGCTGAAGTCGATGGGCGACAACGGTACCTACAGCACCATGCAAGTGGACCCCTACTTTCTTGAGCGCATCGACATTCTGAAAGGGCCTTCTTCGGTGCTGTATGGCCGCAGCTCACCGGGTGGGCTGGTAGCGCTAACCACCAAGAAGCCACTGTTTACCCCCTACCATCAGATCCAGGCGCGGGTCGGTTCTCAAGGCCAGCGTGGCATGGGTTTCGACTTCAGCGGCCCTGTGGATGCCGGTCAGCGTATAGCGTATCGCCTGACAGGCCTGGCCGACACGTCCGACACCCAGTTCGACCACAGCGAGGAAGAACGCTATGCCATAGCCCCCGCCTTGAGCATCGACTTCAACGAAGACACCTCGCTTACCCTACAAGCCTATTTGCAGCACGACCCCAACGGTGGCTACCACGGCGGTAACCCTGCCGACGGTATGCTGCACCAGCGCAATGGCTTGCGCCTGTCAGATCACTTCTTTGAGGGTGAACCGGGTATCGACAACTACGAGCGTACCCAACAGTCCCTCAGCTACCAGTTCGAACATCGCTTCAACGACGTATTCACCGCGCGGCAGAACTTCCGTTACCAAGACTCCGACGTGTCGATGGATCAGGTGTACTCCGCCGGCTGGGCAGACGCCGACAGCAACATCCTCAACCGTGCCTACACCGGCGGCGACGAACGCCTGCACTCGTTCATCATCGATAACATGCTGCAGGCAGAATTCTTTACCGGCGCCGCTAAACACACCTTGCTGCTCGGTACTGACTACCAGCGCCGCAAGGCCGACGTGACGTGGCGTTATGGGACGGTCGACCCGCTGGATGCCGGCAACCCGCAGTACGGTAATGGCAACCTTCAGGTATTGGGCGAGAACCGCTATCAGCGGCGTTTGCAGCAAACGGGTGTGTACCTGCAGGACCTGGTGGAGCTGGACCAATGGCGCTTTTCTCTGGGGCTGCGCCAGGATTGGGTGAAGGTTTCTGAAGAGAACCGTGACAGCGACAGCAAGGTGAGTGATCAGCGCTCGAAGTTCACTACTCGTGCCGGGGTGCTCTACCTGTTCGAGAACGGCATTGCGCCCTACGTCAGCTACTCGGAGTCGTTCAACCCCAATACCGTATCCGATCAGGACGGCCGCCCATTAGCGCCTACCGAGGGTACGCAATGGGAAGCAGGCATGAAGTATCAGCCTCCAGGCAGCGACAATCTGTTCACCGCATCGGTGTTCCGCATCGAGCAGGAAAATCTGGCGTCGAAACAGCCGAACGAAGACTTCTATCGCCCGGTGGGTGAAGTACGTTCGCAAGGGCTGGAGCTGGAGGCGCATGTGCAACTGACCGACAGCTTGAAGTTGCTGGGTGGCTATACCTTTACCGATATCGAATATTCCAAGTCGATGCCGAGCCTGGTGTCGAGCAACCTGGACAACAAGGGCAACTCACCAACCCAAGCGCCGAAGCAGATGTTCTCGCTGTGGGCTGACTACAACTTCCGCCAGGGGGCTCTGGATGGGCTCCGGTTGGGCACTGGGGTGCGATACGTAGGGTATAGCTGGGTGGATGCGGAAAACAGCATGAAGGTACCGTCTTACACTCTGTTGGACGCTTCGATCGGCTATGACCTCGGGAAGGTCGGCCTGACGGGTGTGGATCTGCGTTTGAACGCCAACAACCTTACCAATGAAAGCTACATCACTTCGTGTGCCAGCCTGAACTACTGCTACATGGGGGAAGAGCGCAATGTGAGCGCCACGGTGAGCTACCAGTTCTGACCCGAGGACCATGGCTAGTTCGCGCTTCAACGCGAGGGACGCGCTAGCCTAAAAGTTATGGCCCGAAAAAGACAAAGCCCCTGTCTGCATCGCAGACAGGGGCTTTGGATTTGAATCTTGACGATGACCTACTCTCACATGGGGAAACCCCACACTACCATCGGCGATGCATCGTTTCACTGCTGAGTTCGGGATGGGATCAGGTGGTTCCAATGCTCTATGGTCGTCAAGAAATTCT
>NZ_JAPFCG010000038.1:0-17832 GCF_026240995.1 Pseudomonas sp. DCB_BI | reverse complement strand
CTCACTCCGGCATTGCTCCCGGCAGGACCGCGCCGAAGGCCCCATCCTGGGGCCTCAGCGCTTGACGGGCATCCATGCCCGTCACCTGCCTCCGCAATGCCTGCGTTCGGCCTCCTGAAGTCGCGAAAGTCAAGATCAAGATCAAGATCAAGATCAAGATCAAGATCAAAAGCCTGAGCCTGAGCCTGAGCCAGCGACACACTCACAGTATGGGGCGGGCAGTTGAATTTGTACTGGGCACCGACCAGCGGATTCTAAGCGACGGAAGCAAATTCGCACCCATTTGCAGTTGCTCCACGCGACGTGGCGCCTTAGACTGCCGCCCCCTGTAAAAGAGTGCCAGTTGGCGCTTGAAGAATTTCGCTGCCGATGCCAAGGCGTCGGTGGCACCTGAATCGCCCAAATGCACATTTTTTCATAGAGAAATCGATGACCAAGGAACAGTTGCTGGCCATGTCGGCCGATGACTACATGAACGCCGACCAGCTGGCCTTCTTCACTGAGCTGCTGCAGGCGATGAAAGTCGAAACCCATGAACGCATCGAGCTCAGCCGCACCACCATCGAAGGCCTGGACACTCCGTCGGACCCTGCCGACGTGGCCTCGGTCGAAGAAGAGCGTAGCTGGCTGGTAAATGCCATCGACCGCGACCAGCGCCTGCTGCCACAGCTGGAGATGGCTCTGGACCGTATTGCCGACGAAAGTTTCGGCTGGTGCGATGACAGCGGTGAACCCATCGGTCTGAAGCGTCTGCTGATCAGCCCGACCACCAAGTACTGCATCGAAGCCCAAGAGCGCCACGAGCAGCTCGACCGCCACCAGCGCCAGGTCTGACCCCGGGTGTGGTGAGAGGCCCCACGGAGCAATCCCTGGGGCTTTTTGCGTTTTTCGCTGGCCCCGGTTTTGTTGCTCCCGGCGTAACACTGCTGTACCGGGATGCGCTGTTTTCGCGTGAAGGGCAGGCGTATCATGGCTTTATCGTTAGGGTGCTAATTAAATTCCGGAGGGAATGATGAATAGCCGAGTCGATGTAGCCGTGATGATTGGTTCAGGTGTGCCGTCTACCCTGCAGGCGGTGGGAAAGCGCATCTGCTGGGTGGTACTGGTCAATGGCGAGTGCCGTGGTACTGCCTTCGCCACGCGTGAAGAAGCGCTGGAATGCCAGGCGGCTTGGCAGCAGCAACTGAAGAAAGGCCTCGCCGCCTGAAAATGTTTATTGCCTCTCGACGTGTTTCAGTGTTTTCGGGCATATTTGTCCTACAGTAAATGCGCACATGGATACCAGGGCTTGTCTTCTTGCAGGCTCGCTCCATTGGTTGCATTTGCTGGCGAGTGATCTTGGGCATCACGCTTCCCGGGCCGGGAAAGGGCCGAGCGCCTTCGGTTGAAGGCGAATCTGGCACCTCAGAGTAAAGATTCCTGCACGCTGCATCGTCAGCGGGCACAGACATTTCGTATATCGCTTTATTACTCTTTTCGCCTATCGATAAGAAATGGCCGTGCCTCCCCGGCTTGGGTGAGGGCGGGTTGTAACCGGTTGAGGATTACTTCATTGGCAGTCAGCACACTTGATACCCACGCGTTGTTCGCCCTGGGCGACTTGCGCGGTAAATTGGCCCAACTGTTCCAGGGCCGCTTCATCTATGTGACCGAACAGAATCCCGAAGGCCTGTACATGGCCGAAATCGACACCGAAAGTGCATTGGTGGTCGATGACAAACAGCGCCTCGAGCTGAAGGTGGGCGACCACTTCCGCGCTGCCGTATTGCCCAGCCGCGAAGGTGGCAAGCTGGAAATGCGCTTTCGCGAGATCAAGTTGAATGTGTATGGCGTGGGTGATTACGCATTCGTTTCCGTCCCGGAAGGCGAAGGCATTGTATTCCGTGAAGGCCACGGTGTGATGCTGGTGTTCGCCGCGCAGCAGCAAGTGCAGGAAGGCCTGGGCAAGTTGCTGAAGGCGGTGACCGGCAAAGTTGCCAAATGGCGCAAAGGCGAACTGACCACCTTCAAGGCCAGTGAATGACCGATGCTGACGACGCGCCTGCCACGCGGGCGGAGTTTCATCGGCAGCACCTGGCAGATGCCGTGGCCGACGCCGAGCGTTTGCTGGCCAGGCGCGCGGCGTTGCAAGGCGCTTGGTTGAACTGGGTGGCGGCTGAGCTATACAGGCTCAGCCCGCCGCCTTATGCCGCCATGGTCCGCCGCGAGTTGCAGCGCCTCAGCCAAGGCTGAAGCGGTAACCCCATCAGTTGCCGCGGTCGCTGCCGCTGCTGACCTCTTCGGGCACCGGTTCTTTCGCCATGCGCTTGCGAAACAGTGCCGCCCGCGCCAGCAACAGCGTGGTGACCGGCACGGTGATCGACAGCAGGATCGGGATCAGCCACGCGTGCAGCACCGGCGCGTCCTTAAGCCACGAAAAGTAAATGATCGAGGCCAGCGCCACGCACCAGGCGCCAATGGTCGAGGCCAGTGCCGGCGGGTGCATACGCTGGAAGTAATCCTTCAGGCGCACCAGGCCCACCGCGCCAATCAGGGCGAACAGGCTGCCCGTCAGCAGCAACACAGCGGTGACCAGTTCCAGCCAGAACGGCAGTACCAGGGTTTCAGTCATTCGATCACCTCACCGCGCAGCAGGAACTTGGCCAGGGCAAACGAGCCGACGAAGCCGAATAGCGCAATCAGCAGGGCACCTTCGAAGTAGGTGTCACTGGCATAACGGATCCCAAGCACCAACATTGTCAGCATGGCCAGGATGTACAGGTAGTCCAACGCCAGCACCCGGTCCTGAGCGGAGGGGCCGCGGAACAGGCGGATCAGCGCCAGGCCCATGGCCAAGGCGAAGATGAACAGGCTGGCAAGGACCGCACTCGAGAGCAGGCCTGTCATTGGAAAATCTCCATCAGCGGGCGTTCGTAGGTGTCCTTGAAGTGCCGGATGAAGGCCGCTTCATCATCCAGGTCGAACACATGCAACAGCAGCACGGTGCGGTCCAGCGCCAGCTCGGACCAGACCGTGCCGGGGACTACCGTGGTGATCATCGAAAGCGCGGCCAGGCCGTGCGGGTCGCGTAGGGCCAGCGGGACGTGGACGAATGCCGAGCGTGGCATCTGTTTGCCGGCACGCAACACGCCAAGCGCCACCTGCACGTTGGACACGATCACATCCATACCGACCCGGCCGATCAGGCGGGCGATGACCAGGGGCCGCCGCACGTGCGCATGCTGCGGACGTAACGGTGCCATGAGCAATGGCGCCAGCACGCCAAGCGCGGCGCCCAGCAGCAGATTGCCGGGGCTTATCGAGAGGTTCAACAGTAGCCATAAGCCGAACAGCGAGACTGATAGCAGTGGGGCAGGGAACATTCGGCTCATGGCTGCACCTGTACGTCGAGCGAGGTGGGGCCAGGAATGGGCCGGGCGGCCATCACGGCCTGGATGTAGGTGTCAGGGGCCTGCAGACTGGCAGCGGTGTCCTGGGTGTAACGCAGCAGCGGCTCGGCCTTCAGGCTGAGGATGATGCACAGGCCAAGCAGGATGACGATCGGCAGGCATTCATAGCGGCGCAGCACCGGTGACGGGCGCTCCTCAGGCTTCCAGAAACGCTGGATGCCGACCCGGCCAAAGGCGATCAGCGAGGCCATGCCGGACAGTATCAGTAATGCCACCAGCGCCCAGCTGGCGGCACCCAGTGGCTGCTCCGTCGCAACCCCCAGACCCAGCGGGTTGAACAGTGCACTGATCAGGTTGAGCTTGCCGACGAAGCCTGACAGCGGTGGCATGCCAATGATCAGCAGGGCGCAGGCGATGAAGCTGAGGCCGAGGAAGGCCATGGTCCACGGAATGATCTGGCCGATCACTGCCTTCTGCTCATCATCGAGGTTGATGCCCTTGGGTGGGTGCAGCGATTCCAGTGGCGGCGGCATGGCGTCTTCTTCTTCGTCGAGCGGCGCTTCATTGGCCGAGCGCGAGCGTTCGACCAGTTCGGCGAGCAGGAACAGCGCGCACAATGCCAGCGTAGAGTTGACCAGGTAGAACAGTGCCGCGCCGGTCAACGCCGATTGGGCGAAGCCGACTGCTCCGAGCAAGGTCCCAGCCGAAACCAGGATGCTCAGCGCAGCCAGGCGCTCCAGGCGTTGCGCAGCCAGGATCGACGCTGCGGCCACCGCCAAGGTAACCAGGCCGCCATACACCAGCCATTCACCACCGAAATGCGCCGAGGCCCCGGCCTGCCCAGAGAACAGTAGTGTCCACAGACGAAGCACGGCGTACAGGCCGACCTTGGTCATGATGGCGAACAGTGCCGCCACCGGGGCACTGGCCGAAGCGTAGGCCGGTACCAGCCAGAAGTTCAGCGGCCAGATGCCGGCCTTGACCAGGAAGGCCGTGGCCAGGATGGCGGCGCCGGCGTGTAGCAAACCGCGGTCGGCCTCCGGCACCAGCGGGATCTTCAGCGCAAGGTCAGCCATGTTCAGGGTACCGGTCACACCGTACAGCATTGCGGCGCCGATCAGGAACAGCGACGAGGCGAACAGGTTGATGGCGATGTAGTGCAGGCCGGCACGCACCCTGGCACGGCCCGAACCATGCAGCAACAAGCCGTAGGAGGCAGCCAGCAGCACCTCGAAGAACACGAACAGGTTGAACAGGTCTGCGGTCAGGAAGGCACCGTACAAGCCCATCAGCTGGATCTGGAACAGCGCATGGAAGCTGGCCCCGGCACTGTCCCAGCGGGCGCGGGCAAACAGCAGCGCGCTGAAGCCGATGACCCCGGTCAGGGTCAACAGCAGGGCCGAGAGGTGGTCCACTACCAGCACGATGCCGAATGGCGCCGGCCAGTTGCCCGGCAGGTACACACCAATCGACTCTGCCTGGCCCTGGGTGCGTACCCACAGCAGCAGGCTGACGGCGATGGCCAGGCCGGCGAAGGTCGACAGCAGGTTCAGCCGGGCCTTGAGCCGCCGGTGCTTTTCACCCAGTAGCAACATCACCGCCGCCGTCAGCAGCGGCAGCAGGATGGGCGCGACGATGAGCTGACTCATGCCATTCATTCGTCACGCTCCCGGCCATCCACGTGGTCGGTACCGGTCAGGCCGCGCGAAGCCAGCAATACCACGAGGAATAGCGCGGTCATGGCGAAGCTGATGACGATGGCGGTGAGCACCAGTGCCTGCGGCAGCGGGTCGGTATAGTGCAGCAGGTCCTGGGTGACGCCGTCCTTGATGATCGGTTCCTTGCCGATGAACAGGCTGCCCATGCTGAAAATGAACAGATTGACCCCATACGACAGCAGGCACAGGCCCATGATCACCTGGTAGGTACGTGGGCGCAGGATCAGCCACACCCCCGAAGCGGCCAGCACACCGATGGCGACTGCAATGACTTCTTCCATCAGGCGGCTCCTGCTTGGCTGGTTTTTGCCGGGTTGCCCGGGCGGTAGGCGCGCACGGACTGGTGCGCCAAGGCGGTGAGGATAAGCAGCGTCGACCCGACCACCACGGTGTACACGCCGACATCGAAGAACAGCGCGCTGGCCACGTGCACATCGCCCAGCAACGGCAGGTGCAGGTGAGCAGTGTGGGTGGTGAGGAACGGGTAACCCAGCAGCATCGCGCCGATTCCGGTCAGGGTCGCGCACAGCAGGCCGGTGCCCATCCAGCGCAGCGGCCGCAGGCTCATTTGTGCCTCGACCCACTGGGTACCGGCCACCATGTATTGCAGGATGAATGCCACTGACATCACCAGACCGGCGACAAAGCCGCCGCCCGGCTGGTTGTGGCCGCGCATGAACAGGTACATCGACACCAGCAAAGCGATCGGCAGCAGCAGGCGCACCAGCACCGCCGGCACCATCATGAAGCCCAGCGCGGTGTCGGTGGCGTGCCGTGGGTTGATCAGGTCGGTGACCACATCCGGTGCCAGCTGGCGCTGCTGTGCCGGCAGCTGCATGCTCTCTTTCGGAGGGCGGAAGCGCCGCAGCAGGGCGAACACCGTCAGTGCCACCGCCACCAGCACGGTGATCTCACCGAGGGTATCGAAGCCACGGAAGTCGACCAGCATCACATTGACCACATTGGTGCCACCGCCCTGGGGCAGTGCGCGGCTCAGGTAGAACGAGGAAATGTCATTGGGTGTTGGCCGGGTCAGCATGGCGTACGACAGCAAGGCCATGCCACCACCGACCAGTATCGCCAGCAGCAGGTCGCGCAGGCGGCGCATGCGCGCGCGCTCCAGGCTACCGGGCAGCGGCGATACGCCTTCGATACGCCGCGGCAACCAGCGCAGGCCCAGCAGGATCAGCACAGTGGTGACCACTTCCACCACCAGTTGGGTCAGTGCCAGGTCGGGGGCTGAGAACCATACGAAGGTGATGCAGGTCATCAAACCGCAGACACTGACCATGATCAGTGCCGCCAGGCGGTGGTACTTGGCCTGGTAGGCGGCGCCGATGGCGCAGGCAATGGCGATCAGCCACAGCGCGACAAACACGCCGGAGCCCGGAATCTTCGGTCGGTCGCCCCAGCTCAGGCCGCTGTAGAGCATGGGAGTGAGGCCGGCGATGAAGGCGGCAACCACCAGCATGAATAGCTGCGATTGCAGGCGGCGGGTGGTGAACAGGCGCTCGACGCGCCGCGCCAGCAGCATCAACTGGACCTGACCGTGTTCGAACAGCCGCTTGCCGTTGAAGCGCTCGATCAGCGGTGGGTAAGGGAAACGCCCCAGGCGCAGTTGCTTGCGCAGGAGCAGGTACAGGACGATACCGCCGCTCATGGCCACCAGGCTCATGATCAGCGGGGCATTCCAGCCATGCCAGATGGCCAGGCTGTATTCCGGCAGCGTGCCACCTACGACGGGCAGGGCGGCAGCGGCCAGCAGTGGCCCGACCGACTGGGCGGGGAAAATGCCTACCACCAGGCAAGTGAGTACCAGCAACTCGACCGGTGCACGCATCCAGCGCGGCGGCTCGTGGGGGGTGTGGGGCAAGTCCTGGGCGGTGGGGCCGAAGAACACATCGACGGTGAAGCGCAGGGCATAGGCCACGCTGAAGGTGCCGGCCAGGGTGGCGATCACCGGCAGCGCGGCCTCGACCCAGGCGGTGGAGCTGATGAACACCGTCTCGGCGAAGAACATTTCCTTCGACAGGAAGCCGTTCATCAATGGCACGCCGGCCATGGAGGCGCTGGCGACCATGGCCAGGGTTGCGGTGTACGGCACCAGGCGGATCAGGCCGCTGAGGCGGCGGATGTCACGGGTACCGCTTTCGTGGTCGATGATGCCGGCCGCCATGAACAGCGAGGCCTTGAAGGTGGCATGGTTGAGAATGTGGAATACGGCGGCAACGGCGGCCAGTGGACTGTTCAGACCCAGCAGCAGTGTGATCAGGCCCAGGTGGCTGATGGTCGAATAGGCGAGCAGGCCTTTGAGGTCGTTCTGGAACATGGCGGCAAAGGCGCCGAGCAGCAGGGTGATGGCCCCGGCACCGCCGACGATCCAGAACCACTCTTCGCTACCGGAGAGTACCGGCCAAAGACGCGCCAGCAGAAACACCCCAGCCTTGACCATGGTCGCCGAGTGCAGGTAGGCCGATACCGGTGTGGGCGCCGCCATGGCGTGGGGCAGCCAGAACTGGAAGGGGAACTGGGCGCTCTTGCTCAGGGCGCCGGCCAGGATGAGCGGCAGCAGCACCGGATACAGTGCGTGCTGGCGGATGGTGTCGCCGGCAGCCAAGACCTTGTCCAGGTCGTAGCTGCCGACCACATGGCCGAGCAGCAGGGCCCCGACCAGCAGGCACAAGCCGCCTGCGCCGGTCACCATCAGCGCCATGTAAGCGCCGCGGCGGGCGTCGGCACGGTGGTGCCAGTAGCCGATCAGCAGGAAGGAGAACAGGCTGGTGAGTTCCCAGAAGAACACCAGCTGAATCAGGTTGCCGGAGATTACCAGGCCCAGCATGGCGCCCATGAAGGCCAGGAAGAAGGCGAAGAAGCGTGGTACAGGGTCTTGCGGCGACATGTAGTAACGCGCGTACAGCGACACCAGCGTACCGATGCCCAGCACCAGTAGCGAGAACAGCCAGGCGAAGCCGTCCATTCGTAGTACCAGGTTCAGCCCCAGGCTGGGCACCCACAGAAACTCTTCGCGGATCACGCCACCGTGGGCAACCTGAGGGTACAGCAGTGCTACCTGGACGGTACCGACCAGGGCTACGAGCCCGGCAAGAATGGACTCGGCGTTACGTGCGTTGTGCGGCAGCACGGCTGCCAGGCAACTGCCCACGAACGGCAGAAGCAATAGCACTATCAAAGACATAGCGGCCTATTCTGGAGAAGTTTGCAAAGAATCATACGTGCCGGGGTGTTGATCACCAACACGCAAGCTGTCGCAGAATCCTACAAACAGGCTGTGACAAGCTGTTTTTTTATAACAGTTTTTTACAGAGCATAGCCGCTGTTGACCGCTTTAGAGCCCGGCCTGGCGTTCGCCTTGTGCCTGCACGTCGCGTACTTCGGCGGTGTCGCGGGGGCGGCGGACCTTGAGTTCGCTGACCACCACCGCAATCACGATCAGCAGGCCGCCGAGCAGCGCCACGCCTGGCAGGCGCTCCCCGGCAATGCGCCCGACGATTCCGGCCCATACGGGTTCGCCGGCGTAGATAAGGGTGGCGCGGGTGGGCGAGACCGATTTCTGCGCCCAGTTCATCGCCACCTGGATCACCGCGCTCATGGCACCCAGGCCTACGGCGCTGGCCAGCAGCAGCCAGGAGAAGTCGGGAATGCGCTCCTGGGTCGGCACGATCATCAGGAACGCCAGCAGCGAGGCGGTTGCCAGTTGCACCACGGTGACCCGGCGCACATCGACCTGGCCGGCGTAGCGGCTGATCAGGATGATTTCGGCGGCAATGGCCACGGCGCTGACCAGGGTTACCAGTTCGCCCTCACTGAAGTGCAGGCTGCCGCCCTCAGGACCTGCCAGCAGCATCAGGCCGATAAAGGCCAGGCAGATGCCGATGCTGGGCATAAGGCCTGGTCGCCGACCAAGTACCAGCCACTGCAGCAATGGCACGAATGGCACGTACAGCGCGGTGATGAATGCCGACTGGCTGCTGCTGATGGTTTGCAGGCCCATGGTCTGCAAGCCGTAGCCGAGCATGATCGACACGCCTATCAGCATGCCCGCCTTCAGTTCGGTGAAGGTCAGCCCTGGCAGTGAACGCGCCGACACCACGCCCACGAACAGCGCGGCAGCCGCAAAGCGCAGGCCGACGAAGAACATCGGTCCGCTGACAGTCATCACGTTATGCACCAGCAGGAAGGTGCCGCCCCATAACATGGTGATGAACACCAGCACCAGTTCGGCCTTGCTCAGGCGAAAGGTAACGGCGGGGGTGGTTTGGCTGCTGGGCTTGCTCATGGTCTTGCACACTCGGCGGAAGGCGGCGCACAATCGCCGCAAAGTGGGCAGTATACTGCGCAATCCCGATCAGTGAGCAATATAGTGCACAAAGATTCCGCGCACCGTGCCTCGGTGCTCCAACATGTCAGCCTCAATGTACGCAGCCTGCGCAACGCCGCCGCCATGAGCCAGGCGGCGCTGGCTGAGCGCTCAGGGGTGAGCCGGCGCATGCTGGTAGCGATCGAGGCGGGCGAAAAGAATGTGAGCCTGACCACCCTGGACTTGATTGCCGAAGCCTTGGGCGTGGCGTTCAGTACCTTGATCCAGGCGCCGGACCAGCGTGACCCCGGGCGCATCGAAGAGCTGGCCTGGGCGGGCGTGCATCCACAGAGCCGGGCGGTGCTGCTGGGTACCAGCCCGGCACGACGCGAGGTGGAGCTTTGGGAGTGGACCTTGGCTCCTGGCGAGCATTATGCCAGCGAGGCAGATGCCGAAGGCTGGAGTGAGCAGATCTATGTGGCCGACGGGCAGCTGACGCTGATCATCGAGGGGGTCGAGCATCGCCTGCAGGTGGGACAGTTCCAGGTGTTCCCCAGCAACTGCCGGTATGCCTATCGGAATGATGGCGAGGTGGCGGTACGCTTTGTGCGCAATGTGGTGATCTGAGGTTCGGGGGAGGGGCGTAAAGCGCCCCAACCTCTCAAGCTGTATCAGCGGTCCAGCAACTCATCGGTCTTCACCACCCTGGCATAGGCAAACGCCAATGCAGCCATTGCCGAATCATGCACCTGCGCTGCCGGTACCTGCTTGCCGTTGAATTCCAGCGGCAGTGTCGCGCAGGCATCATGCGCCACGGTCACCTCATAACCCAGGTCGGCTGCTGCACGGGTGGCGGCGTCGATGCACATGTGGCTCATGCTGCCGACGATGGTCAGGGCCTCGACACCATGCCGGTCCAGCGTGTGTTCGAGGTCGGTGCCGAGAAAGGCGTTGACCTTGTGCTTGAGCACCACCGGTTCGCCCGTGACCGGTTCGACCTTGCGGTGGATGGCAGCACCCGGCGAACCCGGGGCGAAGAACGGCGCATCGGCGCTGTCGAACTCATGCCGCACATGCACCACCAGGTCGCCGCGCTGGCGGGCCGCCGCCAGCAGCCGGGCGGCGTTGTCGGCTGCCTGGTCAGCGCCTTCAAGGGCCCATTTGCCGCCCGGAAAGTAGTCGTTCTGGATATCGATGATGATCAGCGCCTGCTTGTTCATGCTGCCTCCTCTGGCAGTAGTCGTTGGATGCCGTTAGTTATAGGCTGTGTGCACTGAGCTGAGGATTGGCACGAACGACACTATGCGGGCAAAAACTGACACCCCAGCCAGCCTGGACATTGGTCTGTTGCTGTACCCCGGCGTGCAGCGTGCCGCCGTGCATGGCCTGGCCGACTTGTTCCTGGTGGCCAACCGGGTAGCTGCCGAGCTGGGCGCCGTCGAGTTGCCGCGGGTGCGTATCAGCTTCTGGCAGGCCAACGAGGCGGGCCAGTTGCAGCCTGCCCCCGACAGCCCTGCCAGCGACGTGCCGGGCCTGCGTGTACTGATCATTCCGCCGAGTCTCGAATCGACCCCGCAGGGCGACCTGCTGGAGCGCCACCGCACGTCGTTGTGCAGGCTGCACGAGCGCGGCACGGTACTGGCGTCGGTGTGTATCGGCGTGTTCTTCATCGCTGCCAGTGGCCTGCTGGACGGGCGCCCAGCCTGCACCCACTGGAACTACGTGCATGCGCTGGCCCAGCGCTTCCCCAAGGTACGGGTGGAGACCCGGCAGCCGCTGCTGGACGACGGCGACATCGTCACCTCGGCAGGCTTGATGGCCTGGACCGACCTGGGCTTGCGCCTGCTGGAGCGTTTTCTGGGGGCGACCGTGGCGCGGGAAACCGCCCGCTACCTGGCGGTCGAACCCGTTACGGCGCCGTTGCCCGGTGCGTTGTTCAACCCACGCCTGGATCACGGCGACGAGGCCGTGTTGAAAGTGCAGCACTGGTTGCAGGGTAACGGCGGGCAGCACGCTGACCTTGCTGGGATGGCGGCCTGTGCGGGGCTGGAGGAGCGAACATTCTTGCGACGCTTTCGCGCTGCCACCGGGTTGCGCCCGACCGAGTATTGCCAGCAGGTGCGGGTGGGGCGGGCGTGCCGCTTGCTGGAGTTCACCCGACGCAACGTCGAACAGATTGCATGGGGAGTCGGTTATCAAGACCCGGGCGCGTTTCGCAAAGTGTTCCAGCGTATCACTGGTTTGACGCCCAGCGACTATCGGCGGCGCTTCGCGGTATCGGGATAGGCCTTCAAGAAACCACTTGACCTTGACTTAACTTGAGGTTTTACCCTGCACGGCATTGCGCTGCATGCGCCCGTAATCAGGAGACTGTCGATGTCGGCAAAGCCTCAAGCCCTGTGGTTTACCCAGATGATCGAATACGAAGTGCCCAGCATGTGCCAGCAAGCCTTGGCCGAGGCCCTGGTGGCGCGTAGCGAAGCGCTGGCCGCGCGGTGCGAGGGCCTGCAGGGGGTCAGCATCCAGGCCAGCGACGATGGCAGCCGGGTGTTGCAGTACCTGCAATGGCAGTCCCGCCAGGCCTGGGCGGCTGCGGCCGTGGACTTCATCGAGGAGCCATTCCTCGACCTGCTGGGCCGGCATCAGGCACGTGGCGTGAACTTTGCCGCCTACCAGACCTTGCGTAGCCTGGTGCGTGGTGTCGATGGCGGCCTGCTTTGCCAGGTGGGTGAACCTCAGGCATACCAAGGGGCATAGTGCGGGTAGTGGTCCAGGCGGGCGCCGATGACCATTTCGCTGATCCACGCGGCGAGGATCGAGCTGTAGGCTTTCTGACTCTGTTCGCTGGACAGGGCGTGGTCTGCCCCGTCGACGATGCGATGAGTCAGCGAATGGGCGCTGACGAATGCCGAGCGGTAATTCATCAGCGTGCTGTGCGGTACATAGTCGTCCTGCTCCGATTCCACCAGCAACACATCCCCGGCGAATTCGGCGCAGGCCGCCAGCGCACGGTTGTCCCCTGGACCGAGCGGGCGCTGGCGGTAGGCGTTCAGTCGTTGGCGGTCGAGGGCCTGCTTGGGGCTGCCCCATTCGTCGTCCCAGTACATCGCGGGTACCCGCAGCGCCAGCCATTTGACCGGCCGTTCGCGGCTCAGCAGGGTAGCCAGGTAGCCGCCATAGCTGCTGCCGATGATGGCGATGGCGCTGCTGTCGACGGCCGGGTGGCTGACCAGCCGGTCGTAAGCCACCAGAAGATCTTGCAGGTTCTGTTCTCGGGTGACGGTAAGACGCTGGCTCTCGGTTTTTTCGTGGCCGCGCAGGTCGAAGGTCATACACACGCAGCCTAGCCCGGTGATATGCCGGGCACGGGCCAGGTCGCGTTGCTGGCTGCCGCCCCAGCCATGCACGAAAAGGATGCCCGGCATTTTGCTGCCGGGGCTGACCAAGGTGCCGACGATACGGTCGTTCTCGACCTGTAGTTCAACGGTTTCACTCTGAATGGTCATGCTCGCGAATTCGCGCAAATTTGCTGAGTTGTCCGAGTTCACTGTCGTTTCCTTGGTAGAAAAGGGTGGCGTCAACCGGCAGGTCGGGTGTACCGAAGACTTCGTGGGTGGAGGCACGCACGCGCTGCAATGCCGGGTCATCGGCAAACGCCTGCAGCGCCAGCAGTTCGGCACTGCTGGCACCGCCCAGGCGCCAGGATTGTTCGAGTACGCCGCAGCGCAGGTGGCCTGAGGCGTCGCTGCCGCGGGCGATGTCATAGTTGCGCCGTGAGGCGACAAAGCACGGGAAATGTTGCTCGGCGGCCTTTTCGTAAGCCATGGCCTGGTTGATGGCCAGGCGCAGGTGGTCTTCCAGCGGCATTTGCAACAGGGCCTGGTAGTCGCCACGGACTACCACCAGGTCGGAACCGCCGTAGACTTCAGTGCCCTGATGGTCGCGGGTCAGCTGCTGGGTGCCATGGTAGCTACAGGTCAGCCCGGCGACACGCACCTGGCCGACGCTGAAGGTCTGGACGTCGCTCAGGTCTTCTTCCAGTACCAAACCCCATAGCGCCAGCTGCTGGTCGTCCATCCTGGCCAGCAGTGGCTCCAGTTCATCTGCCACGGTGATCACCTGTTGCCCACGGCCTGCGCAGGCCAGCACCGGTTTGATCCGCAAGGGGCCATCGCGCAGTAGCAACTGAGCTGCGTTACGCGCATCGTTCTTGCTGAACACGGTGTAGCCGCGCAGCAGCGCGTCGCACGCCTGCAAAGCGAAACCATCGGTCCAGCCCGGTGGGAAGGTGGCCCCGGCCGGTAGCGGGTGTGAAATGGCCTTTGTCGCCATGTACGGCTGGGACACCATGCCACCAAACAGGTCCTGTTCGCTGCGAATGCCCAGAATTGCAGCGCGCTTGGGGTCGGTCAGGGTCTCTGTAGGCAGGTAGTAGTAATCATCGGCGGCATTGGGCGGTTGCTCGGGCAGCTTGTGCGGGCAACCCAGAAGTCGTCCCAGGCCTTGGGCAATCTTCAGGTGCACGGCATGCTCGTGCTCGGGCGTGTGTTCGCGGGTGTCGAGCAACACCACGGCAGTTTTCGGGGTGCAGGCACTGGGCATGGTCAATTGCCTGTGTGCAATGAATGTACAGTGTGTGAAGGCCTTGCTTTGGGGAAGTTCAGCGGAACTTGATCAGTGGTTCTGATGTAGGACGCGTCCGGTTCGCGCCGGGACGATTGCAGGGCCCTGACGGCTGTTCCATTATCGGCGTATTAGATCAATCGTGATGTAGCCGCAGGAGAGCGCATGAGCGTCCAGACCACCCTTGAACAAAGCGTGCCACAGCGTCTGGCGCAAGTGCGCCAGGCCATGGCCGTAGCCGGCATCCATGCCTTGCTGGTACCGTCGGCCGACCCTCACCTTTCTGAATACCTCCCCGGTTACTGGCAGGGGCGCCAGTGGCTATCTGGGTTCCACGGCTCGGTAGGCACGCTGGTGGTCACCTCCGGGTTTGCCGGTCTGTGGGTTGATAGCCGCTACTGGGAACAGGCCGAGCACGAACTGGCCGGCAGCGGCATCGAGCTGATGAAGCTGCTGCCGGGCAAGCCCGGTGCACTCGAATGGCTGGGTGAGCACGTCGAGCCTAACGGCAATGTTGCGGTGGATGGTGCAGTCATGGCCTTGGCCTCGGCGCGTCAGTTGGCAGAGCGCCTGAAACTGCGGGGGGCGCGGCTGATCACCGACAAGGACCTGCTGGGCCAGGTCTGGAGCGGGCGTCCGGCGTTGCCAGCCAACCCGGTTTATCAGCACTTGGGGCCACATGCCACGGTGAGCCGGGCGGAAAAGCTGGCGCAATTGCGCCAGGGCATGCAGGCCAAGGGTGCCGACTGGCACTTCATTGCTACCCTTGACGACATCGCCTGGCTGTTCAACCTGCGCGGCAGCGACGTTTCCTACAATCCGGTGTTTCTGGCCTTTGCCCTGATCAGCCAGCAGCAGGCCATCCTGTTCGTTGGCCAGGACAAGGTGGATGAGCACTTGCGTCAGGTGCTGGCGGTCGACGGTATCGAGGTGCGCGACTACAGCGAAGCAGGGCAGGCACTGGCAGGCGTTCCTGCGGGGAGCAGGCTGCTGGTGGACCCGGCCCGGGTCACCTGCGGCCTGCTGGATAACCTACAGGCAGATGCCGTGCTGGTGGAAGGGCTCAACCCGACAACCCTGAGCAAGTCATGTAAAGGCGATGACGATCTGGTGCATATCCGCCAGGTCATGGAGCAGGATGGTGCGGCGTTGTGCGAGTTCTTTGCCTGGTTCGAGGCGAACCTCGGTCGAGAGGTGATTACCGAGCTGACCGTTGACGAGCAGTTGAGTGCAGCGCGGGCCCGGCGCCCGAACTTCGTGTCGCTGAGCTTCTCGACCATTGCTGCCTTCAATGCCAATGGCGCGATGCCGCATTACCGCGCCACCGAGCAGTCGCATGCGCACATCGAAGGTGACGGCTTGCTGCTGATCGACTCGGGCGGGCAATACCTGGGCGGTACCACCGATATCACCCGCATGGTGCCGGTGGGGATCCCGAGCCAGGCACAGAAGGAGGACTGCACCCGTGTGCTCAAGGGCATGATCGCGCTGTCGCGCACCACGTTCCCGCGTGGGGTGCTTTCGCCGTTGCTCGACGCCATTGCCCGGGCCCCGATCTGGGCTGACCAGGTCGACTATGGCCATGGCACCGGCCATGGGGTGGGCTACTTCATGAATGTGCACGAGGGGCCGCAGGTGATTGCCTACCAGGCAGCAGCTGCACCCCAAACGGCGATGCAGGCGGGCATGATCAGCTCGATCGAACCGGGTACCTACCGCCCTGGGCAGTGGGGCGTGCGCATCGAGAACCTTGTGGTCAATCGTGAGGCGGGCAAGAGTGCCTTTGGCGATTTCCTGTGCTTCGAGACCTTGACGCTTTGTCCGATCGACACCCGCTGCCTGTTGCCTGAGCGGCTGTCGATCGAAGAAGTGACATGGCTGAACCAGTACCACGCCACCGTGCGTGAGCGCCTTGCACCAAGGCTCATGGGCGATGCGCTGGCCTGGTTGCATACCCGTACCGCGCCGCTATGATCGGCACATGAAGAAGGGCAGCTCGCGAGCTGCCCTTCTTCTTATTTGCAGATGACGATCATGCTACGGCTGGTGTAGCCCGCCGGATTGATGCCGAACAAGTAGTCGCCGGCCTCTTCATCGCTATCGCCCGAGCGCGCAATGACCCGATAGCCGCGTGTGCTGCAGGAGCTTGCGGCTTTGCTGTAACAATTGTCCCACGAGGAGGAAAGGCCGGAGCAGTTGATATGCAGGCCCTTCTTGCCCCTTTTGACCTCAGTCTTGGCTGTGGCGGCACATCCAGCAATTGCCAAGATGGCCAGGATGAGAAAAATACGTTTCATTCCTGTCCTTAAATGCAGGGCGGATCAGTTGTCAGGCCCTGTCGTTATCGCTTCGGTTCTTCCTGAAAATTCCCCAGCGTCCGTGTTCGGTCCAGTAGATAGCGTAAAGATGATGATTCTGTGACAGCTTAATCAGCGAGATGGGTCCCTACAATCACCAATGCTGTCCCAAATGAAAATATTTCTCATATCAGTCTGCAGCGATTGTAGGGCTGGGCTCTTTGCGCATCGAAAGGGTAGTGCCGACTGATGCGGTAATGATTGCCAGGATCGCCAGCCATTGGGTAACCGTCAGCACTTCACCGAGGAACAGCAGGCCGGACAAGGCGCCGAAAGCCGGCTCGATGCTCATCAGCGTACCGAAGGTGCGTGCCGGAATACGCGTGAGTGCGACCATTTCCAGGCTGTAGGGCAGGGCGGTGGACAGCACGGCAACGGCCAGGGCCATGGGAATTACGGCGGGCGTGAGCAGTGCGCCGCCTGCATGGGCGATACCGATAGGGGCTACGAACAAGGCCGCGACTACTACGCCCAGTGCCGCACTCTGGATGCCGTGCTCGGCCCCGGCGCGTTGCCCGAACAAAATGTACAGGGCCCAGCAAACGCCTGCGCCCAGTGCATAGGCGGCGCCCACCGGGTCGAGTGACTGGCCGCCGTGCCCCGCCGGCAGCAACAGCAGCAAGCCGGCGATGGCCAGGCCGATCCACAGGAAGTCGATCGCTCGCCGCGACGAGAAGATTGCCACCGCTAGCGGGCCGGTGAACTCCAGTGCCACGGCGATACCGATCGGTACCGTTTGCAGGGCCATATAGAAGAGGAAGTTCATGCCGCCCAGTGCCATGCCATAAATGACCACGTTGCGCAGGGTATTGGCAGTCATGGATACCCGCCATGGGCGCAGTATCAGCAGCATGATGATGCTGGCAAAGATCAGCCGCAGGCTGGTGGTGCCTTGCGCGCCGACGATGGGGAACATGCTTTTGGCCAGGGAGGCACCGGACTGAATCGATGCCATGGCGATTAGCAGTAGGCCGATCGGGAAGAGGGTAGCGGCCAGGCTGCGGGGCTGGGTGTTCATTTAGATGAGGCGATCCTTCGGGAAAAGTGGGGTTGAGCAATATAGTGCGCAATTATTGGGCGAGGGGGCAAGGCGTGTGAAGGGCAGCTGACCATCCTGACACCGCTTTTTGCGCAGAGGCCTAAATTGTTGAAATTAAAGGTTGACCTGTAAAATATCAGCCCTATAATGCGCACCATTCCAACGCGGTAGCGAAGCAAAGCAAGCCACCCCGTTGAGTCAAGTGTTTGAAGCTAAACGAGTTTCTCGCAAAAAACTTCAAAATAAACGCTTGACAGCAAGTGAGGAAAGCGTAGAATGCGCGCCTCGGTTGAGACGAAAAGCTCTTAACCAAACGCTCTTTAACAAATCGAATCAAGCAATTCGTGTGGGTGCTTGTGAGTACGGACTGATAGTCAAAAAGATTATC
>NZ_JAPFCG010000037.1:0-21987 GCF_026240995.1 Pseudomonas sp. DCB_BI | reverse complement strand
GCGCTGGCTCATGCCACGCAGCAGACTGACCTGGATATCGGAGCGTTCTTCAACGCTGAGTTCGTGATAAGACATGGCAACACCCTACCGGAAAGGTCAGGTGTTGCACTCAGTTTTTGCCGCCGCCATGCCAATGGCTTTGTCCAGATTGATGGCACTTACTCCAATTTGGCGCTGGTTGAGAGGCTGACGTTGACGGCCACTTCCCAAGCAGGCGGCCCGAACGGCGTCATCTACTACATAGTCAGGGATTTTCCTGGGTATACGACGCCAACCATTGCCCTATCGATGGCTAACAATGTCGGGGTGTGTTGGTCTGGTCAGCTGGTCAATGGCGTTCTTCGCGTGACCTTTTGGGCCACCGCCCGCAATCCTTTTGAAGTGTACGTTTTTGATGTCGCGAGCAGAGGTCAGAGGTTCGCGATCAACTACGGACTGGTGGTGAAAAACAAAACCACGGGAGCAGTGGTTTTTGATTCTCGGATGAAATACATGCGGGTTTTGGGAACAGTCTCAGGAAGGTCTACTAATGGTTCGTTCCCGACGACTGATAGATCGTATCCAGCTCTCAAAAAAATCGCCGTCATCCAGTGCGTATTTTGGGCTTGGTCATTCCACGAGATCATTCCCGACGACCCTAGTAACCCATCAGCGATAGGCCTGATCACGGCCAGCATGATCACCAAGCCCTCTGCTACCAGTGTCCGGCTGCAGGGTGTGAACACCTACAACAATGCCAACAGGCTCAGCTCCAATCCAGTGCCCAACACGTACTGCGCCAGTTATCACTACATCATGCTGGACATCTCGGACTACGACTAAATCTGGCCGTATTAGAGCGCGACAAAATTAGTAAGGGGCGGGCGCTCGACGAGGCGCCTGGTCATGTTGCGCGAATTTTATAATCTCAAAGGGGACAGCTATGCCTTGGTATAGAACCGGCACAGTCGCGATTACGGCTGGCCAGACAACGGTGACCGGCACTGGCACCAACTTTTCGGCAAACGGCAGGGTAGGGGATGCGTTCCTCGGCCCGGATGGGCGCTGGTATGAAGTGACCAACATCGCCAGCGGTACTGTGCTGAGTATCCTGCCGGCCTACCAAGGAGCTACGGTGAGCGGTGGCTCGTACGCCATCACTCCGGTCCAAGGCTACACCAAGACCCTGGCCGACAAGTTCAACGACATCGCGAACACCTGGGGTTCGACGCTTGCTGGTCTGGGCTCGGTGTCGACCGAGAACGTGGTGCCGGTGAACAAGGGTGGTACCGGCGGCAACACCGCAGCCTTAGCTCGCAGCGGCCTTGGGCTGAAAGCTGCGGCTGTGGCGGATATCACCGGCACAGTGAGCCAAAGCGGTGGCGTCCCAACTGGTGCAATCATGGAGATTGGCAGCAACGCGAATGGTCATTACGTAAAGTTCGCATGCGGCCTCATGATCTGTTTCGGAACCGGAACCTACACAGGTGGTGTATCAACCGCAGCCGGCGGTCATTACATTTCTCCCGGTGGTGCAACTATCACCTGGCCGGTTGCCTTCGCGGGAAGCGCACCAGTTGAATTGAGTGGCGGAGTTATAGAAGGCGCGTACAGGGTGATATGTATTCCCTATCGAGCCAATGGCGGTAACGGAACGCTAACGTTCCAGCTATATGTCGCATCGACGGCAGATATTGTTTACTCGTGGAAAGCAGTCGGGAGGTGGTTCTAATGATCATCAAGCTTTCTCCAGTCAGATCTGATCTGCAACTCGCATTGGTCAAGGCTGGCGATACTCTGGAGGTGAACGGCGTTGCCCTGGACTTCTCCCGGTTGGCCGATGGTTCGACCCTGCCTGCTGAAGCGGTCGGGTGTGAGTTCGTAATCGCTCCGGCTGAGCGCGTTAACGGTGACCTGGTGCTGACCCTGATGCTGCCGCACGCCGCGGATGCGCCTGAGGCTGCCCGCTTCCCGGTCGACCTTTATCCGGCTGACGGTCAGGTACAGTTGCCCGGCCTTGACCTGGGCGAACGTCTGACCGCAGCCCCTGGCGTGATTGACTGGTCGCAAGTGATCACCGCCGAGACCAAGGCCCAAGCCGCTGCCGAGCAGTTGCTCAGCACCGTGGTATCCGAAACCGCTCAGCGCCGGGCTGTGGCCGATGCAGCCATTGCCCCGTTGCAGGACGCCGTTGAACTCGACGAGGCCACGGAGGCTGAGGCCGTGCTACTCAAGGAATGGAAGCGCTACCGCGTTGCCCTCAGCCGCTTGCCCGAGCAGGAAGGCTATCCCAATGGGATCGACTGGCCTGTCGTTCCGAGCGTTTAATCAAAATAATCCATAGTGATCACAAATAGATCGTCTGCAAGACAGGCTTTCTTTGCGCTCTCAAACAAGTGATTCCAACGTTCTAATTCTGTTTTGTGTCTTACTTTTTCCCAAAGTTTAATGTAGGAGTTGGTGATGAAATTTTCCCATGTAGTACTTGGGAAATTTGGGGCGTGGTCAGGAAAAGTGTTTTGAATAAATTTATGAAGCTGACCTGATGAGCCTGAAGTAACTGATTTTTCAATCTCATTCATGAGATCAGTTATGTCTTGTGGGAATGGTTTTTTGTTGCCCATATGGGGAATCCACCGTGATTTGAACGAAAAACGTTCCGTGTTGTAGCACTGTCACGGTTGTGATGTCACTCCGCCACTTGGCGGCCTTTTTTGCATGGAGAAACCATGGCCAGACTCACCGAATCCCAGGCCGGAGGCGCGAACGTGCTCCGGTTTCTGGATCTCATCGCCTTTTCAGAGGGCACCTCGACCGTCAAGGCGAGCGACGACGGTTACAACGTGTTGTACGGCGGTAGCCTGTTTCAGGGCTATGCCGATCACCCTCGGCGCAAGCTGACCTTCCCAATCAACGGCAAGCCGGTCACCAGCACCGCTGCCGGGCGGTACCAGCTTCTCGAACGTTACTGGGATGCGTACCGGGTCAGCCTGCGCTTGGCGGGTGGATTCACGCCGGAGAACCAGGACCGTATCGCGCTGCAGCAGATTCGCGAGCGCCGTGCGCTGGACGACATCAAGGCTGGCCGCATTCAGCAGGCGATCGCCAAGTGCTCGAACATCTGGGCCAGTTTTCCCGGGAACAACTACGGACAGAACCCGCACAAGTTGGAAAAGCTCTTGGCCAAGTGGAAAGAGCTAGGCGGGGTGCTGGCATGACGATCAAGACGATTGGTCGCTGCCTGGGCCGGGGCGAAGATGGTTGGCTCTGGTTCTTCTGTAGTGGGTGCGATCTCCCTCACAGCCTGAACGTGGGAGCGGGGCCTGGGCCGCGATGGGGCTACAACGGTAATGCCGAGTCGCCCACCTTCACCCCGTCGGTTCTCTCCCGGTACCGGATGGGCAGCAAGGAGACTATCTGCCACTCCTTCGTCACTGATGGTCGCATCCAGTACCTGAATGACTGCACGCATGAGCTGGCGGGCCAGACGGTCGACCTGCCGGACTGGGCGGTGTCATGGGACAGCTGGTGATCCGGGTGATCGGCGCCGGCCTGTTGATCCTGCTCGGCGCGGCCTCCGGCGTCTGGGTCACGACCAGCCACTTCCGCCCGGCACTCGATGAGGAACAGGACCGGGTCGCTGCGTGCACCGCGGCCCGCGACAACCTCGAAGGCCTGGCACAGGAGCAGGGCAAGGCGTTGGGTGACCTAACCCTGGCCGCGAGTGAGCGCCAGGCAAGGGCAGAGCAGGCAGTGAGCGAAGCCAAGGCCAGCGCGGATCTCGACTACGCCGCGGCGAACCGCCTGCAGCAAGAGCGCACCGGCGGTGACCAGTGTGCAGCCGCAACCTCTATTATCGACAAGGAGCTTGGCCTATGAGGCCGGAACTAAATTCGCCTACTTGCGGGAGCGAAATGGGTATTTGCGAGGCTGCATCCCACGTAATCCGTGGCTTCGCCTGTGGGAGCGGGCTGGTGCTGACCCTGGGACTTACGGGGTGCGCCGGAAAGGTCGAGCCGCAGGTGCAGTATGTGCGCGTCGAGGTGCCTGTGCAGGTGCCGTGCCGCGCGCCGGAGGTGGCTGTGCCACCCTGGGCTGCTACCAGCCTGCGAAATACCGATAGCTTGGAATTGAAGGTGAGGGCTTTGCTGGCTGAGCGTCGCCAGCGGATAGGCTATGAAAAACAACTTGGAGCAGCTATTTCGAGCTGCGACTAGTTCCTATTTGGCACCGCAGCTTCTGGGAAGCTAAAGATTCATAAAATCCTGCCGAAAGCTTTGGTGGCAAACTGCCGCCACCACCCAATGGACCTGAGGGATCGCGATGCATTTTAAAAGCCTTTCGCTTGCTGCTTTGTTCACATTGATCGCTGCACCAGCGCTTGCAGAACAAGATGCAGCGGAGTATGGCAGTTTTGGGGAAGAGGTCACTGATGGATCAGAACTTGTGGCTTATAACTCTTTCTTAGATCAGCTGAAGTTTTCCAAAAACTGGCCAGTCATTAGCGGCTTCAGGGAGGGGGCGACTCTTGACAGTTTCAAAGGCTTTTCGATGATGTCTGGTATGTACGCCAAAATGGTTAAAGAAAATGGTGGGGCGGAGATACCGGAGTACACGACTGATGTATTAGGCCTAAGCAATTTAGCCGGATACAGGTCGTATGCTAAAGCCCATATGGAAGATCCTAATTTTAAACCTACTCCGACTGACTGCGGTGCGGCATTTGTATTTGTATATCCTGCAGTCGTGTCTACGCTACTATTTAACCAGCGGCCTGTCTACTCTACAGGTTTGAGGAAAAATCAAGACCAGTGGAATGAGATGGCGTACCGCTATGCTCCGCTCGTTAAAAGCGACTTTGCGTCCTTGAAGTCTCTATGTGCTGGAAGTGATCCTAAAGTGGTGAGCGGCCTGCAAACGCTGGTATCTAACTTGAACTCCGATGTGGCAGGAGTTTTGCCTGACGTTGATAGAGATTATAAAATTTCAAATTATCCCTATGAGGCGGTTGTTTCGTGCGGTATGAATGGCCAAAATATGAATGTCCAAGCATGTTTTAAGGATTCTGCCTTAAAGCTAACTACTCAAGAGGGTGGTAAACTCTATAATATTTATAATATCTTGCAGGCTGGCTCGATGGAAAAAGATGGTCTTCATGTCGAATTGCCCAAAAAGTTTGAACTGGCAGCCCAGAATAGCCACAATATTTTGGTGCTGACGATTACGATTAAGGATTCAGAAGGAAAAACTATGTACTCTGATCAGCAGGGGCAATATGGTACCATTCGGGTAAGTAATTAAGCCTGTATTGGATGATAGTTATGGTAACTTTTTAATTGTTCCCAATTCGATCAGGAGATATAGCGATGATCTACAATTTGCTGATCAACTGATCGGGGCAAGGCAATGGACAAGCGCACCTTCATTGGAATGGTCGAGGCTGGTGATCCGCTGATACAGCAGGCAGTCGATGCTATGCGTGAGTATCATCAGGCCCAAGATGGCGGCGTGCCGGCGGAGGAGGTGGAGCGCCTGCGCCTCCTGGCTGAGTCGCTGTTCCAGGCGGTATCCGACTACCAGCTTCGTGCTGTAGCGAAGGCTCGCGGCAAGGAACTGCCGCCGCTCCATTAGGCCGTCGATCGGCAGTTGCACCGGCATGTGCAGCCGTAAGGTGCTGTATGTATATACAGTTAACGGCCAGCCGATATGACCGCAACCCTTCCAGTTGAAGCCGACGACAAGCAGGTGTCGATAGACGAACTGCTCCACCTACGTACGCCAAGCGTTTACCTGGTCAAGGTGGACGGCGAAAGCATGCAGGGGGCAGGCATCTACACAGGTGACCTGCTGGTGGTCGACCGCCTGGCTGAGGCTCGATCGGGCCATGTCATCATCGCTGCGTTAAACGGTGAGGCCACCTGCAAGCGAATGGTCATTCGTGACGGGCAGGTTGTCCTCATGGCGGACAATCCGAAGTACCCGTCCCGGTACATTCTTGAGGGTGACCGGTTCGAGGTGTGGGGTGTGGTCACCCACAGCATCCGGGATCATGACCGTCGGCTGTGAGCAGCAGCATAAAGGAAGGGAAACGGTCGGCAGAAAGCCGGATGCGGGCCTAAGCCCGTGGGGAGATTTTCGGGGGTTGGTGAAAATTGGTCTTGCACAGTGCGGCACCGTTTGCAGCGAGCGCCCGCTCAAGGCCTTGATCCGTAAGGCTTTAGGTGTGTCCTGCACGCATGGGGTGCAAGGGGTCGAGTGTTCGAATCACTCCGTCCCGACCATAAAACTCCAAAGAATCCAGTCACTTAGCGGTGACTGGATTTTTTTATGCTTGTGCGTTTTTTCTGGTTGGCAATTTTGCCCCACTTTTTGCCCCGCCGGATTTCAACGACCCTCTACGCAAGAAATTCGGAATCAGAGAATCTCGAGCGCTTACACCCGCTCTTGCAGATGGCAAGGGACGCTCCGTTGTCGCTTAAGAGGAGCCGCTTCTTGCGGCTTGCTGAAGTCTAGTGAGCAGCGCCCGGGCTGCTGGAGAAAAGTGCTTCGATGTTTTTCTATGGACTGTAAAGCCCTGCGGAGCGGGTATCGGGTCTGTTTGTACGAACATGCGGGAGCTTGAGCAGCAGAATGCCGGAATGTGAATCGCCCGAATTGCAAATTTCATGAAAAGTTAGCCAAAGATTTCCTGTGCCAGGTGCAAGAAATCTCTGTTGCTAGGCGATTTCGTGCAATTTAGTAAATCTCTGGTGGCGTCTTCGCGAAAAAAACGCAATCCAGACAAACCACAACGGGTTTAAATTGGATCCAATGCTTTGATTAAACGGTCGCCGCATCCAGCGGCCCATTACAGTCATCGATAGGCCAAGGAGAACGCCGCCATGATGTTGAAGGATCCTTCCACGAAATACCGCCATTTCAACGTGGTCGACCTGCCGGACCGCACCTGGCCGAGTCAGGTACAGCAAAAGGCACCTGTCTGGTGCAGCGTTGATATGCGTGACGGTAACCAGGCGCTGATCGAGCCGATGAACGCCGAGCGCAAGAGGCGCTTCTTCGACCTGCTGGTCAAGGTCGGCTTCAAGGAAATCGAGGTTGGCTTCCCGGCCGCTTCGCAGACTGATTTCGATTACGTGCGCGAACTGATCGAAAGCGGCGCCATCCCCGACGATGTCACCATTCAGGTAATGACCCAGGCGCGCACGCATCTGATCGAGCGCACCTTCGAAGCGCTCAAAGGCGTGCCGCGGGCGATCGTGCATGTCTACAACGCCACTGCACCGGCATTCCGCGAGGTGGTGTTCGGTGTTGATCGCGCTGGCTGTATCGACATCGCCACCCAAGCCACCCGTGAGATCAAGGCGCTGATGCAGGCCAATCCCCAAACCCAGTGGACCTATCAGTATTCGCCTGAAACGTTCTGTTTCACCGAGCTGGATTTCGGGCTGGAAATCTGTGATGCGGTGATCGCCGAGTACAAGCCGACGCCATCCCACAAGATGATCCTCAACCTGCCCACCACTGTCGAAGTGTCTACCGCAAACGTGTTCGCCGACCAGATCGAATGGTTCTGCAGGCATGTGAGCCATCGTGACAGCGTGATCATCAGCGTGCACCCGCACAATGATCGTGGAACCGGGGTTTCCACTGCCGAGCAGGCCTGCCTGGCCGGTGCGGAACGGGTCGAAGGCACCTTGTTCGGTAATGGCGAGCGCACTGGCAACGTCGATATCCTGACCTTGGCCATGAACCTGTACACCAGTGGTATCAGCCCTGAGCTGGACTTCTCGGACATCATCCATGTCCAGCGTGAGGTCGAGTATTGCAACCAGCTGCCCACGCACCCTCGCCATCCCTATGCCGGTGAACTGGTGTTCACCGCTTTCTCCGGCTCCCACCAGGACGCGATCAAGAAAGGCTTCGCGCACCGTCGCGACAACCCTGATGGCTACTGGGAAATCCCCTATCTGCCGATCGACCCCGCCGACATGGGGCGCAGCTACGAGGCCGTTATCCGGGTCAACAGCCAGTCGGGCAAGGGCGGGGTGGCGTACCTGCTGGAACAGCAGGGCATCGTGCTGCCGCGTCGCCTGCAGATGGAGTTCAGCGGCCTGGTGCAGCGTGTTGCCGATGCCAAGGGCCAGGAAGTGACCAGCGACATGATCCTGTCCTGTTTCAACGAGAATTATCTGCAGCAGGGCAAGCCCTACATACTGACCCAGCCCATGCTCACCAGTGACGAAGCCACTACCTACGTGAATGCGCAATTGCTCTTCGACGGCGGCCGTTTGCCATTGAGCGGTGAGGGTAACGGGCCGCTGGCCGCGCTGGTCAACGCCTTCGCCGCGCACGGCCTGCATTTCGACATCGCTGACTACCATGAGCATGCGGTACGTGATGGCGCCCAGGCCGAAGCGATTGCCTACGTGGAGATCCGCGTCAACAGTCAACTGCTGTTCGGAGTCGGCAGAGACAACAGCATTCTCCAGGCCTCGCTGCAGGCACTGGTCAGTGCCGTTTGCAGGGCAACTCGCCAGGGCCTGCTCAAGCCTTTGGGCAACGCTGTCGTCACGGCCTGAGGCACTAGCGGCATGGAAGCGTTAGGAATGGACTACGGGCACGGTGAGGTGGTGGCCAGCCACTGCCACGCCGATGATCAGCTGATCTACGCCGCCAGGGGTGTGATGCGAGTGAGCAGCGACGGTGGCAGCTGGGTGATCCCCTACGGCCACGCGCTGTGGGTGCCAGCGGGGGTAAGCCACGAGATCCGCATGGAAGGCGATGTCTCCATGCGCACCTTGCTGCTGAGCTCGCGGGTCGACCACTGCCAGGTAATCGTGGTTTCCGGCTTGTTGCGCGAGCTGATTCTGGCGGCTTCACGCATGCTCGGGCAGCGCGACGAGTCGCTGGGCGAACACGTTCGGGCGCTGATCCAGCGCGAGCTGGAAGCGGCGCAGCGGATCAACGCGTTCGTACCGGTGCCACACCATGCGAGGCTGCGCGCCTGGTGTGAACACTTCTTCGATGACCCCGCGCAGGACGTGACGCTCGAGCAGTGCGGCGAGCAACTGAACATGAGTTCCCGCAGTGTGGCCAGGCTGTTCCAGCGGGAAGTGGGGATGTCTTACGGCGAATGGCGTGCGCGCACGCGGATGATGCTCAGCCAGCGTTGCCTGGCTGATGGCATGCCGATCATCAACGTCGCCCTGGAGCATGGCTACCAGAGTGCAAGCGCATTTTCCGCGGTGTTCAAGCGCATCTTGGGCTACACGCCCAGTGACTGGCAGGTCAGCGTTCAGGAGACCAGCGCTGCACGCGCTCATTGAACCCAAGGGCTGAGGGGAGCCGGGCGCAACACCCGGTTCGCCGCCTGGCAAAGGTTGTCCCGATTGCGTGTGTGGTTGTCCGGCTTACGGCAGAAGTGCCTAGCCTCGCTCGTTAATCTGGCATCACTCTCCCAGACGTGACATCCCGTGATGCCTGTATCGCGTTTATTGCCGTTTCCGGCACTTACCTGCTCCCTTGTCCTCTTGGCGGCTTGCACTGCGCATGCTCCGCTGGCCCCGCCTGCGCAGACGCTGCAGGCCGACGCACTCAGCGGGCTGCCCGCCGGGGTGAGTCGGCAAGCCTTGTCTGAGGGCTGGTGGATGCTGTACCGCGATCCGCAGCTCAATGACTGGGTGCAGCGGGCACTGGCGCGCAATCAGGACTTGGCGCAAGCCGAGGCAAACGTTCGCGCCCTGCTGGCTGGTATCGATGAATTCGACGCACAGCGCTGGCCATCCACTTCCACCACCTTTGCCGCGACTTACGGCAAGAGCGCCGACGACCAGACGCTGGCCGAGGCGACTGACAGCCATGCGCCGTCCCAGTGGACGTTCAATCCTGGCATCGAGCTGGCCTACCAGGTCGACCTATGGGGGCAAGTACGAAACGAAATCGAACGGGCCAAGGCTCAGGCCGATGCGTCGCGTGAGGCCTGGGGGTTGATGCGCCTGGAGGTCGTGGCGCAAACCAGCCGCGCCTATATCGATCAATGTGTCTACGGTGCGCGCATTCAGGAGGCCCAGCAGTCCATGCAGACGCTGGACAGGAGCCTGCAACTGAGCGAGCGGCAGCTACAGGGCGGGGTTGCCACCGAGCTCGATAGCCAGCGCCTGCTGAGCCTGCGTGAGCAGGTCAAGGCGAGCTTGCCGATGCTTGAGGCGCGCCGGCGTATGGCGTTGTACGAACTGGCCATGCTCAGTGGTCAGGACCCCGCAGCGGCTGCTGCTGAATCGGCAACTTGCCGGACGATCCCTTCGCTGGATGCACCGCTGCCGGCGGGCGATGGCTGGCATCTGCTGGAACGCCGCCCGGATGTGCGCAAGGCTGAGCGTGAGCTTCAGGCCGCGGCGCTGGATGTGAGCATCGTGAGGGCCGATCTGTATCCCAAGGTGAGTTTCGGCGCTTCGCTGACGTCGTCCGATCATCACCTTTCCAATCTGGGGGACAGCCGTGCGGTGGTGTTCGCCATCGGGCCGCTGATCCGTTGGGAGTTTCCCAACATCAAGGCCAACCGTGCACGGGTGAGCAAGGCACAAGCCCTGCGGGAAGCTGCCGTTGCGAAGTACCGGGGGGCGGCCCTGGCGGCGCTCAAGGACGTTCGCCAGGCGTTGGCCCACTTCGACGGCGAGCGGCAACGTGCGTTGGCGCTGCAGTCAGCACTGGCACACAGCCAGCGAGGCTTTGACCTGGCTTTGGTGAATTACCGGGCCGGGGCCCTCGATGCTTTGGAATTGCTCGATGCCGAGCGTGATTTGATCAGCGTACGCGATCGCCATGTGCAAGCCCTGGGTGGGCTTGCACGTGCCCAGATCAACGTGTTCCGGGCCCTGGGCGGAGGCTGGCAGGACACCGCAGCACCGACCACGGCCCAAGGGTTAGCTGCCGAGAGTGAAAAACGACCATGAATGTTGCCGTGGATGAACAGACGCTCGCTAACGACGGGCGCCAGGATGATGCTGTATCTCGCAAGCAGGCCCAGCGCAGGCTGGCGTTATACGGCGGGGGCGGCTTGCTGCTGGTTGCAGTGATGGTTTTCGGCATTTACTGGTACAGCGTCGGGCGCTATCTACAGACCACCGATGACGCTTATGTGCGCGCTGACTGGGTGACGTCGAGTTCGCGCGTGGCGGGTTACGTCGCCAAGGTCGAGGTGGAAGACGATCAGCCAGTTAAAGCAGGTGATGTGCTGGTACGCCTGCAGGACCGCGACTACCGCGCGCGCCTGGAGCAGGCCAAGGCCGACGTGGCTGAAGCAGGCGCCGCCTTCACGGCGGCCCAGGCGCTTTCTCAGGTGGCTGGCGAACGCATCGCGCAACAGCGGCAGGCGATCGTGCAGGCGCAGTCGATGCTGCAAAGCGCTGCTGCCGAGCGCCGTCGCAGCGAACTGGATGTGGCGCGTTACAAGGGCTTGGTGCGCGACAGTGCGGCGACCTTGCAGCGCCTGGAAAAAGCCAACGCCAGCGCTGCGCAGGCGCAGGCAGCGTGGCAGGGCGCCCAGGCGCAGTTGCGCGAGCGTCGTTCGCAGCTGTTGATGGCCAAGGCCCAGGCGGCGTATGCCGACGCCCAAGTCAAGCGCCGTCAGGCTGGGCAGGCCAGTGCCGAGGCCCGTCTGGTGCTGGCCGAGCAGGATGAACAGGACACGTTGATTCGTGCGCCGATCGAGGGCGTTGTCGGGCAGCGTCGGGTACGTGCCGGCCAGCATGTGGTGGCCGGCCAGCCGCTGCTGGCGGTGGTGCCATTGCAGCAGACCTACATCGTGGCCAACTACAAGGAAACCCAGCTGGCCCGCATGCAACCGGGCCAACCAGTGCGGATCAGCGTCGACAGCTTTTCGGAGCGCGAGCTGCGCGGGCGAGTGGCGAGTTTCTCGCCCGCGTCGGGCAATGTGTTCGCACTGCTGCCTTCGGACAATGCCACGGGCAACTTCACCAAGATCGTTCAGCGTTTTCCCGTGCGGATCCTGCTGGACCAACCTGTGAGCGGGCAGCCGATCCTGCCGGGCATGTCGGTGGTGACCACCGTCGATACGCGGCCAACGGAGTCTGCTGATGAGCAGTGAGCAAGCGGTCTCGTTGCGCGCCTGGGTAGCGGTGCTGGGCGGCTTGTTCGGCTGCTTCATGGCGGGCATGAATGTGCACGTGACCAGCGCAGCGCTACCGGAAATCCGCGGCTCGCTGGGCGCCAGTTTCGAAGAAGGCTCATGGATCTCCACCGCTTACCTGGTCGCCGAGATTGTCATGATTCCCTTAACGGCGTGGCTGGTCGAAGTCTTTTCGATGCGCCGGGTGATGTGGACGGGGTCGTTCATCTTTCTGCTGGCCTCCATCGCCTGCTCGTGGGCGCCAAACCTTGAGGCGATGATCATCATCCGCGTCGTCCAGGGGGCTGCCGGCGCCGTCCTCATCCCGCTCTCATTCCAGCTGATCATCACCGAACTGCCAGCGAGTAAGATGGCCATGGGGATGGCGTTGTTCAGCCTGGCGAACAGCGTCGCCCAGGCGGCGGGGCCTTCGATCGGGGGCTTGCTGACGGACGCCTATTCCTGGCGATGGATCTTCTACCTGCAGCTGGTACCTGGCATCGCGCTGCTGGCAGCCATATCTTGGTCGATCGAAGCCAGGCCCATGAAGCTCGAACTGTTGCGCAAGGGCGACTGGCTGGGTATCACGGCCATGGTGCTGGGCCTGGGTGGGCTGCAGATCGTCCTGGAAGAAGGCGGGCGCCTGGACTGGTTCAGTTCGCGCTACATCCTGGCCATGGCTGTGGTCGCAGCCATCGCGCTGGTGGTGTTCGTGGGCACGCAGCTCTACGGTAAGCAGCCGTTCATCAACCTGCGGCTGCTTGGACATTACAACTTCGGCGTTGCCAGCGTTGCCATGTTCGTTTTCGGTGCTGCGACATTCGGGCTGGTCTTTCTGGTTCCCAACTATCTGTCCCAGTTGCAGGGTTTCAGCGCCAGCGATGTGGGTGTTGCACTGATTGCCTACGGCGTGGTGCAGCTGTTATTGGCACCGCTCATGCCACGCCTGATGGCCTGGACCAGCGCCAAATTCATGGTAGCCAGCGGCTTTCTGATCATGGCGCTGGGCTGCTGGCTGGGCGCAGGCCTGACCGCGGACAGCGCGGACAACGTCATCATTCCGTCCACGGTGGTGCGGGGTATCGGACAGCCTTTCATCATGGTGGCGCTTTCGGTGCTGGCGGTGGCCGGGCTGGACAAGCGTGAGGCGGGTTCGGCGTCGGCGGTTTTCTCGATGTTGCGCAACCTTGGCGGAGCGATTGGCACCGCGGCCCTTACCCAGGTGGTAGCAACGCGTGAACGTTTTCACAGCGAGCGCGTTTACGAGCATGTATCGGCGTTTTCGCCAGGGCTGCAGGAGCGGCTGGGGCAGACGTTGCAGACGTGGTTGCCGGCGCAGCAAAAGATACTCGAAGTGTTGGCAGCCACGGTGCGTCGTGAAGCCTACCTGATGGCTTACAGCGATGCCTTTTATGTTTCTTCCCTGGCGCTGATCGGGTGCGCAGTCGCAGCGCTCATATTGCGCACGCAGCGGGCCAAGTAGCTGCGATCAACGTGATTACAAGTGCTAACCAAGGAGCGACTGCAATGGATTGCCCATGCATTAGTGATTAACAATAGTTTGATATGGCGACAGATTATGACGCAGGTGGCTTATGATTAAGTTGCCTTTTTGTCGTGCTTGGTGGTTTAAGAAAGTTTGAAATTTTCATTTATTTGTAGTTGATTTGTAACTTGTGATGGCATAGTTTTTCGGTGCCTGCAGAGGTCGGCGAAATAAAAAACAGCTTCAGTTACAAATAACCTGTTGAGCGAGGTAATCATGTACGATCAGAAAGCCGTTCTTGAGAACAAGAAGTCCGAACTTGGAAACCATCCGATCTTCGCTGAAATCGGTTCACTGCCGGTATTGCGGACTTTCATGGAGACACATGTTTTCGCAGTTTGGGATTTCATGTCGCTGACCAAGCGCCTGCAACAGGAGCTGACCTGCACTTCGCTACCGTGGTTGCCGCCAGTGGACCCGGCCGCAGCGCACCTGATAAACGAAATCGTTCTGGGTGAGGAGTCCGACCAGAACCTCAGCGGTGGGCACTACAGCCACTTCGAGCTGTACCTGCATGCCATGCATGAGATTGGTGCCAGTACCGCGTGCGTCGAGCAATTCGTCCAGCTGATGCGCGACGGCGAAAACCTGCAGGATGCCCTGCACCGTTGCCAGGCTTCTCCGGCGGCAGTGCGCTTTGTCTCCAACACCATCGAAACGGCCGTCAATGCCAAGCCTCACGAGGTAGCCGCGGCCTTCCTGCACGGGCGCGAAAGCGTAATCCCCCGCATGTTCCAGACCATTCTCGATGACTGGGACATCGGCATCGATCAGGCACCGACCTTCCGGTATTACCTGCAACGGCATATCGACGTGGACTCCGATGATCACGGCCCGGCAGCCGAAAAACTGCTCGAGCGCCTAGTCAAGGGCGATGCCCAGCGTCAACAGGAAATGTATGCGGCTGCCATTGCCGCAGTGGACAGCCGTCGTGTGCTGTGGGACGAGCTGCGCGCGGAAATGGCGGAGCAAGCGGTCGAGTGTGTCGCATGAAGTTCGCGGTCATCGAGCAGGACCAGGCGGTATGGCAAGCGGTCCCCAGCGAACGCGGCATCACCCTGACGGTATTCAAGGACACACTGGATGCAACAACCCGTACGGGCGTGCGCACGCGCCTGGTGCGTTTCGCGCCAGGTGGCGGAACGCGCGAAATATATACCCATGATTACCATGAAGAAGTGTATTTGATCGAAGGCGACCAAGTTGAACAGGCGGCTCCCGGTCGTCCGCTCAAGGCCTACGGTGAGGGCAGTTACTTCTACCGCGAAGCGGACACCGAGCACGGGCCATTTCATTCGGAAACGGGCTGTCTGTTGTTTGAGGTTCATTACTACTGAATGCCGGGACGCAAGCAGATGAATGCACAGGAATATCAATCCTTCGCCGAAATATGGGAGCGTCGCGCGACCATTCGTACGCGGCCAAGGCGAACAGTGGAAGATGACGGAAAGTTGATCTACCCGACCAGCCGTCAGCCGCTGGTAACCAGCGAAGTGTTTTTGCAGAAGTGCCCACAGCTCAGGGATTTCGCCCTCGTACAAAGTTTGTATAAGTTTATTAATGACGTAGTGATTTTCGAAACGGAGATTGTCGACAAGACGGCGCGCAGTATCGCCAAAGACAACTTCCCGATCCGCTTTCCGTTTGCCTGTCGCTATGACGCCATGACCGTTGTCGTCGACGAGGATTACCACGCGCTGGTGGCAATGGACTACTTGCAGCAAACCATCGAGCTTACCGGGATCGAGCCCATTTCCTTGCCTCAGGAAATCGAGCTGAGCCGTTCGATCCCCAAAGCGATGGAAATGGCGCCGGACCACCTGAAAGCTGCGGTCGAGCTGATTTGCGTGGCCGTCGCCGAAAATACCCTTACCAATGATGTGGCCGCATTCGCTCGCGACGACACCGTCAAGGAGTCGGTGAAAGGCCTGATGGCCGATCACCTGTCCGATGAGGGGCGACACTCCAGTTTCTGGGCGCGTCTGACGCGTATCTACTGGAGCACTGCATCGGCAGATGACCGTGCCACCATCGCCTCTATCTTGCCGGTGTTTATGCAGCATTACCTGACCAACGACATCCAGAAGCATTTCGACCTGCTGCTGGTCGATAGCCTGGACACCACCGAGCAGGTCAAGGTGGCCTTGCGCGAAGAGGTTGAGGCCATGGCTTTCCCCATCACTGCCGGGCACCCCCTGGTGGGCAACATCATGCGGTTTTTCCAGACGAGCACGATGCTCGAAGATCCAGCCGTACAGGCTGCCCTGGCCGCGTACCGGCGCTGACTTCAACGCAAGGAACTCCGATGAGACGTTTAGAGATTCTGCTGTGCGGAAGCAGCCGGGGGCTCGCCCGCCTGGCCGGCGAATTGCGCCAGATGGGCCATCAGGTCCATCTGCTGGAAACCCCCGCCAGCTTCGACCATTGGCAATTGCACGCCTCGGATCTGATTATCGACGACGCGACCCTGGCCGCCTGGCCAGAGCAGGGCAGCACTCGGCAGATCTCCCTGCGGGTGGCCGACGAGGGGCCTGGCAACCCCATGGCGAGCCTGCAGATGCACCTGATCACCCGTGAAGGCAACCGGCCCTGGCGGTCCCTGGAGGTGCTGGAGGTCGCTGGTGAAGCATCTGGAAACGGCGCCGACCTGGTGGCCAATGCCTTGCGGGAGCTGATCGAGGCGACGGCAGCGCATGTCGGCGGCTACTCGCGCAATGAAGACTATTTTAGCCAGGCGCGCCTGCGGCCTTTGCCGTCCGAAGCGTTGGTTGGGCTTGATAGGCTGGACGCTCTGGCCTTTGCTCACCGCTGCAACATGACGGCCGTACCGCCTATCCGAGAGGCGGCCGCCGTCTCGTTCATCCAGCGCCTGGCTGGCAGCCTGGTGACGCATCGAGACGCGCCGGCCCTGCTGGTCGAGGGGCGTTACATCAGTTACCGCGAACTGCATGCCATGAGTGTCGCGATCCAGGAACGGTTGTTGCCGCTGCTGGATGAACACGACGGCCAGGCGGTGGTAGCCGTCGCCCTGGGCAAGGGCCTGGCACTGTACGCTTCGATTCTGGCCGTGTTGGGTTGCGGGGCGGTCTATCTGCCGCTCGACCCGCAGCACCCCGCCGAGCGGCGCTCCATGATCGTCGAGCACGCCCAGGCAAAAGTCATCATCCACGAGGGTAACGTGGTAGCGCTCGATGCCTGCCAGGGGCTGGATGTCAGCCAGCTGAGCACGGTCCATCGAGGTGTCGGCGGCCATGATGCCATTGCCCTGGCAGCCGATCAGTCGCTGATGCGGGGCCTATGGGATGATCAGCGCGCCTGCGTGGCCATCTATACCTCAGGCACGACCGGAACGCCCAAAGGGGTGCTTCTTTCGGTGGCCAACCTCAGCCATTTCTGTGCCTGGTATGGCGAGCACGTCCAGGTCGGTCCGCAGACCCGCGCGTTGCAGTTTTCGACGATCAACTTCGATGCCTCCATGCTGGACATCTTCCCGACCTTGATCGCTGGCGGTTGCCTGGTCGTGCCCAGCGAAGATCAACGCCGCGATCCCGCTGCCCTGGCGTTGTTGATCGGGCAGGCTGAAGTCAGCCATGCCTTCCTTCCGCCTGCCTTGCTCAGCATCATGCCGCTGGAAAGCCTGCACGGCATACGTCACCTGGTGACCGGCGGTGATGTGTGCGAGCCGCATGTCATCGATGGCCTGGGTGCGCATTGCCACTTGCACAACATCTACGGGCCTACTGAGACGACGGTGCTGGCGACCAGCAGAGAGATGCGCCCAGGCGATTCCAATCGCCTGCTGGGCATGCCGATCGCCAATACCCGGCTCTACCTGCTGGACGAGCAGGGTATACCGGTAGCCCAAGGCGAAAGCGGTGAGGTCTACATCGCCGGGCCAGGGGTGGGGCTGGGCTACCTGAACAACCCCGGTGCGACCTTGGAGCGCTATTTGCCTGGTGCTGGCGGGTTGCAGGGTGAGCGGCTGTATCGCACCGGCGATCTGGCGCGTTGGGGCAGGGAAGGCCTGGAAATCATCGGGCGGCTGGATAACCAGGTGAAGATCCGCGGTTTTCGCGTCGAGCCCGAAGAGGTCGAGCACGTTCTGCGCGGCAGCAACCTGTTTGCGCAGCTGGCCGTGGTCATCGATGAGCAGCGCCGCATCGTGGCGTTTTTCGCCGAGCCGCGAACGCTGGATGCACAGCGTGCCCAACTGGCATTGCAGGCCCATGCCGAAAAGCACCTGCCCGATTACATGCGCCCGTCGCGGTGGCGTCTGCTGGACACCTTCCCGGCAACCGCTAACGGCAAGGTCGACCGCAAGGCATTACGCCTATTGCCCGACGACAGCCGCCCACGGCAGGTGCGCGAGCAGCCCCTGAGCGCGGGTCTGCAGCAGCTGTTGTCCATCTGGGCGAGCTTGCTGGAAATCGATGCCGACGAGATCGGCCTGGATGACAGCTTCTTCAACCTGGGTGGGCACTCGATCCTGCTTTCGCGCATGCTCATGGACATCCGCGATTCGTTCGGCAAAGGGGTGTCGATCAACCGTTTCATCGAACTGCCCACCCTTGCCAACCTGGACCGCCTGCTCGCCGAGGAGGATATCGCTGATGCCATTGTCAGCCCCAGGGCGCTGGCCGATGCCAATCTCAGTGTCGCGCTCGATATTCTGCCGCTCAGCCAGATGGGCGACCTGCACAAGGTCATTGTCACCGGGGCCAATGGCTTCCTCGGCGTGCATATCGTCGAAGCGTTGCTGGAGCTGGGGTCCACTGAAGTGGCCTGCCTGGTGCGTGCCAGCGCGGGTCAATCGGCGCAAGAGCGTTTCGATCAGGCATTGGTCGACAACCGCCTGGAACACTTGGACATGAGCCGCGTGCGCGTTCTGGCAGCCGATATCAGTCAACCGATGCTGGGGCTGGGCGCCGAAGAGTACGAGCGGCTTGATCGGGAGTACGGCGTACTGATCTACAACGCTGCCAATGTCAACCACGTGCTCGACTATGAGTCATTGGTCAAAGACAACGTCGCGCCCGTGATCGAGTGCCTGAAATTGTGCGAAGGGCGGCGCAAGAAAATCTTCAACTTCATCTCGACCCTGTCGGCGTCCAGTAGCGTCGACAGCGATGGTCGCGTGTTGGAGACCCCCCCTGCGGCGACCCCCCCGATCTATATCCGTAACGGGTACAACCTTTCCAAATGGGTAGGCGAACGCATCCTGTGGAATGCCAGCGAACGGGGGGTGAAAGTAAACCTGTACCGCCCCGGCAACATCGCCTTCAATACCCGTACCGGCGTCTGTCAGCCACACCAGAACCGTTTGATGCTGATGCTCAAGGGGTCTTTGCAACTCAAGGAGGTGCCGCAGCTGTCGCTGAACTTCGACCTGATGCCGGTCGACTTCCTGGCTCGGTTCATCGGTTTCCATGCCAGCCGCCACACCAGCAACCGGGCTGTGTTCAACCTGCACAACCCGCAACCCTTGAGCTGGGACACCTACGTGGAAGCGTTTCGCCCCATGGGCCACGACTTCAAATGGGTCACGATCAGCGATTGGCAGCGGCGTCTATCGACCATTGAAAGTGACAACGCGCTGTTTGGCGTGGTCGGCTTCTACCTCAATGGGTTCGAAGAAGACATCGGTGACATTTCGTTGATCGAACACGGCAACGCCCGCCAAGGCATCGGCATCATGGGCGAGGAATACCCGGCAAAGAGCCCGACGCTATTGCGTCTAGGGTGCGAGTTCTTGAAAGAAATCGACTTCATCTGACTAATCAAAGGAGCTGAACATGCAACATTGCGAACCCGATACCCTGATCCAGAACCCTGTTGGCGAGCCCGTGGTGGCCTCTATTTCGGTGAATGCCGATGCCCGAAGCGTGTGGAATATCGTGGGCAACTTTGCCGGTTTCCCGGTCTTCATTCCGGCACTTTCACATATCGAAATGACCGGTACCGGCGTGCGTTCGGTACGCAAGAAGCTGTTCAAGGACGGCAACGTGGTGATCGAGCAGCTCAACACCCACGACGACCAGCGCATGGTCATGACCTGGTCGCTGATCTATACCTCGCTGAATATCGGTAACCTCTGGGCCCGCATGGAGGTTCAAGAGCAGGGCCCGGGCCAGTCGGTGGCGACCTGGACCATCATCGGTGAGCCTTATACCGGCGGCCCGCAGGACCAGCCCGCATTCCAGGCGTTCTTGCAGGGGTTTGCAGACGGGGCGATGAACAACGTCAAACAGATGTTTGCCTGACTGTAACGGCGTTGCACCGAGGCCCGCGTGTTCATTGAAGGCGCGGGCCTTTTTTTGGCAGTGTTATTCCTGCGCCGTCGGCGCCATCCGCGCTTCCAGCTCGGCGACTTGCTTCTCCAGGGCTTCGAGGCGCGCGCGAGTGCGCGCCAGAACGACCATCTGGTTATCGAATTCTTCACGGCTGACCAGGTCCAGCTTGCTGAAGGCACCTTGCATAAGCACCTTGAATTGGCTTTCCAGTTCGGCTCGGGGCTGGGGGGTATCGCCGCTGAGCAGGCGTGAAGCCTGGTCGCTGAGGGCGTCAAGAAGGGCTTTGGGCGCAAGCATGTTCGACTGTCCACTGAAACTGGGAAATGGCCCGCAATGTAGCTCGCAGCCATTTGGCGTTTGGCCGTGGCCGGTGCCGGTGCCGGGGCAGCGTCCTCCGTGCTGGTCGGCGCGGGTGCCGTGTTGAGCCTGGCCGGAATCATCAACTCTGACGCGTTGAAGAACCTGTAAAACAGCCTGGCTGAACAGGTTATCGATCGTTACTTCAAGAACACGCCAGATGCGGCTTACCCGGAACATTGGCTGGCGCCTGATCTGCAATTAGTACCCTTCGAAATGATTACTAGCGTCTATTCGGGCAACGTAGCTGCCGTGCACTGGACCCTCTCCATCAACAGCGTTACTGCCAGCCAGGCGGAGTTCGTCGAAGACCCCGACAGCGGCGCGAGCGCGGGTTCGGGCGCAGGTGTCTGGTATGGCGGTGGCGGCACCGTGCCTGTGATTATCACGCTTCCCGACGGGCCGGTTGCAAGGATCGATATCGGCCCGCTGGAATTCCCCGATCCTAACCAAGACAGCTATGGTTGCTGCTCCGGAAGCCAGGACGGCTACTTCTGAAAAAAGCCTGATACGCTTCCTGGCGTCAACGGTTTGCTCCGAAATGAGTCAGGAAGAGTCATGCTGCATCTGATCGCTGAACACGCAAAGTTACCAGGCAGGACCAAGGCGCTCGTCTGCTGGTCTTTCGCCTTGACCAGCCTGCTTGTAGCGGGCGTGCTATGGCGCAATGCAGCGCTGCGCTCCAATTATTCGACGAGCTGTCGACCAGCAGGCTGCAAATGGCTCGGGTGAACATGCAGTTCACCCAGCGGAAAAGCCGCGATCTTAGCAAATCCGGTTGCGGGATGGTGGTCACATCCAGAGCGGTTGCAGGGTGTGCTGTCTGTCTCGCGATAATGGCAAAGGGTCAGCATGGACTTGCGCGACCCAGCCCTCGAAACTGATCCATTCGCATCTGGACCAGGGCCGGTCATGAATAACCTGCAACGCACACTTTCTCTCATGCTGCTGCTGGCCGCAGCTTCGTTGACCGCCTGCGTCCCCTGGAAACGCGAACGCGCCGCCTACGCGGACCTTTGCGAATCCGAGTTCCAGTTCAAAGTGCCAGGCCCGCAGGGGGAGACCACCCTCTACCTGGAAACCTACCTCTACGACCATGCCGCCCTATGGGGCGAAAAGCGCTATGAGCAAAGCCTGTACGTGCAGTACCCGGGCGAGAAGTACTCGCGGCAGGAATTCTTTGTGCAAATGATCGCCTACAACAAAGACCGCCAACGGCCATCGACTGATTCCAAGCGTGGCGAACCGCCGATACCGGTGCTGTATGACAGCCGTCAGGCTTACATCACCTTTGAAGACGGCTCGCGCCTGAATGCGCGGCCCGAGGTGTACTTGGGCACCAACGAGACCTACGACTTTCCGTTGGTGAATGTGAAGACCGCCCGGCCATCGCCATATGACATCAACAGCGATGAAGTGCACCGGATGATTCCCAGGATGACCAACAACAAGCGCTATGGCTCGGCTTACGTGATCTTTCAGACGGACAAGTTCGAGGCAGATTCCAAGTGGACGATTCATCTGGGGGCACTGGATGTGCAGGGCCGCAAGGTGCAGATTCCGCCGCTGAAGCTCTGCTATCACCCCGTTAAGAAATGGATCGGGATCGAGCCACTCATGCGGCCTTGAGTGGAAGGTGTCCGCCATGGGAGGTTGGGTGGCGGTGAGATCGCGCGCCGCGCGGGCGG
>NZ_JAPFCG010000036.1:0-22951 GCF_026240995.1 Pseudomonas sp. DCB_BI | reverse complement strand
TTCCGCATCGAGCTGGGTGAGATCGAAGCCCGCCTGCAGGCCCAGCCGCAGGTGCGCGAGGCCCTGGTGCTGGCCCAGGAAGGCGCGACCGGCCAGCAGCTGGTGGCCTACCTGATCCCCGCTGCCGCGGTAGCGCTGGAGCAGCAGGCCGGGCTGCGCGCGCAGCTGCGCGAACAGTTGAAGGAAGCGCTGCCGGACTACATGGTCCCGGCGCACCTGCTGCTGCTCGACCGGTGGCCGCTGACAGCCAACGGCAAGCTCGACCGCAAGGCCCTGCCCAAGGCCGATGCCAGCCTGTTGCAACAGGCCTACAATGCCCCCCAGGGCACGCTGGAACAGGCCTTGGCCACGTTGTGGCAAACCGCGCTAAACGTCGAACGTATCAGCCGCGACGATCACTTCTTCGAACTGGGTGGCCACTCGTTGCTGGCCATCCAGCTGCTGGCCAGCATCAAGCAGGAACTGGGCCTGGCAGTGCGTATCCAGGACCTGCTCGCCTACCCCCGCATCGACCTGTTGGCTGCACATCTGGGCCGTGAGCATGCAGGCGCGAGCCCGTGCATCGTGCCCCTCAACCGCCCGGCCACACCGCTGCCTGCATTGTTCTGTATCCACCCCAGCGGCGGCATGGTCTTCAGCTATCAGCCACTGGCCAGGTGCCTGGAGCCGCAGGCTTGCGTCTACGGCGTGCAGCACCGGGGCGGCAGCCCGGCGCCGGCCGAACGGCAGGGCTGGCAAGCGATGATCGCCGACTACACCGCACAGATCCGCCAGGCACAACCCTCCGGGCCATACCGCCTGATGGGCTGGTCCCTGGGCGGCAGCATTGCCTGGGACATCGCCCGGCAGCTGGAACAGGCCGGCTGCGAGGTCGCATTCCTGGGGCTGGTCGACAGCACCCTGCCCGAGGCGCAGTTAAGCCGCGCCGCGTTCCCCCAGCACACCCCTCGCCCAGCCCGCCACAGCGATGCACCGGGCCAGCGCGAGCTGCAAGACACCGTCGAGCTGTTCGGGCTGTTGTTCCCGCAGGCCAAACAGGCCGCCGCCGAGCAGCTGCACGCCAACCCTACTCAGGACGTCAAGGCGTTCTACCAGTGGGCCACGGCGCACCTGGCTGACGCTGGCAGCGATGTCCAGGGCGTGCTGGCCAGTGCCAAGGCCCAGATCATGAATGCCCAGGCGTTCGACATCCACGATCAGCTGGAAGCGAGCTTCGCCGATTTCACCCTCGCGCCGCTCAGGGTCAAGCCCAGCTGCTGGTGGTCGCAGGTGCACAAGAGCGCAGCACACATTCACGCCGCCGAGCAGGTCATTCGCCAGTTCTGCGCAGGGGGTGAGCTGGACGTTTCGCAACACTCACCCTACCCACACGAAACCATGATGCTGGAGCAGCCCCTGATCGACTCGTTCATCGAGGCGTTCGGCCGTAGCTGCCCGGCACCCTGAATACCCCGTCACACCTGCCAAAAAGGAAACGTTCGCCATGAAGTGCGCCCCCTACACCGTCACCGGCCTGGCCCTTGCCCTGGCCATGGCGGCCTGCCCGCTACTCGCCCAGGCTGCCAGCAAGACCCCGGGCGAGGTCTTCCAGGATTGCAAGGCCGGCTGCCCGGAAATGGTCGTGCTGCCTGCGGGCAGTTTCGTCATGGGCACGCCGGATGACGAACCGGGCAAGCAGCCCGACGAAGGCCCGCAACATACCGTGACCTTCGCCAAACCCTTCGCCATCAGCCGCTTCCAGGTCACCGCTGGCGAGCTGGATGCCTATATCAAGGAAACCGGCGTGGTCATCAAGGACGGTGACAAACGCCCAGGGCGCCTGTGCCAGGCCAGCAAGCCTCGCTACCAGCAGGGGCCGCGCCAGCCGGCAGTGTGCGTCGATTACTACGATGTGCAGGCCTATGCGCAGTGGCTGAGCAAGAAAACCGGCCACACTTACCGCATGCTCAGCGAGGCCGAACGCGAGTACGCGGCACGGGCCGGCTCCACCGGGCCGTTCCCGTTCCCGTTCGACGAAGAAGGCGACTACCAGATCAGCAAGCACGCCAATACTTACGGCCCCAAGGACGGCTACAGCTACACCTCACCGGTAGGCAGCTACCCGCCCAATGCCTTTGGCGTCTATGACATGCACGGTAACGTGTATGAATGGGTCGCCGACTGCTACCACAAGGACTACGTCGGCGCGCCCAGCGATGGCAGCGCCTGGATGGAGGCCGACGGCGGGCTTTGCCAGGCGGCGCACATGCGCGGTAATGACTGGGGTGAAGCGCCGATCTTCTCGCGTTCGGGCAATCGCAATGATCGCGAACGCACGGTACGTGGCGACTTCCTGGGCTTTCGTGTAGCGCGGGAGCTGTGACCTGGCGCAGGCCATCTGGGCGGGGTACCCGCCAAGATGGCCTGCGTGGCCCTAGGTTCAGAACTGTGGGGTGTATTTGACCGAGAACATGAAGTTGCGAGGGTCGCCGTAGTAGTTGTTGGCACTGACCGCAGCATACGACGGGATGTAGTACACCTTGTCGAAGATGTTGTTGAAGTTGACCGCCAGGCTGACTTCGTCGCTGACCTTGTAACCAAGGCGCGCATTCCAGATGGTGAAGCCGGGCGAATCGAATTTGCGGTCGTAGGCAACGGTGCTGCTCTGGCTGTTGAAACCGCCGCCGACACTGAAGCGGCTGAAGTCACCAGGCAGGGTGTAGTCCGTCCACACCTTCACCGAGTGTTTCGGCGTCCAGGTGGAGAAGATCTTGCCCTCGTAGGTGTTGTCCTTGAGGAACTTGGTGGTGTTGTAGACATAGCTGGCCGACGCTTGCAGGCCCGGCAGCACCTCACCGCTGATCTCCGCTTCAAGGCCTTGGCTACGCACTTTGCCAGACGCTGCCGAGCAGTTGGAGCCGCCACACAACGATTCGGTGTTCAGAATCGGCACCGCGCGGTTTTCATGGTCATAGCGGAACAGCGCGACGCTGGTATTGACCCGGCCGTCGTTGAGCTCGCCCTTCAAGCCCAGCTCGTAGTTGCTACCTGTGATCGGCTCGATCGTGGAGCCGCCCACGCCAATGGCACTCTGCGGGATGAAGACGTCGGCATAGCTGGCGTAGGCCGACCATTGCGGCGTCAATTCGTACACCAGGCCCGCGTAAGGGGTGACGACACCGTTGTTGGCCTTGGAGGCCGGGCTGTCGTACTGATGGACGCCGGCCTGATAGACCTGGGAATCGTAATCGTAGGAGTACCAGCTGGTACGCCCGCCCAGGATCAAGGTCAGCGGGTCGGTCAGCTTGACGCGCCAGGTACCGTAGATACCTTTCTGCACGATCTTGTACTGGCTGTCGGTACGCGTACCACGGGCCGCCAGGCTGTCGTAGTTCTCGAAGGGCAAGTGGTTGTCGAGATCGAAAATGTTCGCCCCGGCGCTGCGCACCACCGCCATGGTGTTGTCGCTGGTGAAGCGTGAGTAGTTACCGCCGAACACCACTTCCTGGTCGAAGCCAAAACCGTTGAAGTCGCCATCGACGAACATGTCCAGGCCGCGGCTGTGGGAGTTGAAATCAGTGGCATAGCGCCAGTCGTACAACCCGGACCCATCGTTGGCCAGGCCGGTCGGCGCTACCACGTAGGCGTAGGTCATTTCGTTGCGCTCGTTGATCGCCACCGCCGCGGTCTTGAACTTCCAGTGGTCGTTGAAGCGGTGCTCGAGGTCGACATACAACGCCAGCTGCTCGGTCATGCCGCGGTTCCAGTCGGAGCCGGTGAAGGTCGAACGCGACAAGCCTACATCCCGGCCATCACTGAAGCGCGGCAAACCCGCGACCATGGGCGTGAAACGCGTCTTGCGATCACTGATGCCGACACCGAGGGTGGTGTCTTCAGACAGGTCGAAGTCCAGCGCACCGTAGACCTTCTGCTCCCAGCCACCCACATAGTCGATGAAAGAGTTGCGCGTATCGTAGTCGACCACGGCACGCCCACGGATGTTGCCCGCCTCGTTCAGCGGGCCGCCAACGTCAACCTGGGTGGCATAGTGGTCCCAGGAACCGGCCTGGGCGGTCAGGGTGACTGTCGGCTTGGCCTGGCCGCGCTTGCGCACGAAGTTGATCGCGCCACCGGGGCTGTTGGCCCCTTGCAGCAGCGCAGCGCCGCCACGCAGCAGTTCGACACGGTCATAGAATGCCGTGGGTTCCGTCAGGTAGCTGCCCAGCGCGTAGATGCCACGGGTCATGGGCACGCCATCGTACTGCAGCGAGTCGATCTCAAAGCCGCGCGAGGTGATGAAGCCGCCGGTACCCGGGCTTTTGGCGAAGGTCATGCCCGGCGCGTTGGCCAACAGCGTCGGCAAGTCGGTGATGTTCTGGTCATCCATGCGCTTGCGGGTCATCACCGTCACGCTCTGCGGAATGTCCTTGAGCTTGTGTTCGCTCTTGCCGATGGTGACGCCACCGGTGGTATACGAGTTACTGCCTTCGGTGGTCACGCCCAGGGTGTTGCCCGTGATGTTGGTGGCGCCCAGTTCCAGCGCCGAGGACGCTGCCCGCTCACGCCGCACCAGGGTCAGGGTATTGCCGTCCAGGCTGTAGCTGACCGGCAGGCCACGCAACAGTTGCGCCACTGCCGCGTCGACGGTGTAGCTGCCGCGCACTTCGTTGCCACGCAGGTCGGCCATTTCCGAGGCGTTGTAGATGAACTGCACATCGGCCTGCTCGCCAAGCGCACGCAAAGCGTTGGGCAGCGACTGGGCGGCGATGTCGAAGCTGACACCCTGAGCCCAGACCTGGGCGGCCACGGGCAGCATCAATGCAGCGCCCAGCACCCCTTTGCCGAGCAACGCCCGTGATGAGCGGGCGCCGATGGAGCGGGACATGCAGAGCGCCTTGACCAATGGTTTGAACTCGAAAAATCCTGCTGGCATGGTATTTCTCTATTTATATCGTGTAATGAAATCGTCCCGCGCCTGCCAACGGCCCACTGGGCCGATCTGCCCATCCTCCCCCGGGCAGATCCCGCGACAGGCGCCTGACACGCAATTCAGAACGGCTGGCCACGCGTGGCTTTCAGCGCGCTCCTACATAAGACGCATGACCGTTGAAAATCCAGAATGAGAATTTTTTGCATTAGTATCCAGCAACGGGATTCACCGCGATCGAGCGCCGCCCGCGCGGCGCTTCGCGGGGCAAGCCCGCTCCCACATCTGTTTTGGGCCAATTATTCCTGTGCCTTTGGCGCGCGAACCCTGGGTGCATGGCTGGAAATTGGTGAAGACCTGGGGCGCAGCCGATATCGAATGGAACAAACAAGGCGGCCAGCGGTGAACTCACAAGCGTGATTGGCCCGAAACAGACAGTGGGAGCGGGCTTGCCCCGCGAAGCGCCGCGCGGGCGGCGCTCGATCTCACAGGCCCTCAGCATCTCAAGGCAAGCACCTGTGGGCCCTAACCGTTTAACTGGCCGCCCCTGGGGGTGATGCTCAGCGGCTCTTTTCCAGCAGCCGGGCTTTTTCTTCGGGGCTCATGCTGTCGAGCCGCAAACGGGCCTGGGCCAGCTTGAGCAACTGGCCAGGGTTGGCTTCGCGTTCGCGCAGCGCCTGGGCAAGGGTAGCAACCGTAGGGTGGTCGAAAATGACACCCGGATTGATGTCGCACTGCAGCGACTTGCGGATACCGGCCGCCAGCTTGATGACCAGCAGCGAATGCCCGCCCAGCGCGAAAAAGTCCTGCTCGATACCTACCTGCTCCAGCCCCAGCAGTTGCGCCATACGCTGTGCAATCACGGTTTCCAGTGCATCACGCGGGGCCTGCAAGCCCGCCGCAGGTTCACTGCCCACTTGCCGCAACGCTTGCCGGTCGAGCTTGCCGTTACCCAGGCGCGGCAGACGCGGCAGCGCCTGCAGGGTACGCGGCAACATCACCGCCGGCAGTTGCCGGGCAAGGTGCTCGCGGATCGCGTCAAGGGCAGCCGGCGTGGCCTCGTCGCGCAAGCCGACGTAGGCACTCAGCGTTTCGCCGTCGCACACCACCGCTGCCTCGACCACCTGAGGGGCGCCCGACAGCTGCGCCTCGATCTCGGCCAGCTCGATGCGAAAGCCGCGTATCTTCACCTGATGGTCGCGCCGCCCCTGCAGCTCGATGGCACCGTCCGGGCGATAGCGCGCCAGGTCGCCGGTGCGGTAAAGCTGCTCGCCTGCCACGAACGGGCTCTCGACGAAAGCCGGCTGGTCACCCTGCACCTCTTGCAGGTAACCGCGGCACACCTGCTGCCCACCAATGTACAGTTCGCCCAGCACGCCGGTGACCGCCAACTGCATGTGTTGATCCAGCACATAGACCTGGTTGTTAGGCAATACCTGCGACAACCCGAGGGTGCCTGTGGGCACCGCCCGCACCGGGTGCACCATGACCCCGACCGTGGTTTCGGTCGGGCCATAATGGTTGAACAGTCGGCAGTCCGGGCGAATCTGCAACAGGCGCTGCAGCAACGTCGCATTCGGGGCTTCGCCACCCAGGATGACCGTTGCCGGCAATACCGGTGCCTTCGACTCCAGCAACGCGCTCAGGTGCGACGGCACGATCTTCAGGCAGTCGATTGCCTGCTGCTCGATGTACGCAGCGAACAGTTCGGCATCCTTCATCACCTCGTCGGCAGCTACGTGCAGTGTCGCGCCCACATGCAAGGCAGCGAACAGCGTGGTATGGCCAAGGTCGGCCGACACGGTCGAGCCGAAGGCAAAGTGACGGCAGTGCTCCAGCGCCAGCGTGTGGCACACGCCTGCGGTGTAGTTCAGCAGTTGCCGGTGCTCGATCACCACCCCTTTTGGGGTGCCTGTCGAGCCCGAGGTGAACAGGACATAGGCCGCATCGGTGGCGCTGGCTGCATGCGGTTGCAGCGGTGCAGTGTCAACCGCCAGCGGGTAAAGGCTGTCAAGGCTCAGCGCCGCTATGCCCTGCTCACGCAGGCTGGCCATCGCTGCCGGTTCGACCAGCACCTGCGTCGCGCCGGCCTGTGTCATCAGGCGCACCTGCCGGGCAACGGGCCAGTGCGGCTCAAGCGCCAGGTAGGCCGCGCCGACGCGCCAACTGGCCAACATCGCCACGACCCAGTCCAGCGAGCGCGGCAGCGCCAGTGCCAGCACCGCCCCGGGTTGCACGCCGGCCTGCTGCAGCGCCAGCGCCAGGCGCTGCACAGCCTGCTCCAGCTGGGCATAACTCAGGCCCGAGTCCCCCGCGACCAGCGCCAGCGCGTCGGGGGTGTCGATTGCCCACTGGCTGATCCGTGCCGCCAGCGACGCCGCACCCAGTGGTTGCGGCGCAGGGTTGATCGACAACAGGCGCTGGCGCTCCGCTTCACCCAGCAGGTTCAACTGCCGCAGCGGGCGGTCCGGTGCCTGGGCGATGCTGCGCAGCAATTCAATGTACTGCTCCAGCAGGCCTTGCATGCCGCGGGCACTGTAGCGCCCGGCCAGGTAATCCAGGCTCACGGTAATCGGTTGGTCAGCACCCGCCGCAGGGCAAATGCGCAGCTGCAGCTCGATGCCCGCCGGCAGGCGTGGCGCCAGTAGTTCGCCCTGCCAGCACAGCCCGCCAGCAACCTGCGGCGCCAGCGCCGGAGTAGTGGAAAACGCCACGGTCGGCACGGCTGTGGGTACCCATTCCGGTACCCAGTACTCCTGCCACGTCACATGCTGCTCCAGCAGTGCCGCCAGCGTTGCCAGATGCTCGCCGAAAGTGGCTTGTTCAGCCCACTGCAGGTACACCGGCAAGCACTTGCTGAACGACCCCGCACTGGCTGCGAAGTAGTCATAATCTTGTCGCGCATCGTGCTGCCAGGCGCCCAACAACCGGTTGCTATCGCCAAGCCGGCCGAGCAAGCCCCACCACGCCGCCTGCAGCAGGGTATCCAGGCTGACCTGACGGGCTGCGGCCAACTGCTGCAACTGCCCCTGCAACCCCAGCGGCAGGCTGACCTGGTGATGCGCCTGGTGTGTCGCTGGCTGGTCCTGACGGTAGGCTGGCCACGGCGCGCTCATGCCCTGCGCCGTTGGCATCAGGTGCCCTTGCCAGTAGCCGCGGGCTGCCGCTGCATCCTCATCCTGGGCTACCTCGGCACGCCACTCCAGGTACTGGCCGAAGGCTTCGGGCAGGTCTTCATCCAGCCCGCTTGGCGTGTTGTCATACAGGGCCAACAGGTCCCGGTACAGCATGGCCATGCCAGCCCCATCGCAAGCGAAGCCCGCCACGCCCAGCCACAACTGCCAGTGCCCGGCATCGGCGGCAGGTACCAGCAAGGCCTGTGCAGCTGGCAGCTGGTCGATGTCGAAGCGCTGCTGCAGCCAAAGCTCAAGCAGTGCCGCCCCCTGCGCATCGGCCTGCACCGCCAACTGAAGGGCTGGCTGGCGAGCACCGATGAACTGGCGCAGGCCACGGTATCCCGAAGCAGTGCCCAGGCGCCCGGCCAATATCGGGTGGCGCTCGACCAGGCGCCCAAGTGCCTGGCTCAGGCGTGCCTGGTCCGGCCTGCCCTGAATGCAGACCTTCAGCAACGTCGCGGCCTGTGACCAGCCCGGGCAGGCGGGCAAGGCGTCGAGCCAGTGTTGCTGGTCGACGGTCAGGGCAAAACCGATATCCTCGGCCTGGTCTACGTAACTGTTCATTCCTCGCCCCCCTCGGTCGCCATCACTTGCATGGCCGCAGCCGCCTCCAGCGCGGCCCGGTCGAACATGTCGCCCATCGCCACGACGATCTTGCGCGGCCCCTCGTACGGGTCACGGGCATGCGCAGCCAGCATGTTGTCGACCAGGATCACGTCGCCTTTCTGCCATTGGAACCGCACGGCACAGGCTTCATACAGCTCGCCGATCAGTTGCATGTCCTGGTCGGGGATCGGCGAACCATCGCCGAAGTACACATGCCGTGGCATGCGCTCCAGGCCGAACATGGCCAGCAGGTCTTCGCGTGCATCGGGCTCCAGCCAATAGATGTGGTGCAACTGCACCTGGTTGAAGAACGAACGTGCACCGGTGATCGGGTGCGTGATGATTGCCGGGCAGCGGGTGCGGGTCTGCAACTCGTCGTTGTCCAGCCAGCGCCATTCGATGCCAGCGGCACGGCAACGGGCCTCGACCTCGGCGCGGTCATCGGTGCGGAAGAAATGCTGCCATGGCACATCGAGCTTGTCGGCGAACGTGCGCACGTAAAGCAGCCCTTGGTCCTCGAGGGTCTGCCGCAGCGCCTGCGGCAGCCTTTCGTACATCAGGCGGCAGTCGACTACCGGGGTGGCACCGCCGACCGGCGAAGGCTGCTCGCAATAGAACATCTGCTTGCGCGGCCAGCTGTCCTGGTGCGCACTCTCGTTATGGAACAGGATCATTTTCTTTTCCGGATACGGCGTGGAGCGGTAGGTGTTCTTGCCCCCCTCCTTCTTCGGCAGGTCACCGTACTGGCCGTAAAGCCCCGGCTGTACAGCTTCAGCGAATGCTTCGAACCCCTGGATGCCATCCAGGGCAAAGCCGCGGAACAGGATCCCGGCATGCTCGCCCAGCTTGCGTTCGACCAGCGGCCGGTTGTTACGCACCCACTCGATCAGGTCGATCGATGCATCGCCCGGCTCGACGAGCAACGGGAACAGCTGGCCTGGCACCAGCAGCGACTCGCGCACCGCCGCCCGTGGCGGTGCAGCTGCAGTGGCGCCGGCAGAGCGCTTGAGGAATTTGCCCAGCTTGTCGGCCTTGCTGGCCGGGGCGCTTACCGGTGTGCTGCCGGCCAGGCCGCCACCCTGTAATGGAACGTTCATCGCTTGCCACCTCGTATCCTGAACACTGACGATCTGTTCGAGCATCGCGATCCATGCGCTGACGAGTCGCTGGATATGCTCTTGCCTGAAAAGCGTTGTCGCAAACTGCCAGTTGCCACTGAGCTGCCCGGCCTCCTGTTCGATGAACAGGGCCATGTCGAACTTCGAATACAGCGCCGGGGCGGGCAGCGCCTGCACGGTAATGTCGGCCAGGGCTTCGCTGCGTACGGGCAGGTTGTTCATCACGAACAGCACCTGCACCAGCGGGTTCATGCCGCGCACCCGCGGGGCGCCATGGGCCTCGACGATCATGTCGAACGGCAGGTCCTGATGCTCCAGGGCCGCGAGCAAGGTGCGCTGGGTGCCCTGCACGAAGTCACCGAAGGCCAGCCCATCGCTCACTCTGGATCGCAGCGGCAACACATTGACGAAGAAGCCGATCAGGCCTTCCAGTTCGCTGTGCTGGCGGCCTGCGGTGTCGGCCCCGACCAGTACGTCGTGAGCACCGCTGGTCTGGTGCATCAACCACTGGAACGCTGCCAGCAGCGTGCTGTACAGGGTCACCCCGGCCTTGGCCGCGAACTGGCCAAGCGCATCGGTCAATGCCGGCGACAGGCTGAAGTCCACCGCACCGCCGGCATGGGAGGCCTGATCGCTGCGCGGCTGCTCCAGTGGCAGCTCAAGGCGGCCGGTATGGCCGGCCAAGGCCTGCTGCCAGTAGCTTGCCTGGCGCTGCAGCTCACCCGCCTGCTCGAGGGCCTGCTGCCACAAGGCAAAGTCTGAATACTGCAGCGGTAACGGCGCCAGAAGGTGGGTCTGCCCTGGGGCGCTGTGACGGTAGATGTCAACCAGGTCGCGGACCAGCACGCCCATCGACCAGCCATCGGAGATGATGTGGTGCATGGCGAAGAACAGCACATGTTCCTGGTCTGCCAGGCGCGCCAGACGGCAGCGCAACAACGGCGCATGCTCCAGTGCAATCGGTGTGCTGGCGTTGGCCAGGGTGGCTTCGGCAATGCACCGTTGCTGCTCCTGCGGGCTGAACCCGGACCAGTCGTCGAGGGCGATATCCACCTCGATCCGGTCGGCAATCAGCGCCAGCGGATCACCCTCGTCATCCTGCACGTAGGCCGTACGCAACACTTCATGTCGCCGCGCCAGCGCGTTCAGGCTGTTGCGCAACACCTCGACCTGCAGCGGCCCTTGCAGGCGCAGGGCCAATGGCATGCCGTAGGCAGCACTGCCCCCGGACAATTGTTCGGCAACCCACAAGCGCCGCTGCATCAACGACAACGGTGCGGTGGCTTTTTCGCCATGGGCCAATAGCTCGACACCGTGCGCGGTCGCAGCCTTGCCAGCGCCGCCGAGCGCTGCCAGCAGGCGCTCCAGCACCGGGTGATCGAACAGGTCACGCAACGTCACTTGCACACCCGGCAGCTTGCGCATCCGCGATACCGCCTGGGTCGCCAGCAACGAGTGACCACCCAGCTCGAAGAAGTGGTCGCCAAGGCCCACCCGCTCCAGGCCGAGCACCTGCTGCCAGATACCCGCAACGTGCTGCTCGAGCGGGGTTTGCGGCGCCCGGTAGGCCTGCTGCAGGGCGCTGTTGTCGGGCTTGGGCAACGCCTTGCGGTCGAGCTTGCCGTTGGCCGTCACCGGCCAGGCCTGCACCTGCAGGATGTGCGTCGGCACCATGTAGTCCGGCAGGCTGCCCTTGAGCTGCTCGCGAAGGCTGTCGCGCAGTTCGGCGGCGTCCACTGCCATGCCCTGCTCTTCGGCCAGTACGTAGGCCACCAGCTGCTGGCCATGGCCGCTGTCCTGGGCCAGCACCACCGCCTCGCGCACCTGCGGGTGCTCCAGCACCCGTGCCTCGATTTCACCCAGTTCGATACGCAGCCCGCGCACCTTCACCTGATGGTCGATGCGCCCGCAGTACTCGATCACCCCGCTGTCGCGGTAGCGCGCCAAATCCCCGGTGCGGTACAGCCGCTGGCCGTGGCTGCCGAACGGGTCGGGCACGAAACGCTCGGCCGTCAGCGACGGGCGACGATGGTAACCACGCGCCAGGCCCTGGCCACCGAGCATCAGCTCGCCCATGGCCACCTGCGGCAGGGCTTCGAACGCCGGGCCAAGGATGTGCGTGTACAGGTTGGCGATCGGCTGGCCGATCGGCACGCTGTCACGCCCCTCGTCGACACAGGTCCAGTGGGTGACGTCGATCGCTGCCTCGGTCGGCCCGTACAGGTTGTGCAGCCGGGCACCGGGCAGGTGGCTGAACACCTGCTGCTGGGTGTCCACCGCCAGCGCCTCGCCGCTGCAGATCACCTGCCGCACGCTGTGGCAGCGCTGCAAGCCCGGCTCGCGGACGAACACCTGCAGCATCGACGGCACGAAGTGCAAGGTGGTGACCTGGTGGCGCTCGATGGTGTCGATCAGCCGCTCCGGCTCGCGATGCTCACCCGGCGCCGCCAGGGCCAGCCGTGCACCGGTCATCAGTGGCCAGAAGAATTCCCACACCGACACGTCGAAGCTGAACGGGGTCTTCTGCAACACCGTGTCCGCACTGTCCAGCGCATACGCCTGCTGCATCCACGCCAGCCGGTTGTACAGCGCCAGGTGGCGGTTGCCGGCGCCTTTCGGCCGCCCGGTCGAGCCGGAGGTGTAGATGACGTAGGCCAGGTTCTCCGGGTGCAGCCGGCACGCCGGCACCTGCCGCGCGTAACCGCCCAGCTCGCCGGGCTGGTCCAGCAGCAGCACCTGCCCGGCAAACGCCGGCAGCTGCTCGCGCAAGTGCGCCTGGGTCAGCAGCAGTTCGATGCCGCTGTCTTCGAACATGTAGGCCAGCCGCTCGGCCGGGTAGTCCGGGTCCAGCGGTACATAGGCGGCGCCAGTTTTAAGGATCGCCAGCAGGCCAACGACCATTTCCAGCGAACGCTCGGCGGCGATACCCACCAGGCTTTCCGGGCCGACACCCTGTTCGATCAACTTGTGCGCCCACTGGCTGGACAGCTCGCTCAACGCCCGGTAGCTCATGCGCTGGTCGCCGAACAGCAGTGCCGTGGCGTCCGGCTGGCGACGCGCCTGCGCCTCGAACAGCTGGTGCACGCGCCAATCGCCGGGGTAGTCGGTGGCGGTGTCGTTAAGGTCGTGCAGCACCGCTTGCGTCTGCTGCGGGCTCAGCATCGGCAACTCGCCCAACGCCGTTTCGGCGCTGCTCTCAAGCATCTGCTGCAACACCTGCAACAGGTGCTCGCCAAGTTGCTCGGCCAACCGGGCACTGAACCGTGCCCGATCGGCTTTCAACTGCAGCGACAGGTGCGTACCCAGGTTAACCACCAGCGTCAGCGGGTAGTTGGTCTGTTCGTGGTTCGCCACCTCACCAAACACCAGGCTGCTGGTGGTATCGGCCTGCAGCGCTTCGGACACCGGGTAGTTCTCGAACACCAGGATGCTGTCGAACAGCGCTTCGCCGCCCTGCCCGGCCCAGCGCTGGATATCGAACAATGGCGTGTGATCGTACTCACGCAGGGCGATGTTCAGCGCCTGCACGGTGTCCAGCCAGTCACCCAGCGCTTGCTCCGGGCGTGGGCTGGCAATGACCGGCAAGGTATTGATGAACAGGCCGATCTGCTGCTCGATGCCTTTGAGTTCGGCCGGCCGCCCAGCCGTGGTCGCGCCAAAGGCGACGCAGGCCTGGCCGGTATAGCGCTGCAGCACCAGCAGCCAGGCCGCTTGCACCACGGTATTGACGGTGACCCTGCGCTCACGGGCAAAGGCGTCCAGGCGGGCGGTCTGCCGGGCATCCAGTTGCTGTACCCGCTCGACCTGCCCCTGCCCTTCACTACCGGCTGCCCAGTCCGTGGCCCTGGCCAGCAAAGTGGGTGCATCCAGGTCTTGCAACTGGCGGGTCCAGAACGCCTGGCGGGCTGCGCCATCCTGGCGCTGCAACCAGGCAATGTAGTCACGGAAGCGCCCCGGCCCTTGCTCCGGCACGCTGCCGTGGTACCGCTGCAGCACCTCGCCCAGCAGCCGGGTATTGCTCCAGCCGTCCATCAGGATGTGGTGGCTGGTGTAGATCAGGTGATAACGCTGCGCGTCGAGGCGAATCAGGGTCAGGCGCAACAGCGGCGGCTTGCCCAGGTCGAAGCCGGCCGCGCAGTCTGCAGCAGCGAACGCCTCCAGCGCATCGGCAAGGTCGTCACGGCCACGCCAGTCATGCACCGCGAACGGCAATTGCGCCTCGCGCTGAATGATCTGCAACGGGCTGGCCAGCTCACCCCAGATGAAGCTGCCACGCAGCAGGTCATGGCAGTCGACTGCCGCTTGCCAGGCAGCACGGAAGCGCTCGGGATCCACGCCAGTCACATCGACCCGCAGCTGGTTGATGTAATCCCCGCCCTGCTGCAGCAGCGTATGGAACATCATGCCCTGCTGCATGGGTGAAAGCGGGAAGATGTCCTCGACCATCGCTGGCGGCAGCGGCAGGCTGTCGAGCTGGGCCTGGGTCAGGCCGGCCAGCGGAAAGTCCGACGGGGTCATGCCGGCGTGTTCGCGCTGGCAGCAGTGTTCGACCAAGGCGCGCAGCTCGTGGCTGTATTCATCGGCCAGGCGCTGTACGGTGGCGACTTCGAACATGTCGCTGCTGAAGGTCCAGCCCAGGCTCAGCTCACCGGCATAGACCTGGCCATTGAGCGTCAGCCAGTTACCCAATGGTGCGTCCAGGCTTTGCTCATCGCCTTTGGGGTCTGCGCAGGGCACCAGCAGCGCCTGCTCATCGGTCGCCAGGTGGCCATCCAACTGGCCCAGATAGTTGAAGGTGATGCGCGGCACCGGCAAGGCACGCAGGCACTCACGGCTGGCAGCGTCTGCCAGGTAGCGCAGCACACCATAGCCAATGCCCTTTTCGGGCATAGCGCGCAGCTGTTCCTTGACCTGCTTGATCGACCCATCCAGCGTTGCCGCCGGGCTCAGCCGCAGTGGGAACAGGCTGGTGAACCAGCCGACCGTGCGGCCCAGGTCGAGGTTGTCGAACAGCGCTTCGCGCCCGTGCCCTTCCAGCTCGATCAGGGTCGAGGGTTCGCCGCTCCAGCGGCAGATTACCCGCGCAAGCGCAGTCAGCAGCAGGTCGTTGACCTGGGTGCGGTAAGCGGCCGGGGCCTGCTGCAACAGCTGTCGGGTCAGCGCCCCGTCCAGGTGGCTGTAGACCGTGTGGGCGTACCGGTTGCTCAGGGCGCCAGCGCTGTTGTCCTGCGGCAGGCTGCCGCTGGCATGGCTCAACTGCGCCTGCCAATAGCCCAGTTCGGCCTGCAATGTGTCGCTGCCGGCGTAGGCCTGCAGCTGTTCGGCCCAGGCCCTGAAGCCACTGGTCTTGGCGGGCAACTGTGGCGCCTGCCCGGCCGCACATTGTTGGTAGGCCCGGTGCAAGTCCTCCAGCAGAATACGCCAGGACACCCCATCGACGACCAGATGGTGGATCGCCAGTAACAGGCGCTGACTGCCGTCCGCCAAGGTTGCCAGCACCGCGCGCAGCATCGGCCCATCGGCCAGGTTGAGGCTGCGCTGGGCCTCGTTGCCCAATGCCTGCAGCTCACCGGCATCGGCCAGTGTCGCGCACCATAGCAAAGGTGGCTGTACCGGCCCGGCAGGAAGGTAGCTGGCCTGCCACTGCCCATCAATCTCGACGAAGCTCAGGCGCAGGCTGTCGTGGTGCGTGACCAGAGCCTGCAGCGCCTGCTCCAGTGCCTGTGCATCAAGCACTTGCAGCGGGCGGAACAGCACCGACTGGTTCCACTGCTGGCGTTCGGCAATGGCTGTGTCGAAGAAGGCATGCTGCACCGCCAGCATCGGGGTTGGCCCTTGCAATGGGCGCTGGTCGGCCTGTGCCGCACACCCCACCTGGGCGACTGCGGCCAGGTCTTGTACCGTCTGGTGCTGGAACAGGTCCTTGGTGGTGAAGCGGATGCCCGCCTGGCGGGCGCGGCTGACCACCTGGATCGAGACGATCGAGTCGCCACCGAGGGTGAAGAAGTTGTCGCTGCGGCCGACCCGCTCCAGCTTGAGCAGGTCCTGCCAGATCGCCGCGATCTGCTGTTCCAGCGGACCTTGCGGTGCACTGTAGGCCTGCTGCAGGGCGCTGTTGTCGGGCTTGGGCAACGCCTTGCGGTCGAGCTTGCCGTTGGCCGTCACCGGCCAGGCCTGCACCTGCAGGATGTGCGTCGGCACCATGTAGTCCGGCAGGCTGCCCTTGAGCTGTTCGCGAAGGCTGTCACGCAGTTCGGCGGCGTCCACCGCCACGTCCTGCTCTTCGGCCAGTACGTAGGCCACCAGCTGCTGGCCATGGCCGCTGTCCTGGGCCAGCACCACCGCCTCGCGCACCTGCGGGTGCTCCAGCACCCGTGCCTCGATTTCACCCAGTTCGATACGCAGCCCGCGCACCTTCACCTGATGGTCGATACGCCCGCAGTACTCGATCACCCCGCTGTCGCGGTAGCGCGCCAAATCCCCGGTGCGGTACAGCCGCTGGCCGTGGCTGCCGAACGGGTCGGGCACGAAACGCTCGGCCGTCAGCGACGGGCGACGATGGTAACCACGCGCCAGGCCCTGGCCACCGAGCATCAGCTCGCCCATGGCCACCTGGGGCAAGGCTTCGAACGCCGGGCCAAGGATGTGCGTGTACAGGTTGGCGATCGGCTGGCCGATCGGCACGCTGTCACGCCCTTCGTCGACACAGGTCCAGTGGGTGACGTCGATCGCTGCCTCGGTCGGCCCGTACAGGTTGTGCAGGCGGGCACCGGGCAGGTGGCTGAACACCTGCTGCTGGGTGTCCACCGCCAGCGCCTCGCCGCTGCAGATCACCTGCCGCACGCTGTGGCAGCGCTGCAGGCCCGGCTCGCGGACGAACACCTGCAGCATCGACGGCACGAAGTGCAAGGTGGTGACCTGGTGGCGCTCGATGGTGTCGATCAGCCGCTCCGGCTCGCGATGCTCCCCCGGCGCCGCCAGGGCCAGCCGTGCACCGGTCATCAGCGGCCAGAAGAACTCCCACACCGACACGTCAAAACTGAACGGGGTTTTCTGCAATACCGTGTCGGCGCTGTCCAGCGCATACGCCTGCTGCATCCACGCCAGCCGGTTGTACAACGCCAGGTGGCGGTTGCCGGCACCCTTCGGCCGCCCGGTCGAGCCGGAGGTGTAGATGACGTAGGCCAGGTTCTCGGGGTGCAGCCGGCACGCCGGCACTTGCCGCGCATAACCGCCCAGCTCGCCGGGCTGGTCCAGCAGCAGCACCTGCCCGGCAAACGCCGGCAGCTGCTCGCGCAAGTGCGCCTGGGTCAGCAGCAGCTCGATGCCGCTGTCTTCGAACATGTAGGCCAGCCGCTCGGCCGGGTAGTCCGGGTCCAGCGGTACATAGGCGGCGCCAGCCTTGAGGATCGCCAGCAGGCCAACGACCATTTCCAGCGAACGCTCGGCGGCGATACCCACCAGGCTTTCCGGGCCGACACCCTGCTCGATCAGCTTGTGCGCCCACTGGCTGGACAGCTCACTCAATGCCCGGTAGCTCATGCGCTGGTCGCCGAACAGCAGTGCCGTGGCGTCCGGCTGGCGACGCGCCTGCGCCTCGAACAGCTGATGCACGCGCCAATCGCCGGGGTAGTCGGTGGCGGTGTCGTTAAGGTCGTGCAGCACCGCTTGCGTCTGCTGCGGGCTCAGCATCGGCAACTCGCCCACCGGCTGTTGCGGCTGGGCTACCACACTGTGCAACAGGTGCTGCCAATGCTGCCCCATGCGCTCGACGCTTGGCGCGTCGAACAGGTCGGTGGCGTAGGTCAGCGATGCCCACAGGCCATCCGCGGTCTCGACCGTGTCCAGGGTCAGGTCGAACTGGGCGTTCACTTCTTCCCATTCCAGCCCTTCCACGCTCAAGCCTGGCAGCTGTGTGGCCCCTGGCAGCCGGCGCTCGGCGCTGCGATGGTTGAACATGACCTGGAACAACGGGCTGCGGTTCAGGCTGCGTTCGACCTGCAGGGCATCCACCAACTGCTCGAAGGGCAAGTCCTGGTGCGCCTGGGCCTCCAGCGCAGTGGCCTTGACCTGCTGCAACAGGCGCACGAACGGTTGGTGCGTATCGATTTCAGCCTTGTGCACCTGAGTATTGACGAAGAAGCCAATCAGGCCTTCGGTTTCCTTGCGGGTGCGGTTGGCGACCGGCACGCCGACGCGGATGTCCGACTGCCCGGTATAGCGGTGCAACAGGCACTGGAAGGTCGCCAGCAACAGCATGAACAGGGTCACCCCTTCGCGCCGTGCCAGTTGCCGCAGGCCTTCGGCCAGTACCGGGCTCAGCGGCAGGTCGATGCGGGCGCCACGATAGCTGCTGTGCAACGGCCGCGGGCGATCAGCAGGCAGCGCCAGCACAGGCTGCTCACCGCCCAGCTGGGCGGTCCAGTAGGCTAGCTGGCGCTGCCGTTCACCGCCATCCATCCATTGACGCTGCCAGGCGGCATAGTCGGCGTACTGGATCGGCAACGCCGGCAGGCTGGCAGGCTGGCCGCTGCTGTACGCGCGATACAGGTGCACCAGCTCCTGCACCATCAGCGCCAGCGACCAGCCATCCGAGACAATGTGGTGCTGGGTGATCAGCAACACATGATCGTCCGGCCCCAGGCACAGCAGGCTGGCTCTCAGGAGCGGGCCCTGGGCCAGGTCGAACGGCTGGCGGATTTCTTCGGTGATACAGGTGCGCAGCCGCGCCGCCCGGTCCTCGCCGGGCGCCAGGGCCAAGGTGTGCCTGGCAATGCTCACCGGCGCGGGGGCATGGATCACTGGCGTGGTGCGCTCACCGTCGGTGGCGAAGGTGGTGCGCAGCGACTCGTGGCGCGCCACCAGCGCATCGAAGCTTTGCTGCAGGGCAGCCAGGTCCAGTGTGCCACGCAGGTTCAGCGCACTGGGCAGGTGATAGGCGGCGCTGTCTGGCTCAAGGTGCCAAAGAAACAGCTGCCGCTCCTGGGCGAAGGACAGCGAAAGCGGCTCGGTCGGATCGCGTCGAAAAACAGGTGCCACGCTGTACAGATCGACACCTTGCTGCTTGAGCAGCACTGCCAGCGCTTTGCGTTGCTTTGCCGACAGTGTTGCTACCGATTCGATTAACTTTTGCACGCCCTTCCCCTGTCAAGAGATCAGATTTTCCAGATCTTCGGCTGATAGACGTTTGAGGGCCTCCAAGGATTTAGCCAAGGCATCGTTGACCGCCTGGGTTTGCGGCTGAGCGCCAGCGATCTCGGCGCAGTAGGCTTGCAGGTCGTGGGTGGTGAACAGCGCCTTGACCGCTGTTTCCAGCTTCAACTGCTCACGCAGCCGCACGGTGACCTGGGTGGCCAGCAACGAATGCCCGCCGAGGTCGAAGAAGTTGTCGGCAAGGCCGACCTGATCGACGTGCAGCACCTCCTGCCAGATCTGCGCCACCTGCTGCTGCAGTTCGCTCTGCGGTGCCAGGTAGGCCACCCGGGCGACACTCAGGTCAGGGGCTGGCAGGCGGTTGCGGTCAAGCTTGCCATTGGGGGTGTGGGGGAAGGTTGCGACGAACGTCGTCCAGGTCGGCACCATGTACTCCGGCAACGCGCTGCGCAGTTGCCGCTTCAGCGCCTCGCCCAGTGCCTCCCGCGTTTGCGCATCGTCGACCACGGCCACGTCCTGCGGCACCAGGTAAGCCACCAGCTGCTGGCCACCAGGCCCCGGCCGGGCGACTACCGCCGCTTCGCGAATGGCCGGATGACGCGCCAGTTGTGCCTCGATTTCACCGAGTTCGATGCGGTAGCCACGCATCTTCACTTGCTGGTCGATTCGCCCGAGGTATTCCACCACACCCTCGGCCCGGTAACGCGCCAGGTCGCCGGTGCGGTAAAGCCGTTCACCGTTCCCGGCGAACGGGTCGGGGACGAAACGCTCGGCGGTCAGCCCTGGCCGCTGGTAATACCCGCGCGCCAGGCCCGCCCCGCCAATCAGCAGCTCGCCGGCAACGCCAACGGGTACCGGCACCAGGTCCTCACCCAGCAGGTAGAGCCGGGTATTGTCCAAGGGCCTGCCGAGCAACGCCTGCGGCCTGGCGGGCTGCAAGCGGTGCAGCGCCGACCAGATGGTGGTTTCGGTCGGCCCGTACAGGTTCCACAACGGCCCGCCCAGGGCCAGCAACCGCTGGGCCAGGTCATCGCTCAGCGCTTCGCCGCCACACAGCTTCGTGCAGCCGGCCAGCACCTCGCCGCGGCCGCTGTCTAGCAGCATGCGCCAGGTCGAAGGGGTGGCCTGCAGCACGGTCACCGCCTGCCGCGCTACCAGCTCCAGCACCCGCTGCGGGTCCTGTGCAGTATCCGGACCGGCCAGGACCACGCAGGCGCCCTGCACCAGCGGCAGGTACACCTCCAGCCCGAAGATATCGAACGAGAATGTGGTCAACGACAACAGGCGGTCGTCGGTAGCCAGCCCCGGCGCCTTGGCCATGCTGGCGATGAAGTTGACCAGCGCGCCGTGGGGCACCATCACCCCTTTGGGCCTGCCGGTGGAGCCCGAGGTGTAGATCATGTAGGCAAGGTGCTCGGCCGACAGCTGCGGCTGCGGGTTGTGCACACCGTAGGCTGCCGCGTTGCAGCCACTGCCCAGCGGGTGTTCGGGCGCCAGCAACAGGCACTGGACCGTGGCCGGTATCGGCAGGCGTGCCTGGAGCGACGGCTGGGTCAGCAGCAGCCTGATGCCGCTGTCCTCCATCATGTAGGCCAGCCGCTCGTCCGGGTAGTGGGGGTCCAGCGGTACATAGGCACCCCCGGCCTTGAGCACGGCCAGCAAGGCGACGAGCATTTGTGGCGAGCGTTCGAGGGCCACCCCGACTTTGACGTCCGGCCCTACGCCGCCTTCGATCAGGCGCCAGGCCAGGCGGTTGGCGTGTTCGTTGAGTTGCTGGTAGCTCAGCGTCTGGTCATCGAACTGCAAGGCCGGTGCATGCGGCGTGGCATGGGCACGCTGCTCGATCAGGTGCTGGATACAGGCGTCGGCAACCGGCACCGCCGTGTCATTCCAGGCCTGGCCGATCACGTCCAGCTCGCTGTCGCTGAGCAGTGGCAACGCAGCGATTCGCTGGCCCGCGTCGGCCACGATGCCGTCCAGCAATTGCAGCCAGTGCCCGGCCATGCGCGCCACGGTCGTGGCATCGAACAGATCGGTGGCGTAGTTGAACGAGGCGCCGATCTGCCCTGGTGCTTCGAAGGTTTCCAGGGTGAGGTCAAACGGCGCGGTGCGCGTTTCGCCAGGCAAAGCCTCGATACGCAGCGCTGTGTCGCTGGCGGCCTGCTGGCCATTGCCCTGGCGCTGGTGGTTGAACATGACCTGGAACAACGGGCTGTGGCTCAGGCTGCGCCCCGGCTGCAAGGCTTCGACCAGTTGTTCGAACGGCAGCTCTTGATGGGCCTGGGCGTCGCTGGCGGCCTGGCGGGCTTGCTGCAACAGCGCGCGGAAGGTCTGCTGCGGCTCGATTTGCGCGCGCAGCACCTGGGTGTTGACGAAAAACCCGATCAACCCTTCGGTTTCTACCCGGTTGCGGTTAGCGATGGGCACCCCCACGCGAATGTCCTGCTGCCCGCTGTAGCGCTGCAGCAAGGCCTGGAACGCGGCCAGCAACAGCACGAACAAGGTCACCCCTTCGTGGCGGGCCAGGTCTTGCAGGCGTTGGCACAGTTCGGCCGGCAAGCTGAAGTCATGCCGTGCGCCGCGGTAGCTCATCAGCCCCGGGCGGGGCCGATCGGTGGGCAGTTCCAGCACCGGCTGCTGGCCACCCAACTGCGCTTGCCAATAGGCCAGCTGCCGCTCGCGCTCACCGGCCTCCATCCAGCGCCGTTGCCAGATGGCATAGTCGGCGTACTGGATGGGCAGCGGCCGAACAGCCACGGCATGCCCTTGGCAGCAGGCACTGTAACCCTGCAGCAGTTCATCGACCATGACCTTCAGCGACCAGCCGTCAGCGGCGATGTGGTGCACCACCAGGCTGAGCACATGGTCCTCGGCCGCCAGGCGCAGCAACGCCACGCGCAACACGGGGCCGTGTTGCAGGTCGAACGGCTGCTCCCGGTGGGCTTCGACGAAGGCTTGAACCTGCGCCTGCTCATCGCCCACACCGCGCTCACTGCATTCGATCGCTACCGTCAGCTGTGGGGCGATTCGCTGGCGCGGGCCACCGTCGCGGCTGTCATGGGTGAACGTGGTGCGCAAGCTCTCGTGCCGCGCCAGCAGCGCATCGAAACTGCCTTGCAAGGCCTGCAGGTTCAGCGGGCCATGCAGGCGCAGGCTGACCCCGATGTTGTAGGCAGTGCCCTGAGGCTCCATCTGCCACAGGAACCATTGGCGCTCCTGGGCAAACGACAACGGCACCACGGTGGTGTCGTCGCGCACCAGCGGAATGGGCAGGTTGGCCGGGGACACGCCCTCTTCAAGCATTTTCTGCAAGTATTGGCGACGCTTTTCCAGCGGCAGATTGATGAAGCGCTGGGCAATTTTCGTGGCGACTGCGGTGTCCATCACACCTCCTCCATTTCGTCCAGCAGAGCCGACAGCTTGCTGAGTGTTTGTGTGTCCGCCGGCGCAGATGCCTGGGCCAGCTGTTCGGCGAAGCTCGCCAGGGTTGGGTGCTGGAAAATCAGTTGCGGGGTCAGGCTCAGGCCGAGTTCCAGTTGCACCCGCGAAACCACGCTCACGGCCAGCAATGAATGGCCGCCCAGTTCGAAGAAGTGGTCGTCCAGGCCCACTTGCTCAAGCTTGAGCACGTCCTGCCAGATGGCTGCCAGCTGCTGTTCAAGCTCGCTGCCTGGGGCGCGATAACCTTGCTGCAACAGGCTGGCATCGGCTTTGGGCAAGGCCTTGCGGTCGAGCTTGCCGTTGGCTGTCAGTGGCCATTGGTCGAGCAGCAGCAGGTGCGCCGGCACCATGTAGTCCGGCAGCGCTTCCTTCAACTGTTCGCGCAGCTGCGCACGCAGCCCGGCCTGCTGCTCCAGCGCTACCTCGGCAGCGGGGATCAGGTAGGCCACCAGCTGCTGGCCGGTCGCGCCTTCCTGGGCCAGCACCAGGGCCTCGCGCACCTGCGGCTGGGCCTGCAGGCGGGCTTCGATCTCACCCAGCTCGATGCGGAA
>NZ_JAPFCG010000035.1:0-38163 GCF_026240995.1 Pseudomonas sp. DCB_BI | reverse complement strand
GGCCCTCGCAGGTGACGGCGATGGCATCGGGGGTGCGCTGTACCTGGGCCTCGATGCGGCTGTGCAGGGCCTGATCGGCCGGGTGCTCGGCGGGGGCCGGGTTCCACTGGGCGAAGGTGGCCTGCTGCTGTTGCGCATCGAGCAGCGTCAGGCTGCCCAGCGCCTGGTGCGCCGAGGCCTCGACAATCTGCTCCAGCAACTGTCGCAGGTGCCCAGCCAGTTGCTCGACCTGCACGGCAGCGAAGCAGCCACGGTCGTAGCCGAAGGTCACCGACAGCGTCTCGCCCTGGTTGACCGCCAGGGTCAATGGGTAGTTGGCCTGCTCATGGTTGTGCACCGCATCGAAACGGAGCCCCTCGGGTGCCGTTTGCTGGAGGATCTCCGAGACCGGGTAGTTCTCGAACACCATGATGCTGTCGAACAGCCCCTCGCCGCCGTGACCGGCCCAGCGCTGGATCTCGAACAACGGCGTGTGTTCGTGTTCACGCAATTGCAGGTTGAGGCTTTGCAACGCTTGCAGCCATTGCACCACGGGTTGTTCCGGGCGCGGGCTGGCAACCACCGGCAAGGTGTTGATGAACAGCCCGATGTGCGCTTCGACGCCGCGCAGCTCGGCAGGACGGCCCGCTACGGTGACACCGAATGCGACCGCCGCCTGCCCGGTATAACGCTGCAACAGCAACAACCAGGCCCCTTGCATCAAGGTGTTGAGCGTGACCTTGTGCTGCCGGGCGAAATCGCTGAGCTGGCGGGTTTGCTGGCGATCACGCAGCAGGACAACCTGCCCCTGCCCGGCCATGCCGGCTTCGGCCAATGGCTCGCCGGTCGCCAGGCTGCGGCTAAGCAGTGTGGGCTGTTCCAGGTCCGCCAGGCGGGCTTTCCAGAACTGCTCGCTGGCCTGCGCATCCTGGCGCTGCAACCAGCCGATGTAATCGCGGTAGCGCCCTGCCGGCGCCGCTGGGCGAGGCTCGCCGCGGGCCTGGGCGCCGTATTGTTCGAGTACCTCCCCCAGCAGCTGCGAATAGCTCCAACCGTCCATGAGGATGTGGTGGTTGGTATCGATCAGGTGGTAGCGATCGTCGCCAATGCGGATGACCTGGATGCGCTGCAGCGGCGCCTTGCCCAGGTCGAACCCGCGCAGGCGTTCGGCGTTGGCCAACTGGTCGAGCGCGGTGGGCAGCTCCCGCCGCTCGCGCCAATCCTGGTACACCAGCGCCACGGCCAGGTGCTTGTGAATGACCTGCAACGGTTGCTGCTGGCCCTGCCACAGCACACTGGCGCGCAGCACCTCGTGGCGGTCGTAGACTGCCTGCCAGGCGGCCCGCAGCCGTTCGGCATCCAGCCCCTGCACATCGGCACGCATCTGGTTGATGTAGTCACCGCTGCCCTGCTCGTACAGCGAGTGGAACAGCATGCCTTGCTGCATCGGCGACAGCGCGTAGATGTCTTCGACTTGCGCCGCCGGTACCGGCAACGCATCGAGCTGGGCCTGGCTCAGGCCCGCCAGCGGGAAGTCCGAAGGTGTCATGCCCTGTTCACCGGCCTCGTTGGCCTGCAGGCAATGCTCGACCAGGCTGCGCAGCTCGCGCCCGTAATCGTCCGCCAGGCGTTGCACGGTCTGTTCGTCGAACAGGTCGAGGCTGAACGTCCAGCCCATGCGCAGCTCGCCGCCATAGACCTGGCCATTGAGGCTGAGCCAGTTTTCCAGCGGCGCGTCAGCGCTCTGTTCGGCGCCGACGCCCAGCCGGGAAGGTTGCAGCAAGGCATCACCGGCGCCATCGAAGCTGGCGTCGAACTGCCCAAGGTAGTTGAAGGTGATGCGTGGTGTTGCCAGGCCTTGCAGGGCCTGACGCTGCTCGTCACTGCCAAGGTAACGCAGCACACCGTAACCCAGGCCTTTGTTGGGGATGGCGCGCAACTGCTCCTTGACCTGCTTGATCGACGCGCCCAGCTCGCCCTCGACGCGCAGGCACACCGGGTACAGGCTGGTGAACCAGCCGACGGTTCGGCTGAGGTCAAGGTCGGCGGACAGTTCTTCGCGGCCATGCCCTTCCAGCTGAATCAGCGTCGCGGCCTGGCCGCTCCAGCGACCCACCACGCGCGCCAGCGCAGTCAGCAGCAAGTCGTTGACCTGAGTACGATAGGTGGCCGGAGCCTCTTGCAGAAGCTGCCGGGTCACTTCGCGGTCAAGTTGCGTGCTGACCGTGCGCGCACGTCGGCGTTGTTGCCCAGCACCCGGGTGGTCGCAGGGCAGCTCGGCGTGGTCGTGCTGCGACTGCGCCTGCCAGTACGCCAGCTCGCTGCCAAGCCCTGCGCTGCCAGCATAGGCTTGCAACTGCCCGGCCCAGTCCCTGAGCGAACTGGTCTTGACCGGCAGCACCACCGTTTGGCCCGCCACGCATTGACGATAAGCACGCTGCAAGTCTTCCAGCAGGATTCGCCAGGACACCCCGTCGACCAACAGGTGATGGATCACCAGCAACAAGCGCTGGCACTCGCCCGGTTGCGTTACCAGCACCGCACGCACCAGGTCGCCGCTGCCCAGGCACAGGCTGGCCTGGGCCTGGTCGCACAGTGCCTCCAGCGCTTGCGCATCGGCACAGTCACGCTGCCACAACAGCGCGTGGCGCACGTGCGCTTCGCCGAAGCTGGCGCGCCAGCCCTGTTCGCTTTCGTCGAACTTCAGGCGCAAGCCGTCATGGTGCACCACCAACTGGTGCAGGGCGTGTTCCAGCCGGTCGGCATCCAGCGGCTGCAGGGTGTCCAGCAGCACCGACTGGTTCCAGTGATGGCGCTCGGGAATAGCCAGCGCGAAGAATTCGGCCTGGGCCGGCAGCAGGTGCAGCTCACCGCTGACCGGGCCCTGGTCGATCTGCTGCTGAGCGGCACCCCGCCGAGCGACACGCGCCAGGCCCTGCACCGTCTGCTGCTCGAAAACATCTTTGGGGCTGAAGGCGATGCCGGCCTGGCGGGCGCGCCCGACCACCTGGATGGAAACGATCGAATCGCCACCCAGTTCGAAGAAGTTGTCGTCCAGCCCCACCTGCTCAAGCTTGAGCACGTCCTGCCAGATCGCGGCCAGCTGCTGCTCCAGTTCACTGCGCGGGGCAACATAGGCCTGGCGTGCCTGACTCATGTCCGGCAGCGGCAGCGCCTTGCGGTCTACCTTGCCGTTCGGCGTCAGCGGCAGACGCGCCATCAGCACCCAGTGCACAGGTACCATGTAGTCGGGCAGACGGGCTTTCAGGCTGGCTTTGAGCTGTTGCTTGAGCGCGTCGGCAGCCACAGCGTCATCCGCCACGCAATAGGCCACCAACTGCGGCCCGTTGGCGCCGGGCTGGGCCATCACCACCGCCTCGCGTACCTGATCGCTGTCGAGCAACGCGGCTTCGATCTCGCCCAGCTCGATCCGGAAGCCGCGGATCTTGACCTGGTGATCGACCCGGCCGACGTATTCCAGCACGCCGTCGGCACGGCGCCGGGCCAAGTCGCCAGTGCGGTACAGGCGCTCGCCGGGCGCCCCGCAAGGGTGCGGAATAAAGGCCTGGGCAGTACGCAGTGGGTCGCCGACATAGCCACGGCCCACGCCGGTTCCTGCCACGCACAGCTCTCCGGTGACGCCCAGCGGCGCCAGCTCCAGCGCGGCGTCCAGCACATACAGGCGGTTGTTGTCGGTCGGGCTGCCAATGGGCAGGTACACGCCTTGCGTGCTCGCCAGGTCGACGCGGAAGAACGCCACGTCATCGGAACATTCGGCCGGCCCATAGGCATTGACCAGCCCGACATCGGGATAGCGCTGCAACCATTGACGAGCGAGCTCCGGCGCCAGCGCTTCGCCAGTGGGCAGCATCCAGCGCAGCGACGGCACGGCAATGGCCGGGGCCTGGAACATACCCTGGATCAACGACGGCACACTCTCGAGCACACTGATGCGCTGCTCGCGCACCTGCTGCAGCAAGGCTTCGGGATCATGGGCCAGTTCGTTTGGCACAATCTGCACACAGCCGCCAAACAGTGGTGCTGCAAGGAACTGCCACACCGAAATGTCGAAGCTCTGCGACGCGGTCTGGGCGATCACGTCGTCCGGCCCCAAGCCCAGGTAAGGCACCTTGCTCAGTTGGTTGTTGAGCATGCCCGCCTGCTCGACCATCACCCCTTTGGGCTGCCCAGTCGAGCCCGAGGTGTAGATCACGTACGCCAGGTGCTGCGGGCCACTGTAGCGCTGCGGATCGTGCTCGGCGCTGCCAGGCCGGTCGAGGGTTTCCAGCACCAGCAGCTGCGGCCGCCGTGCTTCGTCCAGTGCGTCCAGCAAGGCCTCGGCCTGCGCCTGGCACGCCTCGGTGCAGAGCAACACCGGGGTGCGGCTCAAGGCGACGATATGGCTCAGGCGTTGTTGTGGCAGGCCAGGGTCCAGTGGCAGGTAGCCGGCGGCGGCCTTGAAGGTGCCCACCATCATGCCCAGCAGCTCAAGGCTGCGCTGCGCCAGCAATGCCACTGGCTGGTCAGGCCCGACCCCCAGCGCAATCAGCCCATGGGCCACACGGTTGGCACGGCGGTTGAGCTCGCTGTAGCTGTACTGCCGGTCGCCGCAGCGCGCAACGACCGCCTGTGGGGTACGGGCCACCTGCGCTTCGAACAGCCCGGCATAACTTTGCTGCAGCGGGTAATCGGCAGCCGTCTGGTTGACGTGCTGCAACAGCCCTTCGCGGGTGGCAGGGGCTACCAGGCAGAACGTGCCCAGGCAGCTGTCCAGCGGCAAGCTCAGGCACTGTTGCAGCACATGCTGGAAGTTGTCCGCCAGCGCAGCCAGCGCCGGGCGCTGCAGATGCTCCAGCGCATGGCTGTAGTGCAACTGCAAGGTCTGCCCTTGGCTGATCGACAAGGTCAGCGGGTAATGCGTCTGTTCGCGGCTGTAGACCTCGCCGAAGCTCAAGCCTGCCGGGGCACCCTGCTGCAGCGCCTCGGAAACGGGGTAGTTCTCGAAGACCAGGATGTTGTCGAACAGGGCCTCGCCGCCCTGCCCGCTCCAGCGCTGGATGTCGAACAGCGGGGTGTGTTCGAACTCGCGCATGGCCACGTTCTGGGCCTGCAACTGCTGCAGGAATTGCGCGAACGGCAGCTGCGGGGCCGGGCTGGCAGTGACCGGCAAGGTGTTGATGAACAGGCCCACCTGCTGCTCGATGCCCTTGAGCGCCGCCGGGCGCCCGGCAACCGTGGCCCCGAACGTGACACTGTCCTGCCCGGTATAGCGTTGAAGCAGCAACAGCCAGGCCCCCTGCAGCAAGGTGTTGAGGGTGACCTTGTGTTGGCGCGCCAGTGCCACCAGCTGCCCGGTGGTGGCGGCATCGATCACCTGCACATGCTCGGCGTAGCCCTGCCCGGCTTCGGCCTGGGCCTCGTAGGCAATGGCCTGCGCCAGGCGGGTGGGCCCTTGCAGGTCGCGCAGGCAGTCTTTCCAGAACGCTTCACCGGCAGCGGCGTCCTGCCGGCCCAGCCAGCCGATGTAATCGCTGTAGCGGCTGGTGACCGGTGGCAATGCCGAGGGCTGCCCGTCACCCAGCAGGGCGTACTGGTGCAGCACTTCGCCCAACAGCTGGGAGTTGCTCCAGCCATCCATGAGGATGTGATGGCTGGTATAGAGCAAGTGCTGCCGGGCCGGACCAGTGCGCACCAGCGCCAGGCGCAGCAACGGCGCCTGGCTGAGGTCGAAGCCCTGCTGGCGCTGGTCGAGCGCCAGTTGCTCGAGGGCAGCCTCAAGGCCTTCGCGCCCCTGCCAGTCGTGCACCACGAACGGCAGTTCAACGTGTTTGCGTACCACCTGCAGGGCCTGCTCGTGTTCCCAGTGGAACTGCGTGCGCAAGATATCGTGGCGCTGCAGTACAGCCTCCCAGGCACGGCGGAAACGCTCGACATCCAGGCCGTCGACATCGACGCGCATCTGGTTCACGTAATCCCCCGCCTGCTGCTCGTACAAGGCGTGGAACAGCATGCCCTGCTGCATCGGCGCCAGCGGATAGAGGTCGGCGATCTCGGCCGCGGGCACTGGCAGTTGGTCCAGCTGGGTCTGCGACAGGCGCGCCAGCGGGAAGTCGGACGGCGTCACACCGCACACCCCCGGTGTGCAGCAGTGCTCGATCAACGCCTGCAATTCGCGGGTGTAATCTGCGGCCAGGCGCTCAAGGGTGGCGCTATCGAACAGCTCGCGACTGAACGTCCAGCCCAGGCTCAGCTCACCGCCGTACACTTGGCCATTGAGGCTCAACAGGTTGCCCAGCGGCGCCTGCGCGTCGTGATCGGCGCCCTTGTCTTCCTTGGCCGGCACGAACAGCGCTTGGGCCTGATCGAAGCTGCCATCGAACTGGCCCAGGTAGTTGAAGGTGATTTCCGGCAGCGGTACATGGCCCAATTGCTGGCGCGCCTCGGCGCTGCCCCATTGGCCCAGCACACCGAAACCGATGCCGTTGTCGGGAATGCTGTGCAGGTGCTGCTTGACCTGCTTCAAGGTGTGGGAAAGCTCACTGGGCACCGCCAGCTTCAGCGGGAACACCGTGGTGAACCAGCCGAGCGTGCGGCTGAGGTCCAGGTCGTCGAACAGCGCTTCACGGCCATGACCTTCCAGCAGCACCGACACTTCGTCGCGCCCGGTCCAGCCTGCAATCACCCGCACCAAGGCTGCCAGCAGCAGGTCGTTGACCCGTGTGCGGTAGGCGGCCGGCGCCTCGCGCAGCAGCCGCTCGGTCCATGCGCGGTCCAGGCGGCTGTAAACCGTGTGGGCGTGGCACTGCTGATTGGCTGCGGCCAGGTCGCTGACCTGCCGACGTGGCAGTGCGGCGCGCCCCTGCAACTGCTCGCACCAGTAGCCAAGCTGGCCCTGCATGTGCGCTGCATGCCCCCGCAAGCGCTTGGCCCATGCCTGCATGGAATGGCTCTTGGCGGGCAGGTTCGGCTGGTTACCCGCAAGCACGGCAGCGTAGGCCTGTTGCAGGTCCTCCAGCAGGATGCGCCATGACACCCCATCCACCACCAGGTGATGAACGACCAACAGCAAGCGCTGGCTGCCGTCCGCCAGCGTTGCCAGCAAGGCACGCAGCAATGGCCCGTTTTCCAGGTCAAGGCTGCGCTGCGCTTGCTCGAGCAAAGTGTGCAACCCACCTTCATCATCCGCCGCGGCCTGCCACAGCAGTGCCGCCTGGGCGCACTGTGCAGGGCTGCGGTAGCGCGCCTTCCAGCCGTCATCGGCGGGCGCAAAGCTCAGGCGCAAGGCATCATGGTGCTCGACCAGGGCGTGCAGGGCCTGCTCCAGGTCAGCAGCGTTCAAAGGCTGCCGTGGTTCAAGCAGGATCGACTGGTTCCAGTGGTGACGTGCCGGGATCTCCTGGGCAAAGAACAGCTGGTGCACCGGTAGCAGCAGTTGCTCACCACTGAGCGGCCCCTGGTCGGCTTGCACCTCGCATGCGCCGACCTGGGCAACGCTGGCCAGTGCGGCCACGGTCTGATGCTCGAACAGATCACGGGCACTGAACAGTAGGCCGTCCTGCCGCGCCCGACTGACCAGCTGGATCGAGATGATCGAGTCCCCCCCGAGCTCGAAGAAGTTGTCACTCACGCCCACCTGCGGGAGCTTCAGCACGCGCTGCCACAACGCGGCAAGACGCTGCTCCAAGGCATTGCGTGGCGCCACGTAGGCCTGCTGCAGGGCGCTGAAGTCGGGTGCCGGCAGTGCTTTGCGGTCGAGCTTGCCATTGGGTAGCAACGGCAGTTGCTCCAGCACCAGCCAGTGGGTCGGCAGCATGTAGTCCGGCAGGCTCTGGCGCAGTGCCGCCTTCAGCTGCTCGCGCTGCTCGGCCGGCCCGTGTGCGGCAATGCTATCGGCCAGCACCAGATAAGCCGCCAGCTGCTTGCCGCTTGGGCCATCGACGGCTACCACCACGGCCTCGCGCACCTCGGCGCAGGCCAGCAGGCACGCCTCGATTTCGCCCAGCTCGACGCGGAAGCCACGGATTTTTACCTGGTTATCGATCCGCCCCAGGTAATCGAACTGCCCGTCGGCGCGCAGGCGAACCTGGTCACCGGTGCGGTACAGGCGCGCACCCTCGGTGCCAAACGGGTCGGGCACGAAGCGCTCTGCCGTCAGCCCCGGGCGCCCCAGGTAGCCGCGGGCCAGGCCGGCACCGCCCAGGTACAGCTGCCCGGCCACGCCTGCTGGCAGCAGGCCCAGGGCGGCGTCCAGCACACACGCACTGCGCTCGCCGACAGGCTGGCCGATCGGGGCATAGGCGCTGTCGCAATGATCCCCGGCGCGGGTACGCCAGACCATCGGCGTGACCACGGTCTCGGTGGGGCCATACCCATTGATCATCACCTGGGGTTGCAGGCTTTGCTGCACCCGCTCGTAAGTCGCCCGCGGCATGGCATCGCCGCCAAAGCTGTAAAGACGAACCGGTGGAGGGTTACCGGCATGCGCCGCATGCTCGGCCAGCTGTTGCAGGTAGGCCGGCGGGAATCCGGCCATGGTCACCCCATGCCGGCGTATCTCCTCGTAGGTGCGCTCGGGGCTCCACAGCTCATCGTCGCGCAGCAGCAGGCTGCCCCCCATGACCAGCGAAGTCAGCCAGCGTTCATGGGCACCGTCAAAAGCAAACGACAGGAAATGCAGCTCACGGTCCGCCGGGGTCATTTCGTACCATTGGCCAGTGGCCAGGCAGTGCATGGCCAGCGGCCCGTGTGCGACCGCAACGCCTTTGGGCTGGCCGGTAGAACCCGAGGTGTAGATCACGTAGGCCAGGTTTTGCGGGCTCAATGCCACGGTGGGCGCATGGTCGGCGCCCGGCTGCTCAACCCGTTGGTCGAGCAGCAGCGTACGAATGCCGGCCTGCACGTCCAGGCCCGGCAGCACCCGGCTGTGACTGAGCAACAGGTCGATGCCGCTGTCCTGCATCATGTAGGCCAGGCGCTCTGCCGGGTACTGAGGGTCCAGCGGCAGGAACGCGCCCCCGGCCTTGAGAATGCCCAGCAAACCGACAACCATGTCGAGCGAACGCTCCAGGGCGATGCCCACCAGCACGTCGGGGCCGACACCCAGCGCCCGCAGGCGGTGTGCCAGCTGGTTGGCCCGAGCCTCGAGCTGGCCGTAGCTCAATTGCTGGTCGCCGACCAGCAACGCTACCGCTTGCGGTTGGCGCTGGGCCTGTTCGGCAATCAGCTGGTGGACCGCCGCCGGCGCGGCCGCGAGCCCCGCCTGTTGCCAGCCCTGCAACAGGGCCGCCTGCTCCTGGGGCGCCAACAACGGCAGCTCGCCGACAGCCTGGGCTGGGTCGGCGGCAAGGCCGCGCAGCAAGTTGCACCAGTGCTCAGCCATGCGTTGCAGGGTAGCGGCTTCGAACAGCTCGGCAGCGTAGAGGAACGACACGTTGATCGCCGCGTCGGTCTCCAGCGTTTCCAGGGTCAGGTCGAATTGCGCGGTGCCACCCTGCAGGGTCATTTCCTCGGCATGCAAACCTGCCAGGCTGGAGCTGCCAACCTGCTGGCCGGCAATGCTGAGGTGGTTGTACATCACCTGGAACAGCGGGTTGCGGTCCAGCGAGCGTTGCGGGTTCAAGGCTTCGACCAGGCGGTCGAACGGCAGGTCCTGATGCGCCTGGCCGGCCAGCGCCGTGGCCTTGACCTGGCTGAGCAGCGCCGCGCCGCTCATGGCCGGGTCGACTTCGACGCGCATGACCAAGGTATTGACGAAAAAGCCCAGGACGTTTTCCAGCTCTTGCCGGCTACGGTTGCTCACCGGTATGCCGATGCGTACATCGGGCTGTTCGCAGTAGCGTTGCAACAACAGGGCAAAAGCCCCGAGGAACAGCTGGAACAGGGTCAGCTCATGCTCACGCGCCAACTGCCGCAAGCGCTGCGCCAGTTCGCTGTCCAGGGCGAACGCGACCCGCCCCAGGCGGTGGTCTTTCAGCGCGCTGCGCGGGTGGTCGATTGGCAGCTCCAGAATAGGCTGCTCGCTTCCCAGCTGCCCGCGCCAGTAGTCCAGTTGGCGCTGGAGCTCGCCCTGCTCAAGCCAGTGCTTGTGCCAGGCGGCGTAATCGGCGTACTGGATCGGCAGCTTGGCCAATGCCGGCGCTTCGCCCCGGTGCAAGGCCTGGTACAGGGCAACGAACTCACGCACCATCACGCTCATCGACCCCCCATCGGAAATGATGTGGTGCAAGGTGACCACCAGCAGCTGGTCCTGCTCGCCCAACTGCAGCACCCTGGCGCGCCACAACGGGCCGGTGCCGAGGTCGAACAGCCGCTGGGTCTCGGCCAGTACCTGAGCCTGTATGTGTGCCAGCTCGGCCGTTGCCGGCAGATGGTCCCAGGCCAGCGGTAGTTCACCCGCAGGCTGGATGCGCTGCAGCAACACGCCATCGCGCTCGACGAACGTCGTGCGGAAGGCTTCATGGCGTTCGCAGAGGATCGCGAAGGCCTGGGTCAATGCGGCGCGATCCAGTTCGCCACGCAGGCGCACGACCATAGGTGTGTGGTAGGCGGTGCTGTGCGGCTGCATCTGCCAGAACAGCCATTGCCGCTGCTGGGCATGCGACGCGACCAGGGGCTGGTCACGCGGCACCGCTGCGATCGGCTCGACGTGCTGCGCGCCAGCGCCCAGTACCTGTTCGGCAAAGCCCTGTAGCGAGTTGCTTTCGAAAAGGCTGCGCAACGGTACGTCACGCCCCAGGATGCGCCGGACCCGGGCGATGATCTGCGTCGCCAGCAGGGAATGCCCACCCAGGGCGAAGAAGTTGTCATCAAGCCCGACCTGGGCGACGTTCAGCACGTCCTGCCAGATCAGCGCCAGCTGCTGTTGCAAGGTGGTCTGCGGGGCACGGTAGGCCTGTGCCGGGCCTTCGTCAGGCACCGGCAAGGCACGCAAATCGAGCTTGCCATTGAGTGTCAGTGGCATGCTGGGCACTGCCATGAAGCGGCTCGGCAGCATGTAGTCTGGCAACTGTCTGGCCAGCGCCGCTTGTGCGTCGGCAAGCACCTGCGAGGCGTCGGCCTGGCTGTCGGGCACCACGTAGGCGACGATACGGGCCGCGCTGCCAGTGCCGTGGATAACGGCCACGGCGTCGTGCACACGGGGCTGGCGCTTGAGGGTGTCGGTGATTTCCCCCAGTTCGATGCGGTAACCGCGAATCTTCACCTGATGGTCGACCCGCCCCAGGTAATCGACCTGGCCGTTCGCCAACTGCCGCGCCAGATCGCCGGTTCGGTACACGCGGCTACCGGCGGCCCCGAACGGGTTGGGCACGAAGCGTTCAGCGGTCATCGCCGCGCGGCGGTGATAGCCTCGCGCCACCCCTGCACCGGCAAGATACAGCTCGCCCTGGCAACCGGTGCTCAGCGGTTGCAGCGAAGCGTCCAGCACATAAGCCTGCATGTTGGCCAACGGCCGCCCAAGCGGCACACGCCCCGTCGCCGATGGCGCCTCGACCGCATCGGCGAGCGCGCCTACGGTGGTTTCGGTCGGGCCGTAATGGTTGAACAGCGTGCAGTGCGGGGCCAGCTGCGCCAGTTGGGCCATCAGCCCGGCGGGGCAAGCCTCGCCGCCCAGCACCAGCGCACGCTGCGGCAGTGCCCGGGCCGGGTGCGGGCCATCGAGCAATGCCTGCAGATGGGAAGGGACAATTTTCAGCACGTCCACCGCGTGTGCGTGCATGTAGGCGGCGAAACGCTCGGCGTCCAGGCTGATGTCCAGGGCAATCACATGCAGGCAGCTGCCGCTGCACAGTGCGCCGAACAGGGTGGTATGGCCAAGGTCGGCCGCCAGCGTGGAGACCACCGCCATGCTCGCAGCCTGGCCCAGCGCAAGGCGCTGCAGTGCCGCCTGGACGTAGTTGGCCAGGGCGCCATGGCTGATGGTGACACCCTTCGAACGCCCGGTAGAGCCCGAGGTATAGATGGCATAGGCCAGGTTATCGGCATTCACCCGCGCAGGCGGAGCCGCTGTGCTGAAGCGCGCCAGCGCCTCTGCAGCCTGGTCGAGCACCAGGTAACGCACAGGTGTGTCCTGCGGCAGGCGTGGCAGCAGCGCCTGCTGGGTCAGCAGCAGCTGCACACCGCTGTCGGCCAGCATGTAGGCCAGGCGCTCTTGCGGGTACTCCGGGTCGAACGGCACATAGGCACCACCGGCCTTGAGGATCGCCAGCAGGCCAACGATCATCTCCACCGACCGTTCGACGGCAATACCGACCAGTACTTCAGGCCCGACGCCCCACTCGATCAATTGGTGCGCCAGCTGGTTGGCATCGGCATCGAGTTCGGCATAGCTCAGTTGCCGGTCGCCGAACACCAGTGCCGGGGCCTGCGGCTGCTGCGCCACCTGCGCGGCGAACAGCGCAAGTACGTTGTCGACAGCGAACTCGCTGGCTGCCGGTTGGCTGGCCTGCAATAGCCGCTGCCGCTCGCCGGCCCCCAACAGCGGCAAGTCGCCGATGGCCGCCAGCGGGTCAGCGGCCATGGCCTGCAACAGGTTCAGCCAATGGCCCGCCATACGCTCGATGGTGGCCGGGGCAAACAACTCGCTCGCATAGGTGAATGCGGCCTGCACTTGGCCGTCCCGCTCCACCGTATCGAGGGTGAGCTCGAACTGGACACTGCGCTCGTGGCGCTCCAGTACTTGCAGCTCAAGGCCTGATTCGCTGCGTAAGGCGCCGATGTCGGCGACGTTCGCCTGATGGTTGTGCAACACCTGGAACAACGGCGTCTGGCTGAGGCTGCGCTCGACTTGCAGGCCTTCGACCAAACGCTCGAACGGCAAATCCTGGTGGCTCTGGGCCGCGCGGGTGGTTTCGCGGATATCGGCCAGCAATTGGGCGACGGACATCTGCGGGTCGAGCTCGGTGCGCAACACCTGGGTATTGACGAAAACGCCGATCAGCCCCTCGACTTCTTCGCGATTGCGGTTGGCGACCGGCACCCCGACACGGATGTCCTGCAGGCCACTGTAATGTTGCAAAAGCAGCTTGAAGCCGGCCAACAGCACACTGAACAAGGTAACCCCTTGCTGACGCGCCAGGCCCGACAGTCGCTCGCTGAGGCCCTGTGGCACCGCGATGGCCAGGCGCTGCCCCTGGCGGCTGGCATGCAGCGGGCGGGGGTAGTCGGCAGGCAACTGCAATACCGGATGCTGGTCGCCCAGCTTGGCCCGCCAGTAGGCCAGCTGTCGCGCTTGCTCCCCAGCCTCCAGCCAGCGCCGCTGCCACAGCGCGTAATCACTGTACTGAATGGGCAACTCAGGCAGCTCCGGCGCTTGCCCGCAAACCAGGGCATCGTAGCCGTGGACGAATTCCTGGATGAGGACGTTCATCGACCAGCCATCGGCGACGATATGGTGCAGGGTCAACAGCAGCACGTGCTCCTGGGCCGCCAGCTTCAGCAAGCGCACACGAAACAGCGGGCCGTGCTGGAGGTCGAAAGGCATACCGGCTTCGTCCCGCACGGCCTGCGCCACAGCGGCGTCACGGGCCTCGCCGGCCAGCGCCTGGAGGTCGTGTTCGTCTATGACGATGGCCGCGGGCTGCACCACTTGCACCACGTCGTCGCCCTGAGCCTGGAACACGGTGCGCAGGGCCTGGTGACGCTGCAGTACCTGCTCGAACGAGCGCTGCACCGCCGAGGTGTCCAGCGCCCCTTTCAGCACTACCGCACTGGGCAGGTTGTAGGCGGCACCGTGGGGGTCCAGCTGCCACAGAAACCACATGCGTTGCTGGGCATAGGACAGTGCATGGCGATCGTCGACGGCGACGTCTGCAGGGATCGGGAATTGTGAAAAGTCGATACCCTCGCTGGCCAGGGTTTCGAGAAACAGCCGCCGCTTTTCCACCGGCAGCTCAATGAAACGGCGGGCGAGCTTCAGGGACTTCTCAACATTCATCTGGTTTCATCCGTGCACATTGGTTTCGAGTAACAACTCGGCTATCCCTACGAAACGGATGGAGCATCGGGAAAATTAACTGCGCACGGCCACCGGCCAAGGCTGGCGCGGGCGGCCCTGAAGGTGCTGCACACGACCAGCGGTTTTCCGGTTTGCCGACGCTCGCGCGTCATAAGGGTACCGGCGGGAATTTCCTCATACCGCGAGGGATCGACGCGCAAGCCACCCAAACCACAAGGCACCGGCCCCTATGTCCAAGAAGTCACGCTCGAAACTCTGGTTCCTGGTTCACAGTTGGCTGGCCCTGCCCATCTGGTTCTTCGTGCTGATCGTCTGCTTCACCGGCACCCTGGCAGTGGTCAGCCAGGAACTGGTATGGCTGGCCAAACCGGAGATACGCGCGGCGAAGCCGAGCGATGATGCGCCACTGCTGACTTATGACCAGGTGCTCAAGGCCCTGCGTGAAGCCCGCCCCGATCTGGATGTGCAATACATCATGCGCCCGGACGAGTCGCACTTCGCGCTGCAGGTGCAGGTGGTGCAACCGGACAACACCACCCAGAACCTCTATGTGAACCCCTATACAGGCAAGATCCAGGGCATCAGCCCGTCCTTCGACTTCCGCCAGTTCACCCGCGCCCTGCATGGCTGGTGGCTGGTGCCTTTCGGCAACGGCTACCCGTGGGGGTGGTACCTGGTCTCGCTGCTGGGCTTGCCGATGCTCGCCTCGCTGGTCACCGGCCTGGTTGTCTACAAGCGCTTCTGGAAAGGCTTTCTCAAACCTACCCTGCGCTTGCGCCAGGGTGCGCGCATCTTCTGGGGTGACTTCCATCGCCTGAGCGGTATCTGGTCGATCTGGTTCATTGCCGTGATCGCGATCACCGGCACCTGGTTCCTGATCCAGGCCTTGCTGGCCGACAACCACATCTCCATTTCAAGCCGCGACGTACCCGCCGTGGTCGCCCGCGAGGACGTACCGCTGCTACAACCTGGCGAGGCGCCCAGGCTGGTCAGCCTGGAGCATGCCATCGAAACGGTAGCGGCGCAGATCCCCGGCTTCGAGGCGTCCTTCGTGCGCCTGCCCGGCAATGCCTACGACACCTTCAATATCCGCGGCCGCGGCTGGTACCCGCTGATGTACCAGAGCGCGAGCATCAACCCCTATACCGGCGTGGTCGCCACCTCGCACACCCTGGATGATCGCACTTCGCTGGAGTTCGTCACTGAATCCATGCGCCCGCTGCACACAGGCGATTTTGGCGGGCTTTGGGTCAAGATGATCTGGTTCTTTTTTGGCCTGGTGCTGACCTTGATGGTGCTCAGCGGGCTGCTGATCTGGAGCAAACGCACCGCCCAGGCCACCGCTGCGGCACTGAAACGCAAGCCGCGTGCCGCCAGAGCGAGCACCGCGACCCCCGCCGCGCACCTGAAGGAGACCACGCCATGAGCCATGCCACCCAAGCCGAAGCACCTTCTGCCGCACGCCGCTGGTGGTTGAAATGGCGCTTTCACCTGAACATTCTGCTGATACTCGTGCCCTTGGGTTTCATGCCCCGATATTTTGCTGACCAGGCGTTGTTCAAAGGTGAAGCCGGGCTGGGTGAACGTGAGGCGGGCGTGGTCGCAGTGGGCCCATGGAGCCTGCGCCTGGCCGAATTCCGCGCTGCGGCGCCGCGCCAGGAAGGCCCGGCCGGGTACTTCAAGAGTTTCAGTGCGGCGTTGTGCAGCCACTGTATAGGCGAGGTGAAGGCCACCTACCTGCGGGTGGGCAAGCCACGCAGCCTGCGCGCAGCCGGGAGCATCTTCTTTGGTTCACCGTACAGCATGGGGGCTTCCGTGCCAGTCCCTGCCAGGACCCAACCCAACGCTGAACTGTGGATCACCATGGAGGGCTGGGATGGCAGCGTGCACCAGGCTTCGATCCCCCTCAGCCAGGCCTCGCCGGCGACGGTAGCCTGGCTGCAGGCGCAGGCTGACAGCCGCTAGGGAACGTGGTGCCTGCTGCTCCACTCAAGCGCTGCCAGCAGCGCTTTCCTTGCCCGCGTCCGTGGGGGCACTTTCGGTGGGCGTGAAGACCATCACTTCCAGTACATCGGAATGGAACTCACGGCGGTACAGAATCAACACCACGCCCACGCTCACCACCATGAACAGCCAGGGGCTGATGAACCAGGTGAGCAAGGCCATGCCGAAGTAATACGAGCGCAGCCCCAGGTTGAACTGGTTCGCCGCCAGTGACAGTACCCGCGCGGCACGTGAGGCGAATGCCTTGCGCTCCAGCTCATTGACCAGCCGTTCACCAATCATCGGCGCCGACCCCACCAACACAGCGGCAAAGTTGTACTGCCGCATGCACCAGCTAAAGGTGAAGAACGCATAGACGAAGACCATGGCCAGGCACAGCAGCTTCATCTCCGACATGCCCTGCGAGGCCTGCTGTACCAGTGGCAGGTCGGCCAGCAGCGACAGCGCCCGGTCGGAGGCGCCAAGCACGGTGAGAATGCCGGCGAGAATGATCAGCGTGCTGGAGGCAAAGAACGAGGCGTTGCGCTCCAGGTTGCCGATCACACTGGCATCGGCAATGCGGTTGTCGCGCAGCAGCATGCGGCGCATCCAGTCTTCGCGGTACAGGTGCAGTACGCTGGCCAGGCACGCAGTGTCACGCCCCTTCCAGATGGCATAGCGGGTATAACCCCCCCAGCACAGGGCGAACCAGGCGAGGGCCAGCAGGTTGTTGAGGTTGGTCTGAATGAAGTTCATGCAGGGTTACCGAAAGGGCTATGTGCCTCAAGGATAGGGACCGGATTTCGACGCTGGCAAGCGGCAAAAGGCACACCTGCACACTGAAAAAACCTCGCCTGCTGCGAAAAGCCCGCTGCCAGCAAGCAAAAAGCCCCGCATCCTTTCGGATACGGGGCTTTCCGGTTTCCACCCTTGGCGCGCACCCTTCGGCTTGTGGCCGGTGCCGCCCTCAGGCTTCGACGTACCAGGTCAGGCCAGCGCCTCGCGCGGCTTGCCGAGCATGCGGTCGCAGGCCACGGCGCCCGCCAGGGTCACCACCGAAGGCACCAGCCAGGCCATGCCGGCATCGCTCAATGGCAGGTGCGCCATGAAGTCTGGCAACACATGGGCAAGGCTGCTGCCCTTGATCGCGTCGACCATGCCGAACACCAGCGACACCAGCATCACCGGGGCCAGGATACGGGTTGGCGAGTTCCACAGGTCTTTCACGAAGCTCAGGCCGACCACCACGATGCACGGCGGATAGATGGCGGTGAGCACCGGGATCGAGAACATGATCAGCTTGGTCAGGCCCAGGTTGGAGATCAGCAGCGAGAAACCAGCGAGGATCACCACCAGTGCGCGGTACGACAGCGGCAGGACCTGGCTGAAGTACTCGGCGCAGGCGCAGGTCAGGCCAACTGCAGTCACCAGGCAGGCCAGCGCGATCAGCACGGCCAGGAAGCCGCTGCCCAGCGAGCCGAAGGTGTGCTGTACGTAGGCATGCAGCACCGCGGCACCGTTGGTGGCGTCGGCGGCGATATCGTGGCTGGTGGCACCCAGGCGGAACAGGCTGATGTATACCAGCGCCAGGCCGACACCGGCGATCAGGCCAGCGATGATGGCGTAACGGGTGATCAGCTTGGGCGACTCCACACCGCGCGAGCGGATGGCGTTGACGATGACAATACCGAATACCAGGGCACCCAGGGTATCCATGGTCAGGTAGCCGTCGGAGAAGCCCTTGGAGAATGCTGCGGCGGCATAGGCCGGCTGTGCGTCACCAATGGTTCCGGCTGGCAGCGCGAAGGCAGCGATGCCCAGCACGGCCAGGGCGATGATCTTCAACGGCGCCAGGAAGCGGCCGACGGTATCGAGCAGCTTGCCCGGGTACATGGACACCGCCAGTACCACGGCGAAATACACCAGGCTATAGATGAACAGCGCCAGCGGGCTCTCACCGGTCAGCGGCGCAACACCCACTTCGAACGACACGGTCGCGGTACGCGGGGTGGCGAACAGCGGGCCTACCGACAGGTAGCACACGGCCGCCAGCAAGCCACCGAAGAACTTGCCGATCGGGCTGCTCAGGGCGTCCATGCCGCCACCGACCTTGGCCAGGGCGACCACGGTGATGACCGGCAGGCCGACGGCAGTCACCAGGAAGCCCAGTGCCGCCATCCATACATGCGGGCCAGACTGCAGACCGACGATAGGCGGGAAGATGATATTGCCTGCACCCACAAAAAGCGCAAACGTCATAAAGCCAAGCGCCAGGATATCCTGGCCTTTGAGAACTTTCATTTAAGGTAGTACCACACTGCTGAAATCGGGATTCGAGAGGGGATTTCCCTTTGGATGAGGGGAAATGCTGCCCGGCTTGATAGGCCAGACCCGTTTAGCGTGTCGTTCCCTTTTGGGGTACGGGCACAGAGTGAGCGCGTAATGTAACTGTTTTGTCAGTCAAACGCACTGGCACAGTGCTGCTTGTCCGATGTGCGTACATGTTTGTCGTCTGTGCGACCGATGACAGGGGGAATTATCCTCGGATTGAAACATCCGTCTGCGTGAAAATTCCTATCAAACCTATCGAAAAATCCCTATCGCCAGCACCGGCCTACAGAAACCCCACAAACGACAAAGGCCACCCGAAGGTGGCCTTTGTGCGCGTGGGGGGTGTAGCAGTATTACTTCTTGGCTTCCCAGCCAGTCAGCTCGGCCAGGGCCTTGCCGATGTCAGCCAGCGAACGCACGGTTTTCACACCCGCGTCCTGCAGGGCGGCGAACTTCTCGTCCGCAGTACCCTTGCCACCGGAGATGATGGCGCCAGCGTGGCCCATGCGCTTGCCCGCAGGAGCGGTAACACCAGCGATGTAGGAAACGACAGGCTTGGTCACGTGGGCCTTGATGTAGGCCGCGGCTTCTTCTTCAGCCGAACCGCCGATCTCACCGATCATCACGATCGCTTCGGTCTTCGGGTCTTCCTGGAACAGCTTCAGGATGTCGATGAAGTTGGAGCCTGGGATCGGGTCACCGCCGATGCCGACGCAGGTCGACTGGCCGAAGCCGGCGTCGGTGGTCTGCTTGACCGCTTCATAGGTCAGGGTGCCGGAACGCGAAACGATACCGACCTTGCCTGGCAGGTGGATGTGGCCTGGCATGATGCCGATCTTGCACTCGCCCGGGGTGATGACACCTGGGCAGTTAGGGCCGATCAGGGTAACGCCCAGCTCGTCGCACTTGACCTTGGCATCAAGCATGTCCAGGGTAGGAATGCCTTCGGTGATGCAGACGATCAGCTTGATGCCGCCGAAGGCCGCTTCCAGGATCGAGTCCTTGCAGAACGGGGCCGGTACGTAGATGACCGAAGCGTCAGCGCCGGTAGCTTCCACGGCTTCCTTCACGGTGTTGAACACCGGCAGGCCCAGGTGGGTGGTGCCACCCTTGCCTGGCGTTACGCCGCCGACCATCTTGGTGCCGTAGGCGATGGCCTGTTCGGAGTGGAAAGTACCCTGCGAGCCGGTGAAGCCCTGGCAGATGACTTTGGTGTCTTTATTGATCAGGACGCTCATTACTTGCCCTCCGCAGCTTTGACAACTTGTTGAGCAGCGTCGGTCAGGCTGGTTGCCGCAATGATGTTCAAACCGCTTTCTGCCAGTACTTTAGCGCCCAGTTCGGCGTTGTTGCCTTCAAGGCGAACGACGACCGGAACTTTAACGCCGACTTCTTTCACTGCACCGATGATGCCTTCGGCAATCATGTCGCAGCGAACGATGCCGCCGAAGATGTTGACCAGAACGGCCGCGACATTGCTGTCGGACAGAATGATCTTGAACGCTTCGGTAACGCGCTCTTTGGTAGCACCACCGCCAACGTCGAGGAAGTTGGCTGGCTTGCCGCCGTGCAGGTTGACGATGTCCATGGTACCCATGGCCAGGCCGGCACCGTTGACCATGCAGCCGATGTTGCCTTCAAGGGCAACGTAGTTCAGTTCGAACTTGGCAGCGTGGGCTTCACGGGCGTCGTCCTGCGACGGGTCGTGGAAGGTCTTCAGCTTAGGCTGACGGTACATGGCGTTGGCGTCGATGTTGATCTTGGCATCGAGGCAGTGCAGGTCGCCATCGGCCTTGATCACCAGCGGGTTCACTTCCAGCAGTGCCAGGTCGTGATCCTTGAACAGCTTGGCCAGGCCAACGAAGATCTTGGCGAACTGTTGAACTTGCTTGCCTTCCAGGCCCAGCTGGAACGCCAGCTCGCGACCCTGGAACGGCTGAGCGCCGACCAGTGGGTCGATGGTGGCCTTGAGGATTTTCTCAGGCGTTTCGTGAGCGACTTTCTCGATGTCCACGCCACCTTCGGTGGAAGCCATGAACACGATACGGCGGCTCGAACGATCGACTACAGCGCCCAGGTACAGCTCTTTGGCGATGTCAGTGCAGGATTCGACCAGAATCTTGGAGACGGGTTGACCGTTGGCATCAGTCTGGTAGGTAACCAGATTCTTGCCCAACCACTGTGCAGCGAACGCCTTGGCGTCTTCTTTGCTGCGAACCAGCTTGACGCCGCCCGCCTTGCCGCGACCACCTGCGTGAACCTGGGCTTTTACAACCCACTCGTTCCCGCCGATCTTGTCGCAGGCTTCTGCAGCTTGCTCAGGGGTATCGACTGCGAAACCCTTGGAAACTGGCAGGCCGTATTCAGCGAACAGCTGCTTACCCTGATACTCGTGAAGATTCATGCTTTTTACCGTCTTCGTTAGGTACTGCGCTTCGGCGCTGCGCCATCACTGGCGCCGCACCACCTGTGACCGTTGACCCCGGGTTATCCCATGTGATCCGGTCCGGCGGACGTTCCGCGGTGAGTCATGCACGCAAGACTCACGACGGGCTGCCCGCCGTGGTTTCTTATGATTAACGCTTCTTACGGTTGGCCACGTGAATGGCGCCGCCATTCACTGCCAGCGCTGCTTCATGCAACGCTTCGGACAGGGTTGGATGGCTGAAGACCATCATGCCCAGGTCCTCGGCACTGGTGCCGAATTCCATTGCGATTGCACCCTGCTGCACCAGTTCGGCAGCCGATGGGCCAATCACGTGTACACCCAGGACGCGGTCGGTCTTGGCATCGGCGATGACCTTGACGAAACCGCCGGTGTCGTTGGCTGCCATCGCACGGCCGCTGGCCGCGAACGGGAAGGTGCCTACGTTAACCTCAACACCCTCAGCCTTCAAGGACTGTTCGGTCTTGCCGACCCACGCGATTTCCGGGTGGGTGTAGATGACCGAAGGGATCAGATCGTAGTTCATCTGGGCCTTGTGACCCTTGATGCGCTCAACCACCATGATGCCCTCTTCCGAGGCCTTGTGGGCCAGCATCATGCCACGCACCACGTCACCGATGGCGTATACGCCCGGTACGCTGGTGGCGCAGTGATCGTCGACGAAGATGTAGCCACGCTCGTCGATGGTCACGCCGCTGTCGGCAGCCAGCAGATCGGTGGTCACCGGGCGACGGCCGACCGCAACGATCAGCTTGTCGAAGGTGATCTTCTGCTCGCCTTCGGCGTTGGTGTAGGTGACTTCGACTTCGTTGCCGTTGACTTTCGAGCCGGTGACGCGAGCGCCCAGCTTGATGTCCAGGCCTTGCTTGGTCAGGGTCTTCTGGGCTTCTTTCGACACGGCAGTGTCGGCCGCCATCAGGAAGGTGTCCAGGGCTTCCAGGACGGTCACTTCAGCACCCAGGCGAGCCCATACCGAGCCCAGCTCCAGGCCGATCACGCCAGCACCGATAACGCCCAGGCGCTTTGGTACGGCCTGGAATTCCAGGGCGCCAGTGGAGTCGACGATGACATTCTGGTCGACCGGAGCCGGCGGAATGTCGATCGGGCGCGAGCCGGAAGCCAGGATCACGTTCTCGGCTTCGATGACTTCGGTGGTGCCGTCAGCCTTGGTGACTTCGACTTTCTTGCCCGCCAGCAGCTTGCCGTGGCCCTGGATCGAAGTAACGCCGTTGGCCTTGAACAGGGTGGCAACGCCGCCGGTCAGGTTCTTGACGATGCCAGCCTTGCGGCCAACCATCGCGGCCACGTCCATCTTCACTTCGCCAGTGGAGATACCGTGGACGTTGAAGCTCTCTTTGGCTTCCTTGTATTTCCAGGAGCTGTCCAGCAGCGCCTTGGAAGGAATGCAACCTACGTTCAGGCAGGTGCCGCCCAGGGCCAGCTTGCCCTCGGCGTCGGTGTACTTCTCGATACAGGCAGTCTTCAGACCAAGTTGTGCGGCCTTGATGGCAGCCACATAGCCGCCTGGGCCTGCACCGATTACCACTACGTCGAATTTCTGGGTCATAAAAGATTCCTTATCAGCTACAAGCTACAAGCCGCGAACCGCGCGGCATGGCTTCCTGCGAAGCCAGGCCCGGCACGGTACGCAGCCAGAGGGTTAGATGTCCAGCAGCAGGCGAGACGGATCTTCCAGCAGGTTCTTGATGGTGACCAGGAAGGTTACCGCTTCCTTGCCATCGATCAGGCGGTGATCGTAGGACAGGGCCAGGTACATCATCGGGCGAATCACCACCTGGCCGTTAACGGCCATCGGACGCTGGATGATGTTGTGCATGCCAAGGATCGCGGCCTGCGGCGGGTTGACGATCGGGGTCGACATCATCGAACCGAATGTACCGCCGTTGGTGATGGTGAACGTGCCGCCGGTCATTTCTTCGATCGACAGTTTGCCGTCACGGGCTTTCTTGCCGAAGGTGGCGATGCCGTTCTCGATTTCAGCCAGGCTCATCGACTCGGCGTTGCGCAGTACCGGTACCACCAGGCCACGGTCGCTGGAAACCGCAACACCCACGTCGGCGAAGCCGTGGTAGACGATGTCGTTGCCGTCGATCGAGGCGTTGACAGCCGGGAAGCGCTTCAGGGCTTCGGTGGCGGCCTTGACGAAGAACGACATGAAGCCCAGGCGCACGCCGTTGTGGGTCTTCTCGAACAGGTCCTTGTACTTCGAGCGCAGGGCCATGACTTCGGTCATGTCCACTTCGTTGAAGGTGGTCAGCATGGCCATGTTCGACTGGGCTTCGACCAGACGCTCGGCGATCTTGGCGCGCAGACGAGTCATCGGCACACGCTTCTCGGTGCGATCGCCAGCGGCAACCACGACCGGTGCGGCAGCAGCGGCAGCAGGCTTGGCGGCCGGTGCAGCGGCAGGTGCGGACTTCTTGTTGGCAACAGCAGCAACCACGTCTTCCTTGGTGACGCGACCGCCTTTACCGGTACCGGCAACGGTAGCCAGGTCGATGCCGTTCTCTTCGGCCAGCTTGCGTGCAGCCGGGGCAGCGATCGGGTCGTCTTCGCCAGCGTCGGCAGCAGCAGCGGCCGGAGCAGCAGCAGGTGCGGCGGCAGCGGCTGGCGCGGCAGCAGCACCGCCTTCAACGATCGAACCCAGCAATTCGTCGGACAGGACGGTATCGCCCTCGCCCTTGACGATGTCGCCCAGCACGCCGTCCGCGGTGGCCAGTACTTCCAGCACCACCTTGTCGGTCTCGATGTCGACGATCAGCTCGTCACGCTTGACGGCTTCGCCCGGCTTCTTGTGCCAAGTGGCAACGGTGCCATCGGCAACCGATTCCGGGAAGGTTGGGGCTTTGATCTCGATAGCCATTATCTGTGTTTCCTTAAATTCGGTTTCAGGTGCGCGAAGGCGTTAGACAGTGAAGGCGTCTTGCAGCAGTTTTTCCTGCTGTTCGGCGTGCTTCGAAGCGTAACCACAGGCTGGCGCGGCGGAAGCGTCGCGGCCGGCGTATTCCAGGACCAGTGCCTTGTTGTGGCGGCCCAGAATACGGCGCATGTGGTGCTGGCTGCTGTACCAGGCGCCCTGGTTCATCGGTTCTTCCTGACACCACACTGCATGCTTGAGGTTGGTGTAAGGCGCGAGGATTTCGACCAGGTCGTCCTCAGGGAACGGATACAGCTGCTCGATACGCACGATGGCAATGTCTTCGCGGCCTTCGGCACGGCGTTTTTCCAGCAGGTCGTAGTAGACCTTGCCGCCGCACAGGACCAGACGCTCGACTTTGGCCGGATCGAGGCTGTCGATTTCCGGGATCACGGTCTGGAACGAGCCTTCTGCAAGGTCTTCCAGGGTCGAAACGGCCAGCTTGTGGCGCAGCAGTGACTTCGGTGTCAGGACGATCAGCGGCTTGCGCAGCGGACGGATGACCTGGCGACGCAGCAGGTGGTAGATCTGTGCCGGGGTAGTCGGTACGCACACCTGGATGTTGTGCTCGGCGCACAGCTGCAGGTAACGCTCCAGACGCGCGGAGGAGTGCTCCGGGCCCTGCCCTTCATAGCCGTGTGGCAGCAGCATGGTCAGACCGCACAGACGGCCCCACTTGTGCTCGCCGCTGGTGATGAACTGGTCGATCACCACTTGCGCACCGTTGGCGAAGTCGCCGAACTGGGCTTCCCAGATCACCAGCGCGTTCGGCGTGGTGGTGGAGTAGCCGTATTCGAAGGCCAGTACCGCTTCCTCGGACAGGAACGAATCGTACAGGTCGAAACGTGGCTGGCCCGGGAACAGGTTCTGCAGCGGGATGTAGGTGCTGGCGTCCTTCTGGTTGTGCAGCACCGCGTGACGGTGCGAGAAGGTGCCACGGCCGATGTCCTGGCCGGTCATGCGGATCGGGTGACCTTCGAACTGCAGGGTGGCGTAGGCCATGGTCTCTGCATAACCCCAGTTGATCGGCAAGCCACCGGCCTGCATCTTCTGACGGTCTTCGTAGATCTTCGACACCTGACGCTGGACCACGAAACCTTCCGGCAGCTCGAGCAGCTTGGCCGACAGGTCTTGCAGGGTCTTGAGGTCGAAACGGGTGTCGTGACGCGCGGTCCAGGCATGGCCCAGGTATGGACGCCAGTCGACGAACAGCTCGCGGTTCGGCTCCTTGACCAGGCTTTTCACCACGTGCAGGCCGTTGTCCAGCGCGTTGCGGTACTCGTCGATCTTGGCCTGGGCGCGCTCGGCGTCGATACGGCCTGCCTGGATCAGTGCATCGGCATACAGCTCACGGGTGGTGCGCTGCTTGGCGATCTGCTGGTACATCAGCGGCTGGGTGCCATTCGGCTCGTCGGCCTCGTTGTGGCCGCGACGGCGGTAGCAGACCAGGTCGATGACCACGTCACGCTTGAACTGCATGCGGTAATCGATGGCCAGCTGGGTGACGAACAGCACAGCTTCCGGGTCATCGCCGTTCACGTGAAGGATCGGCGCCTGGATCATCTTGGCCACGTCGGTGGCGTACTCGGTAGAGCGCGCGTCCAGCGGGTTGCTGATGGTGAAACCAACCTGGTTGTTGATCACGATGTGCACGGTGCCGCCGGTCTTGAAACCGCGGGTCTGCGACATCTGGAAGGTTTCCATGACCACGCCCTGGCCGGCGAATGCTGCGTCGCCGTGGATCGAGATCGGTAGCACCTTGTCGCCAACGGTGTCGTTGCGGCGGTCCTGACGGGCGCGCACCGAACCCTCGACCACTGGCGAGACGATTTCCAGGTGGGACGGGTTGAACGCCATGGCCAGGTGCACTTCGCCACCGGTGGTCATCACGTTCGAGGAGAAGCCCTGGTGATACTTCACGTCACCGGAGCCCAGCTCGTTCATCTTCTTGCCTTCGAACTCGTCGAACAGCTCGCGCGGGTTCTTGCCGAAGGTGTTCACCAGCACGTTCAGACGGCCACGGTGGGCCATGCCGATGACGACTTCCTTGGTGCCGTAGGAGCCGGAACGCTGGATCATTTCGTCCAGCATCGGGATCAGGCTCTCGCCACCTTCAAGGCCGAAGCGCTTGGTGCCTGGGTACTTGGTGCCCAGGTATTTCTCCAGGCCTTCACCGGCAGTGACGCGCTCGAGCAAGTGAGCCTGCACGTCAGCGGAAAACTCCGGACGGCCGCGCACGCTTTCCAGGCGCTGCTGGAACCAGCTGCGCTGCTCGGAATCAACGATGTGGGTGAATTCGGCGCCAATGGTGCGACAATATGTCTTCTGGAGTGCATCGAAGATGTCGCGTAGGCTCGCCTCCTCTTTGCCGATGAACAGGTCGCCGGCACGGAAGGTCGTATCAAGATCGGCATTGGTCAAGCCGTAGTGATTGATCGACAGGTCTACGGGCGCAGGGCGCTGCCACAACCCCAACGGGTCGAGCTTGGCAGCCTGATGGCCGCGCATACGATAGGCCTGGATCAGTCGCAGAACTTCAACCTGCTTCTTCTCGTGTTCACTGCTCACGCTCCCGGCGGACACCGGTTGGGCGCGGCGCTGGTTCTTTGCCAGCAGTACGAAATGGTCGCGGATTGTCGAGTGCGATACATCAGTAGCGGTGCTGCCGTCGGCTGGCAACTTCTGGAAGTAAGTGCGCCACTCTTCTGGCACAGCGTTAGGGTCGTGCAGGTAGAGCTCGTAGAGCTCTTCCACATATGCAGCGTTACCACCTGAAAGGTGGGCGCTATCCCACATGCGCTGCATCACGCTTTCTTGCATGCTTGGTCACCCTCGATTAGGGGACTGATCGGCGAGAGCCACAGCAAACCTGGAAAAGTCCGAAAACAGCGACTGAACCACGCCACCTGGATCCTGCTGATTTTCCGGGTACCAGCCCGGAAAGCCCCTGCTGGTCTCATATCTTCATAGGTAATGAACGCGGGCTTTGTGGGCCCTTGTTCGGGTTTTACCTCAGTGCGGGCTCACCACCCGCACCTCGGCATACTGCAGGTACAACGCTTTGAATCAGGTGCCGCTTTGCAGCAGCATGTTACGTACGTGACCGATTGCCTTGGTCGGGTTCAGACCTTTCGGGCAAACGTTTACGCAGTTCATGATCCCGCGGCAGCGGAATACGCTGAACGGGTCATCCAGGGACGCCAGGCGCTCCTGGGTCTTGGTGTCGCGGCTGTCGGCCAGGAAGCGGTAGGCCTGCAGCAGCGCAGCAGGGCCCAGGAACTTGTCTGGGTTCCACCAGAACGACGGGCAGGACGTGGAGCAGCAAGCGCACAGGATGCACTCGTACAGACCGTCCAGCTTGTCGCGGTCTTCTGGCGACTGCAGGCGTTCGATGGCCGGAGCCGGGGTATCGTTCTGCAGGAACGGCTTCACCTTCTCGTACTGCTTGTAGAAGATGCTCATGTCGACCACGAGGTCACGAATGACCGGCAGGCCTGGCAGCGGGCGCAGAACAAGCTTGTTGCCCTTGACCACACCCGACAGCGGGGTGATGCAGGCCAGGCCGTTCTTGCCGTTCATGTTCATGCCGTCGGAGCCGCAAACGCCTTCACGGCAGGAGCGACGGTACGAGAAACCCTCGTCCTTTTCCTTGATCAGTGCCAATACATCCAGCACCATCAGGTCTTTACCGCCGGTATCGACGTCGAACGACTCCATTTTTGGCGCCGAGTCGGTGTCTGGGTTGTAACGATAAACTTCGACTTTCAACATAGCAGCCACCCTTAGTAAGTCCGGACTTTTGGTTCGAAGGCTGGAACAGTCTTCGGCGCAAAGTTGACGCCGCGCTTGGCAACGCGCTTCTCACCCGGGTAGTACAGGGTGTGGCACAGCCAGTTTTCGTCGTCACGGTCTTCGAAGTCTTCACGGGCGTGAGCGCCGCGGGACTCTTTACGGGCTTCGGCCGCGATGGCGGTAGCTTCGGCGACTTCCAGCAGGTTCTGCAGCTCCAGCGCTTCGATACGCGCGGTGTTGAAGGCCTGGGACTTGTCGTTGATCTTGACGTTGGCGATACGGTCACGCAGACCGGCCAGCTGCTCGATACCCTTCTGCATGTATTCGCCAGTACGGAATACACCGAAGTAGTTCTGCATGCAGCTTTGCAGCTCGCGCTTCAGGCTGGCAACGTCTTCACCGCTGGTACGCTCGTTGAGCTTGTTCAGGCGGTTCAGGGCAACATCGACGTCGGTGTCGCTGGCGTCGCGGTATTCCACGCCTTCGGTCAACGCCTTCTCCAGGTGCAGGCCGGCAGCACGGCCGAATACCACTAGGTCGAGCAGCGAGTTGCCGCCCAGGCGGTTGGCACCGTGAACCGATACGCACGCCACTTCACCTACGGCGAACAGGCCCGGGATGATGTGGTCTTTGCCTTCGGCGTCCATGGTGATGGCCTGGCCGTGAATGTTGGTGGCAACGCCGCCCATCATGTAGTGGCAGGTCGGAACCACTGGTACCGGCGCGACCACAGGGTCGACGTGGGCGAAGGTCTTGGACAGTTCGCAGATACCTGGCAGGCGGCTGTGCAGCACTTCCTCGCCCAGGTGGTCCAGTTTCAGCAGTACGTGGTCCTTGTTCGGGCCCACGCCGTTGCCGGCGATGATTTCCTTGACCATGGAACGGGCAACCACGTCGCGGCCGGCCAGGTCTTTCGCGTTCGGCGCGTAACGCTCCATGAAGCGCTCGCCGTGGGCGTTGATCAGGTAACCACCTTCACCGCGGCAACCTTCGGTGACCAGTACACCGGCGCCGGCGATGCCGGTCGGGTGGAACTGCCACATCTCGATGTCCTGCACCGGTACGCCTGCACGCAGGGCCATGCCGATACCGTCACCGGTATTGATCAGGGCGTTGGTGGTGGAAGCGTAGATACGGCCTGCACCGCCAGTGGCCAGTACGGTGGCCTTGGACTTGATGTACAGGGTTTCGCCGGTTTCGATGCAGATGGCGATCACACCCACGAATGCGCCGTCCTGGTTCTTCACCAGGTCAACTGCGTAGTATTCGTTGAGGAAGGTGGTGCCAGCTTTCAGGTTACCCTGGTACAGGGTGTGCAGCAGCGCGTGACCGGTACGGTCGGAAGCGGCACAGGTACGGGCAGCCTGGCCACCCTTGCCGAAGTCCTTGGACTGGCCGCCGAACGGGCGCTGGTAGATACGACCGGTTTCGGTACGCGAGAACGGCAGACCCATGTGGTCCAGCTCGAAGACCGCAGCCGGGCCTTCCTGACACATGTATTCGATAGCGTCCTGGTCACCGATATAGTCGGAGCCCTTGACGGTATCGTACATGTGCCAGCGCCAGTCGTCGTTCGGGTCGGCCGAAGCGATGGCGCAGGTGATGCCGCCCTGGGCGGATACGGTGTGCGAACGGGTCGGGAAGACCTTGGTGACTACGGCAGTCTTGTGGCCGCCTTGAGCCAATTGCAGCGCAGCGCGCATGCCGGCGCCGCCACCACCGATGATGATGGCGTCGAAGGAAATGGTTGGAATGCTAGCCATGGATCAGATACCCCAGAGAATCTGCACACCCCAGACGAAGTAAGCGAACATCGCAACGCCGCATACCGCCTGGAACAGGAAACGAATCGCAGTTGCCGACTTGCCGAACGACATAGGCGTCAGGTAGTCGGTTGCAATGGTCCACATGCCGACCCAGGCGTGGGCGCCCAGGGCAACGAGGGCCAGCAAGCTGAAGATTCGCATCGCGTTGTTGGAGAACAGACCATGCCACTGGGTGTAGTCGATGCCTGGGTGGGCGACCACGTAGCCGATCAGGAAGATGAAGTAAGCCGCGAGAACGACCGCAGAAACGCGCTGCGCCATCCAGTCATAGAGGCCCGAACGCGACAGGTTCGTGACATTGGTTACCATACCCAAACTCCCACCAGAACGATCAGCACCACGGAGATGACGATCACGATTTTCGAGCCCAGCTTGCCGCCTTCCAGCGTCTCACCGATGCCCATGTCCATGATCAGGTGACGAACACCTGCCACGAGGTGATAAAGCAGGGCGGACAGCAGGCCCCAGGTCACGAACTTGGCCAGCGGGCTGGCCAGACACGCCTTCACTTCGCCGAAGCCTTCCTCGGAACCCAGCGACTTGCCCAGTGCATAAAGCATGATGGCAAGGCCGATGAACAGGATGACGCCGGAGATACGGTGCAGGATGGACGTGTACGCAGTGACAGGGAGCTTGATGGTCCTTAGGTCTAGGTTTACAGGTCGTTGGCTTTTCACGGCTTTTTTCACACTGAAGAGCCCCTAGCGAATCAGGGCAAAGTTGTTGGTAAGTGTACTGGTCAGGTACCCACCACCCAGGGAACGGCGACCCCCAGCAGTTCGGGCTTGCAAGCCCCTGGCGGTCGGGTGCCGAGTATAGACAGTTAGGCTGCTTATGACAACGTGACGGGGTAGCCCAAATAGCGCATTGCCTTTAGCGAACAAAAGGCGTAAATGGGCGAGAATTTCGGGAAAAATCAGGCTTGAATGCCTGATTCAACAAGCCTTTAGGCAAATTGACATCTGAATTTATCCCTCTATAGTGGTGCGGGCCCTGCGTGGGGGGTCTGTCTGATGATTTCAAGCATTAATAGGAGGCCACATGGCTGACAAAAAAGCGCAGTTGGTCATCGAGGGCGCTGCCCCCGTCGAGCTGCCCATTTTAACCGGCACCGTTGGTCCTGATGTAATCGACGTCCGCGGGTTAGGGGCCACTGGTCACTTCACCTTCGACCCTGGTTTCATGGCGACTGCCTCGTGCGAGTCGAAGATCACCTACATTGACGGCGACAAAGGGATCCTGCTGCACCGCGGCTACCCGATCGAGCAACTCGCCGAACAGTCCGACTACCTCGAAACCTGCTACCTGCTGCTCAACGGCGAACTGCCGAATGCCGAGCAGAAGGCCCAGTTCGTCAGCACCGTGAAGAACCACACGATGGTTCACGAGCAGCTGAAGTCCTTCTTCAACGGCTTCCGTCGCGACGCTCACCCGATGGCGGTGATGTGCGGCGTGGTCGGCGCCCTGTCGGCGTTCTATCACGACTCCCTGGACATCAATAACCCGCAACACCGCGAAATCTCCGCGGTGCGCCTGGTCGCCAAGATGCCGACCCTGGCCGCGATGGTTTACAAGTACTCCATGGGCCAGCCGATGATGTACCCGCGCAACGACCTGTCGTACGCGGAAAACTTCCTGCACATGATGTTCAACACCCCGTGCGAGATCAAACCGATCAGCCCGGTGCTGGCCAAGGCAATGGACCGGATCTTCATCCTCCACGCCGACCACGAGCAGAACGCCTCCACCTCCACCGTTCGTCTGGCCGGCTCGTCGGGTGCCAACCCGTTCGCCTGTATCGCCGCCGGTATCGCCGCACTGTGGGGCCCGGCCCACGGCGGTGCGAACGAAGCCGTACTGACCATGCTCGATGAAATCGGCGATGTCTCGAACATCGACAAGTTCATCGCCAAGGCCAAGGACAAGAACGACCCGTTCAAGCTGATGGGCTTCGGTCACCGCGTGTACAAGAACCGCGACCCGCGCGCCACCGTGATGAAGCAGACCTGCGACGAAGTCCTGCGCGAGCTGGGCATCAAGAACGACCCGCAGCTGGAACTGGCCATGCGCCTGGAAGAGATCGCCCTGACCGATCCGTACTTCATCGAGCGCTCGCTGTACCCGAACGTCGACTTCTACTCGGGGATCATCCTCAAGGCGATCGGCATTCCGACCAGCATGTTCACCGTGATCTTCGCCCTGGCACGTACCGTGGGCTGGATCTCGCACTGGAAAGAAATGCTCTCCAGCCCGTACAAGATCGGCCGCCCGCGCCAGCTGTACACCGGCGAGCAGAAGCGCGACATCGTTGCCCTGAAGGACCGCAAGTAAGCTTTCATGGCCGAACGCAAAAAGGCTGCCCTCGGGCAGCCTTTTTTATTACCTTTTCCGTGCTGGCCGCTTCGTGGGCTTGCCGCGAGGAGGCCAGGAAAGACGACGCAAGACCGTCAGTTTTTCTCAGCCCGCTCACGCAGCCCTTTCAGGGTATTGAACGGCGCGTCCACCACGAACTTGTTGGCCACCATCGCCGGTACGCTGCCACCCGGCTCGGTGTGCACCTGGTAAGTCACTTCGGTGCTGTCGCCCTTGGGCACCAGCTTCCAGAAACCCTCGACCTTTGCCACCCGCACAAAGCCTTTCTCTTCCGGGACATAGGTCGGCTCTTCGACCAGGTTACGGGTCAAGCTGCCATCAGCCCCCTTCACCGTGGTGATATGCAGCACGGAATCCCGCGGGGTCACCGGCCAAGGCGTATTGAATTGGGTGTAGGTCCAGCTTTGGTCGCCCTCGTGCTTGAGCAGCTTCTGCGACTTGCATTCGTGAATCCAGGCACAGGCACCGGCCACGTCTTCCTGCAGCGCCTGCACCTTGGCCAGCGGCGCCTTGATCAAGGTAACACCCTGGTAAGCCTTGTACTTGGAGCCCGCCACCTCGCTGAGGGATACCTTGATCCCCTCCTCGTCCTTGGCCACTTGCCAGTTCTCGGCCCAGGCCGCCGGTGCCAGCAGAACACCCATGCCACACAACAGTGCAATACGCTTGAACGATCTCATCATGTTTATCCTTGTTTTCGAAGATCCAGCCTGTCACGCCGCCGTTATCTGCTCCCACCAGCCAAGAATCCTGATTGCCTCGTCACGGTCGCTGCCGCAGACCTCGACATCCGCCTTGAACCCGCCACACACCGCCGGCCGTTCGGGCTTGCCGAACAGGTCGCAGAGGTTGGCCGCAGTCAGGTGCAGGCAGCGCTCGCCAGCCGGCTTGCCATTGGGCATGCGCGGCATTGCAGAAGTGATGGACGGGGCGATGCAGCAGGCACCACAACCCTCACGGCAGTTCATGGCTATTCACCAAAATCAGGACTCCCTGGAACAAAACGGAGCGAACGCCCCTGGATAGTAACCGCTCAAACAGGCGTTTGAAATTACTGGCACGATGAAATCTGCCGTGACTCGGCAGTCAGTTCCCGCCTACTGGCGATACTCGAAATCGATGGCCGCCCCTTCCACGTCATGACGGCTGTCATTGCGCAGTTGCAGCTGCATCTCGTTGTTGATCAGCCGGCCATTGAGCTGGAACGGGCTGTCACTGGTCTGGGGGTTTTCACTGAACATGGGTGGCAGCAAAGGTTTGCGCCGTTGGATCGGCGAAGGTGTACCCACGTTCGGCTCAAGGCTGTTTACCATATCGGCGGGCAAGCTGAGATCCAGCTTTGCCTTGGGCAGGGGTTTGGCAACCGTCTTGCCGACCGGCTTGCGCACCGGCTTGGCCCTGCCCTTGCTGGCCGGTTTTGCCGCCGGCTTCTGCACAGGCCTGGCTGCCGGTTTTTTCTGCACCTGCTTGCCTTGGCTCGCCTGTACCTGGCTTGCCGGCTGCGCCGCCAAGGCCGTGCTGCCCGGGTAGCAGCACGGTGCAAGACACAGGATCAGGATGAAGTAGCGCAAAGCATTCATGGCAAAAGGACAGACTGACCGGAAAGATGCGTATGCTCCCTGTTCCACAAGCCGCTGGCAAGCCTTACAAAAGTGTGGACGCAGGCTCCCTGCACAACTGCTGCGCCAGCAAGCCGAGCGTTATCACTGCCCGCTCGGCTTCCTTGTTCCACGGGATGCCACAATTGAGGCGGATACAGTGGTTGAACTGTTCCGTATTACTGAATATCAGCCCCGGCGCAATACTGATGCCCTGCTCCAGCGCCCGTACATGCAGCTCCTGGGTATTGACCCGCCCAGGCAGGCTCACCCAAAGGATGAACCCCCCGGTCGGCCGGGTCATCTGCGTCCCCTCGGGAAAGTGCTGCTGCACCGCCAGCTGATAGGCACTGAGGTTCTTGCGATACTCTTGGCGAATGTAGCGCAGGTGCCGGTCGTAGCCGCCATTTTCCAGGTAGGCCGCAACGCCCATTTGCGTCACGCTGCAGGCCGAATGGGTGGTAAACGTTTGCAAGCGCTGGATCTCGTCCTGATAACGCCCGGCGATCATCCAGCCTACGCGCACCCCCGGCGACAGCGTCTTGGAAAAGCTCGAGCAGTAGATCACCCGGTCAAGGCGGTCGAATGCCTTCAGCGCCTTGGTCTTACCCTGCTCGAACATCAGTTCGCCGTAGATATCGTCCTCGATGATCTGGATATCGAAGTCTGAGGCAAGGCGCAGCAACTGTTTCTGCCGCTCCTCAGGAACCGTGCCGCCCAGCGGGTTGCTCAGGCGCGCTGTCAGCACCAGGGCCTTGATCGACCACTGGTTGGCGGCCAGCTGCAAGGCTTCGAGGCTGATACCGGTGGACGGATCGCTGGGGATCTCGATCACTTTCAGGCCCAACAAGTCAGCCAACTGCAGCAAGCCGTAATACGTGGGCGACTCGGCGGCAATCAGGTCACCGGGGCGGGTCAGCACACGTAGCGACATCTGCAAGGCATCGACGCAGCCATGGGTCACGATCACTTCCCGCGGGTCGACCAGGACGCCGGCATCGCGCATGCGGATGGCGATCTGCCGGCGCAGCGGCTCGAAACCCGGGCTGAACATGTAGCTGAAGGCACGCGGGCTATGGAAGCGTGTCACCTTGGCAATCTGCTGGTGCAGGGCGCGCACCGGCAGGTAGTCGACATGCGGTACCGCAGCGCCGAACGGGAACACACCGTCGCGACGTGCCTCGGTCAGCACCTGCTGGATGATACTGGCACGCGTGACCAGACCGGGGCGCTCGACCCGGGCGATGTCCGGGGTTGGCGCAGTCAGGGCTGGGGTCTGGTGCACATAGTAGCCGGACTGCGGCCGCGCACGGATAAGGCCTTGGTCTTCGAGGTTGGCATAGGCCTGCAACACCGTGGCGTGGCTGACGTTGAGCTGGGCGCTCATCTTGCGCACGGAGGGTACCCGCTCGCCTGGCTGGTAGACACCACGACGGATGTCATCGGCCAGTTGCTGGGCGATACGCTGGTACAGCAGCAGGTTGGTCATGGCGGGATCTCGACGCGCGGACGGACTCGTTATTCTTGTGCGACACACTGACGGTAGAGGATACCGTAACAGTTGCAAAGTGTACTGGGACAGATGGCGTGGTTGCCACAACATCTTAGACGGCTGCAAGATCGAGCCCCGCGAAGCGCCGCGCGGGCGGCGCTCGATCTCATAGGCGCTGACAATGTCGAGGCGCCCCCCCAACCTCACCGCGCTGGCGCGAGCTTGCCCTTGTCATCGGAGAACACGATCTCGACCCGACGGTTCTGCGCCCTGCCCCGCTCCGAGGCATTGGCCTCGATTGGGTACTGGTCGCCATAGCCTTCAACCTGGAGGCGCTTTTCGTCGATGCCCAGATCCACCAGCATGTCGGCCACCGACTGCGCCCGGTCGCGCGACAGCTTGATATTGTCCTCAGGAGCACCGGTGCTGTCGGTATAACCCTCGATACGCACCACCCGACGCGGGTTCAGCTGTAGAAACTGCACCAGCTTGAGCACGGTACGGCTCGCCGAGTTCTTCAGGTCGGCACTGCCGGTGTCGAACAGCACATCACCCAGGGTCATCACCAGACCACGGTCGGCCTGCTCCGAGGCCAGCGCAGCAATCTGCGACTCGACCCACTTGCCCTGTTGTTGCACGCTGGCGAGCTTGGCCTCACGCAGCGCCAGTTGCAGGCGCTGACGCTCGAGGTCGAGCTTGGCCCGGCGTTCCTGACTGAGGGCCAGCTTGGCATGCTCGCTGGCAATCTCGCTGTAGCGCTGGCTCAGGTAAGCGTAGTGACGCACATCCGAACCGGTGCCGATATAGCTGGACAGCCGCTCGGCACGTGCCAGCGACTCGCCTGCGCGAATCACGTCACGCGGCGCACTGCGCAGCACATCGGAATCATCCTTGACCTTCTGGAAAGCGGCGCTTGCCTCATCCAGCGCCGCACTGCTGCGCTGGCTGGCGCAACCCTGCAACCCTGCCGCCAGCACCAGCAATGCCAGTGCGGCCAACGGTGTACGGCAGGTCATGGCTGCACCTCCAGTTGCTTGCGCAGGCGCTTGACCCGCGACTGCAGCAGCTGCAGCTGCTCTTCGCTCTTCTGGTTCAACACCTGGGCCTCGGCCAGGCGCGCATCCAGCTCGGCCTGCTCGGCGCGCATGCGCGCATCGCGGTAGTCTTCAGTCAGCATGTTGGTCTTGGCGCGGGCCAGTTTGTCTTCCGCCAGTTTCAGCGTATCGACCTGCTCAGTGGCACCGACGGCCCTGGCCTGCTCCAGCGCCTGCTCGGAAATGCGCATCTGCTCGTCCGGGGCCGGGTCATTGGCGCAGCCAGCCAGGCCGAGCACGGCCAGGGCAAGGATTAGTGGTTGGATTCTCACGCGATATTCCTAGTGTTTGGGGGCGTCCACCGGTACCTGCAACTGCGCCTTCCAGCGTTCGACATTTCGCTGCAGTACCGCCTCGGTCGCACCAGAGATCGGCAATTCTGTCAGTTTTTTCGCCAGTTGCCCACGCAACCAGCTGTCATTGCAAGCCGAATTGTGCGACAGCGCCAGGTAAAGGCCCGGGCGGTCCACCGGCAGGCCGCGGGCGATCAGATCATTGCTCATGCCCAGGCTCTGGGCCATGGCCATGCCGGAATAGCGACCAGCCAGCACATAATCAACCTGGCCAAGCACCAGTTTCTGGAACGCCTGGGTCAGGTTCTGCGCCGGCACCAGCTTGAGCTGGGTCTTGGCAAAGGCCGTAAAGGCCGGGGTCAGGCGTGCGCGCTCGGACAGGCTGCCCTGATACTTGGCCAGGTCGGCCGGGCCATCGAAGGTCAGTTCGGCATCGTGACGGGTCCATACCAGGTATTCGTTGAGCTGCAACGGCGGGTGGATATAGTCCAGCGCGGTCAGTTGCTCGACCTGCATGGGCGTGTCGAGCAGCAGGTCCATACGCCCGCTGCGTACCTCTTCCAGCGCCTGATCACGGCGGCCGGCGCTCAACACTTCGACCTTCACACCCAGCTCACCCGCCACCTGACGCAACAGGTCAACGTTGGCGCCGATCAGGTGCTTCGGGTCTTTCGGGTCCTGCCACGAATAGGGCGGCGCATCCGGGCTGCCGGTTGCCACCAGGCGCTCGCACTTGCCTGCAGCCATGGCCAGTGGTGACAGCAGCAGCGCCACACATGCCAGCACCCTGCCCGTTCCGCGCAACGTCATCCCTCACCCCTCAAGCCATAAAAAAACCCGACCCTCAAAACGAGGGCCGGGTTCTTTATAAGTGAAGCAGGCGGATCAGACCAGCTTTTCCAGCTCTGGCACCGCTTCGAACAGGTCAGCGACCAGGCCGTAATCAGCCACCTGGAAGATCGGCGCTTCTTCGTCCTTGTTGATCGCAACGATCACTTTGGAGTCTTTCATGCCGGCCAGGTGCTGGATGGCGCCGGAGATACCGACGGCGATGTACAGCTGTGGGGCAACGATCTTGCCGGTCTGGCCGACCTGCATGTCGTTCGGCACGAAGCCGGCGTCGACCGCGGCGCGCGAGGCACCGACAGCAGCACCGAGCTTGTCGGCCAGGCTGTACAGATGCTTGAAGTTGTCACCATTGCCCATGCCGCGGCCGCCGGAAACGACGATCTTGGCAGCGGTCAGCTCTGGGCGGTCGGACTTGGCCAGCTCTTCACCAACGAATGCAGAGATACCGGCGTTGTGCGCAGCACCAACCGCCTCAACGGCAGCGGAGCCGCCTTCGGCCGCCAAGGCATCAAAGCCGGTGGTACGCACGGTGATGACCTTGACCGCAGCGCTCGATTGCACGGTGGCAATGGCGTTACCGGCATAGATCGGGCGCTTGAAGGTGTCGGCGGATTCGACCGAGATGATCTCGGAAATCTGGTCGACGTCCAGCAGCGCGGCAACACGTGGCAGGATGTTCTTGCCGTTGGTGGTAGCCGGGGCCAGCACGTGGCTGTAACCCTTGGCCAGCTCGACGATCAGCGGCGCGACGTTTTCCGGCAGGACATGGGCGTAGGCAGCGTTATCAGCCACCAGCACTTTGGCAACGCCAGCGATCTTGGCAGCGGATTCTGCAACGCCACCGACGTTCTGGCCGGCGACCAGCACGTGCACATCACCACCGATCTTGGCGGCAGCGGCGACAGTATTCAGGGTGGCCGGGGCTACGGCACCGTTCTCGTATTCAGCGACAACCAGGATAGTCATTTAGATTACCTTCGCTTCGTTCTTCAGCTTCTCGACCAGTTCGGCCACCGATTTGACCTTGATGCCTGCGCTGCGGGCAGCCGGGGCTTCGACTTTCAAGGTCTTGTTGGTGGAGGCGAGGGAAACGCCCAGATCGTCAGGCTTGACGGTCTCCAGCGGCTTCTTCTTGGCCTTCATGATGTTCGGCAGCGACGCGTAGCGTGGCTCGTTCAGGCGCAAGTCGGTGGTAACGATGGCTGGCAGGTTCAG
>NZ_JAPFCG010000065.1:0-528 GCF_026240995.1 Pseudomonas sp. DCB_BI | reverse complement strand
ACATCCGACCGCGTAAGCGCTTCGGTTTCAAGTGCCCCATCGAGGTCATGACCGAGCTGATGGCCAAGCATCACGAGGCTCCCGCCTCAATCCAGTAACTGTGTTGCACTCAGCTCCTGCAACCGCCGGGGCAAAGGTGTATCTAGGTTCTGGGCTGATGAGCGTGGGAGATTAAAGATGGGAGAGCCGGGAGCCAGAAATTGGACAGCTAAACAGCGTGAGGATATTCTGGCGAATAAAACTCCTAGGTTTAATGGAGAGCCTATTCAAGGGTGTCATAGATATAGTGCTCTTGATCATCCGCAGCTTGCAAGTGATCCCAAAGACATCCTGCGACGCGCACTGAACACTTCGAAAGATGGCATGGTGGTAACTGGAGGAATGACTCCTTTGGAAAATCGGGGCGGTTGCAGGAGCTGAGTGCAACACAGTTACTGGATTGAGGCGGGAGCCTCGTGATGCTTGGCCATCAGCTCGGTCATGACCTCGATGGGGCACTTGAAACCGAAGCGCTTACGCGGTCGGATG
>NZ_JAPFCG010000064.1:0-528 GCF_026240995.1 Pseudomonas sp. DCB_BI | reverse complement strand
ATGCCCAGCTCAACCAGCGTGCCAACGCCCTGGCCCGGCGCCTGGTCGACGACGGGGTCGGGCCTGACGTGCTGGTCGGCCTGGCTGCCGAGCGCTCGCTGGACATGGTCGTTGGCATCTTCGCCATCCTCAAGGCTGGCGGTGCCTACGTGCCGCTGGACCCGGCCTACCCGGCCGACCGTTTGGCCTACATGATCGAAGACAGCGGCTTGCAGCGCGTGCTGGCCCAGCCCCAGGTGCTGGCCAGCCTGCCGGTGCCGGCAGGCGTGCGCGTGCTCAGCCTGGAAAGCAACGATGACAGCAGCCAGGCCGACCCGCTGGCCTGCTCGCCGGTCACCGTCAGCCCGGACAACCTCGCCTACGTGATCTACACCTCCGGTTCCACCGGCAAGCCCAAGGGCGTGCTGCTGCCGCAGCGCAACGTGCTGCGCCTGTTCACGGCCACCGACGCCGACTTCCGCTTCGGCAGCGACGACGTGTGGAGCCTGTTCCACTCCTATGCCTTCGACTTCTCGGTGTGGGAAATCT
>NZ_JAPFCG010000034.1:0-38327 GCF_026240995.1 Pseudomonas sp. DCB_BI | reverse complement strand
TGAGGCTGATGCAGTACCTGGGGAAACAACTGGCTTGCTCAATTTCCAGAAGCTAGCGCAATCCCTTGTGGGAGCGGGCTTGTCCCGCGAACACGGGCGAAGCCCGTGCCATGCACCGTGTTGGATGCTTCGCGGGGCAAGCCCGCTCCCACAGGTACCCCCGCAGGCTTGAGGCTGATGCAGTACTTGGGGAAACAACTGGCTTGCTCAAATTCCAAAATCTAGCGCAATCACTGTGGGAGCGGGCTTGTCCCGCGAACACCGGCAGAGCCGGTGCCATGCACCGTGTTGGATTCTTCGCGGGGCAAGCCCGCTCCCACAGGTATCCCGCAGGCTTGAGGCTGATGCAGTACCTGGGGAAACAACTGGCCGGCTCAAAACCTGAAAGCTGGCCCGATTATGGTGGGAGCGGGCTTGCCCCGCGAAAGGGCCGGTGCAACCACTAGACAACTGTCAGGCATAAAAAAGGCGACCCGAGGGTCGCCTTCCTGTACCAGCCTGCGCCTTACTTCTCGACGAAGGCACGCTCGATCAGGTAGTCACCCGGCTCGCGCATGCGGGCAGAGACTTTCAGGCCGAAGCTGTCCAGTACTTCGCTGGTCTCGTCGAGCATGCTCGGGCTGCCGCAGATCATCGCGCGGTCGTCCTGCGGGTTGATCGGTGGCAGGCCGATGTCACTGAACAGCTTGCCGCTGCGCATCAGGTCGGTCAGGCGGCCCTGGTTCTCGAACGGCTCACGGGTGACGGTCGGGTAGTAGATCAGCTTGTCGCGCACCGATTCACCGAAGAACTCGTTCTGCGGCAGGTGCTCGGTGATGAACTCGCGGTAGGCCACTTCGTTCACATAGCGCACACCGTGCACCAGGATCACTTTTTCGAAGCGCTCGTAGGTTTCCGGGTCCTGGATGACGCTCATGAACGGCGCCAGGCCAGTGCCGGTGCTCAGCAGGTAGAGGTGCTTGCCCGGGTTCAGGTCATCGAGGACCAGGGTGCCGGTAGGCTTCTTGCTGATGATGATCTCATCGCCTTCCTTCAAGTGCTGCAGCTGCGAGGTCAGCGGGCCGTCCGGCACCTTGATGCTGAAGAACTCCAGGTGCTCTTCCCAGTTCGGCGAAGCGATGGAGTACGCACGCATGAGCGGACGGCCGCTTTCCTGCTGCAGGCCGATCATCACGAACTGACCGTTCTCGAAGCGCAGGCCCGGGTCGCGGGTGCACTTGAAGCTGAACAGGGTGTCGTTCCAGTGGTGCACACTGAGGACACGTTCGTGGTTCATGTTGCTCATTGATGGGGCTCCTGAAGAAAAACGCAGCGCGTGCAACACGCACAGTTGCGCGATAGTTTAGGGGCAGCGACAATATCTGTTAACTGGATTATCAAGATATGTGTTATCGGTTATATCGATATGCGATTTACACTTCGTCAACTGCAAGTCTTCGTCGCCGTGGCCCAGCATCAAAGCGTCTCCCGGGCCGCCAGCCTGCTGGCGTTGTCGCAGTCGGCCGCCAGCACTTCGATCACCGAACTGGAGCGCCAATCGAGTTGCCAGCTGTTTGACCGTGCCGGCAAACGACTGGCCCTCAATGCCCTGGGCCATCAACTGCTGCCCCAGGCGGTGGCCTTGCTCGATCAGGCCAAGGAAATCGAAGACCTGCTCAACGGCAAGTCCGGTTTCGGTTCCCTGGCGGTCGGCGCCACGCTGACCATTGGCAACTACCTGGCCACCTTGCTGATCGGCAGCTTCATGCAGACGCACCCCGAAAGCCAGGTAAAGCTGCATGTACAGAACACTGCGCATATCGTGCAGCAGGTTGCCCATTACGAAATTGATCTGGGTCTAATCGAAGGCGACTGCAACCACCCCGACCTGGAAGTCCAGCCATGGGTCGAGGACGAACTGGTGGTGTTCTGCGCACCACAGCACCCGTTGGCCAGGCTGGGCCGCGCCGATATCGAAAGCCTGTCGCAAGAAGCATGGATCCTGCGTGAACAAGGTTCGGGCACGCGCCTGACCTTCGACCAAGCCATGCGCCATCATCGCGCCAACCTCAACATCCGCCTGGAACTGGAGCACACCGAGGCGATCAAGCGCGCGGTGGAGTCAGGGCTTGGAATCGGCTGCATTTCACGACTGGCCTTGCGCGACGCTTTTCGCCGGGGCAGTCTGGTGCCGGTAGAAACCCCGGAGCTAGACCTGATGCGCCAGTTCTACTTCATCTGGCACAAGCAGAAGTACCAGACCTCTGCCATGCGCGAATTTCTCGAACTCTGCCGCAACTTCACTGCGGGCTTTACCCGCAGCGACGAAATCGTGCTGCCGCCGATCGCTTAAAGCAGGATCACGCCCCATACCAGCGCCACCATGGTCAGTGCCACCAGCTGTGCGGCGCTGCCCATGTCCTTGGCGTTCTTGGACAGGGGGTGGCGCTCCAGCGAAATGCGGTCGATGGCGGCCTCCACGGCCGAATTGAACAGCTCGACGATCAGCCCCAGCAAGCACACGGCAATCATGATCGCCCGCTCCGCGCGGCTAACCGGCAGCCAGAAGGCGATCGGGATCAGCAGTACGTTGAGCAGTACCAGCTGACGGAATGCTGCCTCGCCCTTGAAGGCCGCGCGCAGGCCGTCCAGCGAGTAGCCGGCGGCGTTGAAGATACGTTTCAGGCCGGTCTGGCCTTTGAATGGCGATGTCATGTGAGTCACTTCACAACGGAAAGGCCAGCAGACTAGACCGGCCCGGGTAAAAAAAGCGTGAAGCCGCAAACAGTCAGTTGCTGGCAACCGATTCAAGTTGTTGCAACAGCAGTGCAGCCTGAGTCCGGGTACGCACGCCCAGCTTACGGAATATCGCCGTCACGTGCGCCTTAATGGTGGCTTCCGACACGTTCAGCTCATAAGCGATCTGCTTGTTCAACAGGCCTTCGCAGACCATGGTCAGGACCCGGAACTGCTGCGGCGTCAGGCTGGCCAGGCCTTCGCTGGCGGCCTTGGCTTCGGCCGAGACATCGACCTTTTCGAACGCCTGCGGCGGCCACCAGACTTCGCCGTCGAGCACTTTGCGTACAGCATCCTGGATCACTTCCAGGGGGCTGGACTTGGGAATGAACCCACTGGCGCCAAATTCCCGGGACTTGACCACCACGGCGGCTTCTTCCTGCGCCGAAACCATCACTACCGGAATCTGCGGGTATTGCCCGCGCAGCAGCACCAGCCCGGAAAAACCGTAGGCACCCGGCATGTTCAAGTCCAGCAGCACCAGGTCCCAGTCGGCTTTTTCGCTCAACCGGACTTCAAGTTCGGCAATGCTCGCAACTTCGACCAGGCGCACATCCGGGCCCAGGCCGAGGGTAACGGCCTGGCGCAGGGCGCCACGGAACAGTGGGTGGTCATCGGCAATCAGGATTTCGTAAGTGGCCATCGATCTAAGGATCCTGTTCTGTGCCAGGCACTCGGGGGTTGGGGAAGTGCACGGCGGGGAATCGGCGCCAAGGATGCCGAGCACGGTCAAGGATGGTCAAGCCAACGCCCTGCCGTCTCGCCCACCCTGGCTGCCAGCTCCGTCATTATGAACCAAAGCAGGGGCTATGCCCCTTGGACTATAGGAAGGTATGCAAACGCTGGTGAGTGTCATCCTGATCGTCCAGCGGCAGGCGCCGCTTGCCGCTCAGGTAATGCAGGCTGAACACATCCAGGTAGGCATCCAGCGCCTGCGAAGCCCGGCTATCGCCGGCAAGGTCCAGGCACATGGCTGCGACTTCGGCCGTGCAGAAGTGATCGTCGCGCTTGGAGCGGCGCAGGCGGTAGCGCGACATCTGTTCAGCTTGCAGGCTCAACACCGGGAAACGGTCCAGGTACGGGCTTTTGCGGAACATCTTGCGTGCTTCGGTCCAGGTGGCATCCAGCAGGATGAACAGCGGGCGCTTGCCCGGCACGCGCACCACCTCGCTCACCACCCGCTCCTGGGCGACGAATTCGCCCGGGAACACGATATAGGGCTGCCACTGCGGGTCGTCGAGCAAGGCCAGCAAGCGCTCGTCAACCGAGGTGCGCAGCCAGCCGAACGCCGAGGTATCTTCGATCAGGTCGGCAATCAGCCAGCCGGTGTTGGTTGGCTTGAGCGGCTCGGTGTCGTGCATCAGCAGGCACATGCCGGCGTCGGCTTGCACCCGAGGCTTCCAGGCGCACAGGCAATGGGTGGCAATCACCCGACAATCCGGGCAACGCTCGGCACGCGATCCACGGGCGATGAAAGGCTTGTTGCTGCGGGCCAGACGTTCGGCACGCAGGCGCGCTACCGCATGGCTCATGCCGGTAGGCCTCTGGACAGGTTGGAAATGGGCACAAGGATGACTCTGGAAAAACAAGGGCATCAGTCTATCAGAACAGCGGGCAATTGCTGTGCAGGTGGCAGGCCGGTCTTTATAATCGGGTATTTTCCGTGCTCGGCCTGCAGGCCCGCACGATTCTACGGAACGCCGTCGACGGGCGCATGTCAAAGCGCCAGTCATCGAACCAGGAGAGATTCATGCTGCGCCTTATCGCCCCCGCCCTGAGCCTGTTGCTCACCCTGCCCTTGGCAGCCCAGGCGGCTTCCAAGCAGGATTACGACCTGAACAAGATGCTCGACAAAGTCGCCAAAGAGAGCAGCGTCGGCACCCCGCGCGCGATAAACGAAGACATTCTCGACCAGGGCTACACCGTGGAAGGCAAGGCGCTGGTCAATCACCTGAGCGTGCGCCAGAGCCATGCCGAGCGCATGCAGGCCAACCCTGAGCAGGTGCGCAGCCAATTGGGCGACAGCGTGTGCCGCAACAGCGGCTTCCGCAATCTCATGTCCAAAGGCGCCGTGATGGTCTACCGCTTCACGGTCTACAAGACCAACCAGCCCATCATGGATCAGGCTTTCGACAATGCCAGCTGCGTAGCCGGCAACAAGAAGAAGTAAGCACTGGGTCGCACTCACTCCTTCTCGTCTTCACGGGCGCGCCAGTGCCCTTCGGCGGCTTCGGCACGCATCTCGGCCAATAGCGCTTGCAAGTAGCGCGACTGGCACTCCAGCCCTGCCAGCCTGCGCTGGCACTCGGCCTCCAGGCTCAGGTGATGCACCTGGGCCGCACTTTCCAGCTGCTGCAAGAGTTGCCGGTCCACTTCGATGATCAAGCGATGCATACCGCCACCTCCCGCATCGACACGTTTCGCTTTACCAGTTAACCAAACCCGTACCGCCGTTGGCCGCATGCCGACGGGCGGCGCCGCCAAACTACCCGGCACAATCGGTCGCGAGGGTCTAGATTGAGGTCAGAGGTATTGGTGCATAAGGAGACGTTGCATGCCTTACCAATCGAACGAACAGCTGTTCAGCCACTTCCGCGACAACAACATCGACCTGAGCCACATCGATGCACAACTGCAACTGGTAGCACCCGATAGCCCCAACCTGCCGCTGTACCGCGACATGATATTGACCATCCTGCGCATGGCCCACGACGACAGCGACCGCTGGAGCGCCAAGATAACCCTGCAGGCCCTGCGCGAACTGGATCATTCGTTCCGCGCCCTGCAGCGCTACAAGGGCCGGCGCAAGGTGACCGTGTTCGGCTCGGCACGCACCCCGCTGGAACACCCGATGTACGCCTTGGCCCGCGAACTCGGCGCCTGCCTGGCACGTTCCGAGCTGATGGTCATCACCGGTGCCGGCGGCGGCATCATGGCGGCTGCCCACGAAGGTGCCGGCAGCGCCCACAGCCTGGGGTTCAACATCACCCTGCCCTTCGAACAGCACGCCAACCCGACTGTGGATGGCACCGACAAACTGCTGCCGTTCCATTTCTTCTTCATCCGCAAACTGTTCTTCGTCAAGGAAGCCGATGCCCTGGTGCTTTGCCCGGGTGGTTTCGGCACCCTCGATGAGGCGCTGGAAGTGCTGACCCTGATCCAGACCGGCAAGAGCCCGCTGGTGCCGGTGGTGCTGCTGGACTCACCGGGCGGCAGCTTCTGGCGTGACTGCCTGGACTTCATCAGCCGCCAGCTGGAAGAAAACCGCTACATCCTGCCCACCGACTTGAAGCTGGTGCGCCTGGTGCACAGCGCTGACGAGGCGGTTGAGGAAATCAACCAGTTCTACAGCAACTACCACTCCAGCCGCTGGCTGAAGAGCCAGTTCGTTATCCGCATGCACCATGCGCTGAGCGAGGCAGCGTTGTATGACATCCAGGAAGGTTTTGCCGATTTGCGCCTGAGCGGCAAATATCACCAGCAACCGGATAGCAGCGCCGAGCATGAGGTAGGCAACTACAGCCACCTGACCCGTTTGTCATTCGCCTTCAATGGCCGCGACCAAGGGCGGTTGCGCGAGCTGGTGGATTTCATCAACCTGCCGGAGAACTGGGCCAAGCCGCAGCCCATGCATACCACACAGCGAGCCAGGGAGGCGCTGAAGGTCAATTGATGGCCCTTGCCAGCCAATCGCCCTCACGGGGAATCACGACGCCCTGTGCAAGCGCCAATGCGTCACGACAGGACTGCAAAGCGGCCCCAGCCATCATACAGTGGAGCTGAAATACCAGAGCTGCCATGCAGCCCTGTCGCGATCAGCACGGTCGGTCAGTAATCGTCCAGATCACGCCCGTTCAGCAGCCGACCGATCATGTCCATGGGGAACCCACGGTAAGCCAGAAAGCGGGTTTGCTGAGCACGGCTACGCGGATCCTGCGGGCGTTGACCGGCAAATTTGCGCTGCCAAACATCACGCAGGCGCTCAGCCCAATTCACCTCGCTTTCGCGAAGCGCCTGTTCAATGTCGGAACGCGCCAAACCGCGCTGACCAAGCTCTTCGCGAATACGCGCAGGCCCATAGCCAGACCCAGAACGGTAGCGGATAAAACTTTCAAGGTAGCGGGCTTCACTCAGTAGCCCCTCTTCGGTAAGCCGGTCGAGCTCAGGCTCGATCAGCTCATCCGAAGCGCCGCGCTGACGCAACTTGCGCGTCAGCTCGACGCGACCATGCTCACGTCGCGCAAGTAGGTCCATGGCTGTCCGCCGGATGGCGACGGGAGTGTCGAGTACGGCGGACATGTTCAGCTATCTACCGCGCACTCAATAACCGGCGTCAGCATCGGCCATGTCGTCGGCATCGGCTTCGGCAGCAGCAGCCTTGCCAGCCTCAGCAACGGCACCCGCCTTCAGCAGCTTGTCACGAATCTGCTTCTCGATCTCGGCACCGATAGCCGGGTTCTCAGCCAGGTACTTGGCAGCGTTGGCTTTACCTTGGCCGATCTTGTTGCCCTGATAGGCATACCAGGCACCGGACTTCTCGACCAGGCCCTGAGATACACCGAGGTCAATGATCTCACCGTTACGGTAGATACCCTTGCCGTAGAGAATCTGGAACTCGGCCTGACGGAACGGAGGCGAAACCTTGTTCTTGACGATCTTGACGCGGGTTTCGCTGCCGACCACTTCGTCGCCTTCCTTGACCGCGCCGGTGCGGCGGATATCCAGACGGACCGAGGCGTAGAACTTCAGGGCGTTACCACCGGTGGTGGTTTCCGGGCTACCGAACATCACGCCAATCTTCATACGGATCTGGTTGATGAAGATGACCAGGCAGTTGGCGTTCTTGATGTTACCAGTGATCTTGCGCAGCGCCTGGGACATCAGACGAGCCTGCAGGCCCACGTGCATGTCACCCATTTCGCCTTCGATCTCGGCCTTTGGTACCAAAGCGGCCACGGAGTCGACGATGATCACGTCAACGGCGTTGGAGCGCACCAGCATGTCGGTGATTTCCAGGGCCTGTTCGCCAGTGTCCGGCTGGGAAACCAGCAGGTCGTCGACGTTGACGCCCAACTTGCCGGCGTACTCAGGGTCGAGGGCGTGTTCGGCGTCGACGAAGGCGCAGGTGGCACCGTTCTTCTGGGCTTCGGCGATGACCGACAGGGTCAGCGTGGTTTTACCCGACGATTCCGGGCCGTAGATCTCGACGATACGGCCTTTTGGCAGCCCGCCGATGCCAAGCGCGATGTCCAGGCCCAGGGAGCCGGTGGAGATGGCCGGGATGCCTTGACGCTCCTGGTCACCCATGCGCATGACCGCGCCTTTACCGAATTGACGTTCGATCTGGCCCAGGGCCGCAGCCAAGGCGCGCTTCTTGTTGTCGTCCATTGAAATCCTCACGTGTTCGACTTGGCCCTGACGGCCGGAATACCTGTATAAGTAGCCAGTATTATTCCACAGGCAGACGCTTGAGCAAACCCCTGTCGTCGATTTACTCGGCACCAAGCTGTAACAAGCCGTCTAACGCGGCGATCACCGTCTGTCGGCGCACCGCTTCGCGGTCACCGTCGAACTGGCGGCGCTCACTGAACACTCGGCTACCGTCACCCCAGGCCAGCCACACTGTGCCCACCGGTTTGGCTGGCGAACCGCCGTCCGGGCCGGCCACACCGCTAACCGCCACGGCGAAGCGCGCGCCACTGGCTGCCTGGGCGCCGCGGACCATCGCCTCGACCACTTCCTGGCTGACCGCGCCCACCTCGCCGAACAGCACCTCGGGCACGCCCAGCTGGCGGGTTTTCTGGGCGTTGGAGTAGGTCACGTACCCGGCCTCGAACCAGGCAGAGCTACCGGGCACACGGGTAATGGCTTCGGCGATCCCGCCGCCGGTGCAGGATTCGGCAGTGGTCACCTGAGCATTGAAACGGCGCAGGTGTTCACCCAGGCGGGTGGCAAGCGTGGTGATCGGGTCCATGCAGGGCTCCTTCAAGGCAAGCCTCTACCCTAGCATCTTGTGGGCGGGGTGTTCTCACTGTGCTTCTCGATGACATGAAAGACTAAATGGTATCAACATGCCTTCAGCGCAACCCGGTGCGCGCCTGACTGACAGGTTCTGCCTGCCAGGCAGCCGTGTTAACCTATGCGGCTTGAAAATCCGGTGGGTCTCGGCGTCGAGCATGCAACACAGAACGCCCCAAAATTGCCCCACAATATTGAGACCTACTTTCTAAGCCATTGATGAATAAAGCAATCTCTGACCTCTCCGCACACACCCCGATGATGCAGCAGTACTGGAAGCTGAAGCACCAGCACCCGGACCAGCTGATGTTCTATCGCATGGGCGACTTCTATGAAATCTTCTACGAAGATGCGAAAAAAGCCGCAAAACTGCTGGATATCACGCTGACTGCGCGCGGCCAATCGGCTGGCCAGTCCATCCCCATGTGCGGTATTCCGTTCCACTCGCTGGAGGGTTACCTGGCCAAGCTGGTCAAGCTCGGCGAGTCGGTGGTCATCTGCGAGCAAATTGGTGACCCGGCGACCAGCAAGGGCCCGGTGGAGCGCCAGGTGGTGCGCATCATCACCCCCGGCACCGTCAGTGACGAAGCCCTGCTCGACGAACGCCGCGACAACCTGATTGCCGCGCTGCTGGGTGACGAGCGCCTGTTCGGCCTGGCGGTGCTGGATATTACCAGTGGCAACTTCAGCGTGCAGGAGATCAAGGGCTGGGAAAACCTGCTGGCCGAACTCGAACGCCTGAACCCGGTCGAGCTGCTGATCCCCGATGACTGGCCACGCGACCTGCCGGCCGAGAAGCGCCCGGGCGCCCGCCGCCGTGCACCGTGGGACTTCGACCGCGACTCCGCGCGCAAGGCCCTGTGCCAGCAGTTCGCAACCAAGGACCTGAAAGGCTTTGGCTGCGACAAGCTGACCCTGGCCATTGGCGCTGCGGGCTGCCTGCTGACCTATGCCAAAGAAACCCAGCGCACCGCCCTGCCGCACCTGCGCAGCTTGCGCCACGAGCGCCTCGACGACACGGTCATCCTCGATGGCGCCAGCCGGCGCAACCTGGAACTGGACGTCAACCTGGCCGGCGGGCGTGACAACACCCTGCAATCGGTAGTGGACCGTTGCCAGACCGCCATGGCCAGCCGCCTGCTGAGCCGCTGGCTGAACCGCCCGCTGCGCGACCTCAAGGTGCTGCAGGCGCGCCAGGACTCGATCCGCTGCATGCTCGACGGCTATCGCTTCGAAAAGCTGCAGCCGCAGTTGAAGGAAATCGGCGACATCGAGCGCATCCTCGCCCGTATCGGCCTGCGCAATGCCCGCCCCCGCGACCTGGCGCGCCTGCGCGATGCGCTGGGCGCGTTGCCCGAGCTGCAAAACGCCATGACCGAGCTGGAGGCGCCGCACCTGGCGCGCCTGGCCGCCATCACCGGCACCTACCCGGAGCTGGCCAGTCTGCTGGAGCGGGCGATCATCGACAACCCGCCAGCGGTGATCCGCGATGGCGGCGTGCTCAAGACCGGTTACGACAACGAACTGGACGACCTGCTGGCGATCAGCGAGAACGCCGGCCAGTTCCTGATCGACCTGGAAGCCCGGGAAAAAGCCCGTACCGGCCTGGCCAACCTCAAGGTCGGCTACAACCGCGTGCACGGCTACTTCATCGAGTTGCCGACCAAGCAGGCCGAGCAGGCGCCAGGCGACTACATCCGCCGCCAGACCCTCAAAGGCGCCGAGCGCTTCATCACCCCCGAGCTGAAGGCGTTCGAGGACAAGGCATTGTCGGCCAAAAGCCGCGCCCTGGCCCGCGAAAAGATGCTCTACGACGCGCTGCTGGAAACCCTGATCAGCCACCTGGCGCCGCTGCAGGACAGCGCCGCCGCCCTGGCCGAACTGGATGTGCTCAGCAACCTGGCCGAGCGCGCGCTGAACCTCGACCTGAACTGCCCGCGCTTCGTCGACGAGCCTTGCCTGCGCATCGAGCAGGGCCGCCACCCGGTGGTGGAACAGGTACTGACCACGCCGTTCGTGGCCAACGACCTGGGCCTGGACAACAGCACGCGCATGCTGATCATCACCGGCCCTAACATGGGCGGTAAATCGACCTACATGCGCCAGACAGCACTTATCGTGCTTCTGGCCCATATCGGCAGTTTCGTGCCCGCAGCCAGCTGCGAGCTGTCGCTGGTCGACCGCATCTTCACCCGCATCGGCTCCAGCGACGACCTGGCCGGCGGCCGCTCGACCTTCATGGTCGAGATGAGCGAAACCGCCAACATCCTGCACAACGCCACCGACCGCAGCCTGGTGCTGATGGACGAAGTGGGCCGCGGCACCAGCACCTTCGACGGCCTGTCGCTGGCCTGGGCCGCCGCCGAGCGCCTGGCCCAGCTACGTGCCTATACGCTGTTCGCCACCCACTACTTCGAGCTCACCGTGCTACCGGAGAGCGAGCCGCTGGTGGCCAACGTGCACCTGAACGCCACCGAGCACAATGAACGCATCGTGTTCCTGCACCATGTGCTACCCGGCCCTGCCAGCCAAAGCTACGGCCTGGCCGTTGCACAGTTGGCCGGCGTGCCGACGGCAGTGATCCAGCGTGCCCGCGAACACCTTGGCCGGCTGGAAACCACCAGCCTGCCCCATGAGCAGCCTGCGGCCCACAAGGCCAAGGACGCGCCGCAAGTGCCGCACCAGAGCGACTTGTTCGCCAGCCTGCCTCATCCGGCCATCGAGAAGCTGGGTAAGCTGCAACTGGACGACATGACCCCGCGTCAAGCTATCGAAATGCTATATCAACTAAAGAACCTGTTATAACGGCGCCCATTACAAGCTGGTAGAATCCGCCGCGGTTTGCTGGTGCTGCAGGTTATTAGCCTGGCCTGCAGCCACATACCCGTAAACCGCGCGGCCCTGAGAGGAAGGGCCGCCGCCGTCGCCTGAGGAGAGAATTAGAAATGACCTTCGTCGTCACCGACAACTGCATCAAATGCAAATACACCGACTGCGTGGAAGTCTGTCCGGTGGACTGCTTCTACGAAGGCCCGAACTTCCTGGTCATCCACCCGGACGAGTGCATCGATTGCGCACTGTGCGAGCCGGAGTGCCCAGCGCAAGCCATCTTCTCGGAAGACGAAGTGCCTTCGGGCATGGAAAACTTCATCGAGCTGAACGCCGAGCTGGCGGAGATCTGGCCTAACATCACCGAGCGTAAGGACGCCCTCCCGGACGCTGAAGAGTGGGATGGCAAGCCTGGCAAGATTGCCGACCTGGAGCGCTGATAGCGCCCAGACGCGAAAAAGGCCCTTCGGGGCCTTTTTTGTTTTTCTGCGGGCAAAAAAAGGGGCGGTTTGACCCGCCCACATTTTTTTCCGTAGTCCCTGCTTGTCCCAAACATCATCCTGATGAAATCGCTTCGTGCGATGTCCCTGGCCTTCGTCCTGAAGGCCTGTGCATGTCCGTGTGCACAGTTCGAATACTAGCGGGTTCACCCGAGCGAGCAAGGGATGGAGCTTGCAAGGTATTTCCGCGGACACATTTACTCACCGGTGAATAAACCATGCTTTTCAAAGGGTTGTGAAAATTCAGCCTTTGGAAACGACATTGATTTACTGCAGGTTGCATGGAAAGCTTACACAACGAGTAAGCAAAGGCTTACACGCGGTGTTACTGAGGTAGCGCGGTACACATTTGATATGTGTCTTGCCTGGCTGACTCTGGGCGCTACGCGCCGCGGCTATCTCAAAGGGAAACTCGCTTTACGCCACAAACAAAAACGCCCCGAGGACATCGGGGCGTTTTTTGTTGCAGCGCTAGCTACTGGAACAATGACTCGCTGGACAGGCCGTTCTTTTCAAGGATCTCGCGCAAGCGCTTGAGGCCTTCCACCTGGATTTGCCGCACGCGTTCACGGGTAAGGCCGATCTCCAGCCCAACATCCTCGAGGGTGCTGCTTTCATGCCCGCGCAGGCCAAAGCGGCGTACGACCACTTCGCGCTGCTTGTCGGTCAACTCACCCAGCCACTGATCAATGCTCTGCGACAGGTCGTCATCCTGCAGCAGCTCGCACGGATCGGTCGGGCGGTCGTCGGTCAGGGTATCGAGCAGGGTCTTGTCCGAATCCGGGCCAAGCGACACGTCTACCGAAGACACCCGCTCGTTCAGGCCGAGCATGCGCTTGACCTCGGCGACCGGCTTTTCCAGCAAGGTGGCGATTTCTTCCGGCGACGGCTCGTGGTCGAGTTTCTGCGTCAGCTCGCGCGCGGCGCGCAGGTAGACGTTCAGTTCCTTCACCACGTGGATTGGCAGGCGAATGGTACGGGTCTGGTTCATGATCGCCCGTTCGATGGTCTGGCGAATCCACCAGGTCGCATAGGTCGAGAAACGGAAACCGCGCTCCGGGTCGAACTTCTCGACCGCACGGATCAGCCCCAGGTTGCCCTCCTCGATCAGGTCGAGCAGCGACAGGCCACGGTTCACGTAACGACGGGCAATTTTCACAACCAGGCGCAGGTTGCTTTCGATCATGCGCTTGCGGCCGGCCGGGTCGCCTTTTTGCGACAGCCGTGCGAAGTGCACTTCCTCTTCCGGTGAAAGCAGTGGCGAGAAACCAATCTCGTTGAGGTACAACTGGGTGGCATCAAGCGCCCGGCTGTAATCGATGTACTTGTGTTGCTTGAGCGAAGAGCCTGATTTGGCCCTCGTCCGAACCGAAGATACAGCAGGTTCGTCTGACACCACATCCGTTTCCAAAACGATACCCGTCTCCATCAGGAGGACGTCATCGTCGATGTCAAACTCCGGCACTTCTTTACTGAGAGCCATTGTTATAGTCCTTTGCTGAGTTCGAACTCAGACTCGAGCGGCACCTTTATCCCTGGCAGCGCTTGAGCCTGTCCCCTCTACATCGCAGGAACAGGCCGGGTACAACGGTCAACGACGTGGCAGGAACTGGAGCGGATCGACGGGTTTGCCCTGGCGGCGAATCTCGAAATGCAGCTTCACCCGATCAGTGCCCGTGGACCCCATTTCAGCAATCGACTGCCCTGCCTTGACCTGCTGCCCCTCCCGAACCAACAGCCTGCGGTTATGGCCGTAGGCACTGACGTAGGTATCGCTGTGTTTGATGATGATCAGCTCGCCGTAGCCCCTTAAACCACTCCCGGCGTAAACCACCGCACCATCAGACGCAGCAAAAACAGGCTGTCCCAAATCACCGGCGATATCAATGCCTTTATTCAAACTACCGTTTGAAGCGAATTTTCCAATCAGCACACCGTTGGCGGGCCAGGTCCAACCACCTACCGCGCGCTCTGCAGCGGGTACGGTAGCGACTACCGGGGCAGTGGTGGACGGCGCCGACGTGGCCGGTTTGCTGGGGTTGGCAGGCGCCGTGACAGTGCCGCCCACAGGCCGCCGCGTGACCGTGGTGCGGCTTGACGACGATGGGCTGGACACCACCGTGGTGCTACTGCCGGAACCGCTGCTGAAACGAATCGCCTGGCCCGGGCGAATGGTATAGGGCGCGGCGATGCCGTTGCGTGCGGCCAGCTCCTTGTAGTCCCAGCCATAACGGAAGGCGATGGAGAAGAGGGTGTCGCCAGGCTTGACGATGTACTGCCCGGAAGTCACCGCCGGGCGCTTGGGCGCACTGTTGTTGCGGTCGACCACCCGCGCGCTGGTGCTGCTGGTGCTTGAGCAACCCACCAGTAGCGTGCCCATGGCCAATGCAATCACCAGAAGCTTGAAACCTGACCCGTCCTTGCGCTGCCGAATGACTGTGTGACCCACCCGCGCTCCCCTCATGGTGCCGAAAAACGATATGAAGACAAGAAATGCAATATTGTTGCAATTATAACCAAGCCAGCCAGTGTTGGCAGGCCGGTGGGAAAGGCTATTGCAAAGCCCCGCTCCACGCGATGCGCCAGCGCTTCACCCCGCCAGATAGACAGGACGAAACTGCAGGAATTCGCCGACCGCGCAAAAATACCGCGAGACTCATGCCGGCACACCTCAGGCCAGCGGACCATTGAGCAGCGGTACGAAACGCACGGCGCCCAACACGCGGCGAGAGAACCCATGCTCCTCGCGCACGATCAGCATCAGTTGCTGCGTTTCGCCAGCCGGCCCCACGGGAATGACCAGGCGGCCACCGGGTGCCAACTGGTCGAGCAGTGCCTGCGGCACCTCCGGCGCAACGGCGGTGACGATGATGCCGTTGTAAGGCGCCAGCGCCGGCCAGCCTTCGCAACCGTCGCCCCAACGGAACACCACGTTGCGCAGGTTCAATTCCACCAGGCGTTCCTTGGCCCGGTCCTGCAGCACCTTGATGCGCTCCACCGAGAATACCCGCTCGACCAGTTGGGCCAGGATCGCCGTCTGGTAGCCGGAACCGGTGCCGATCTCCAGCACCTTGTCCAGCGGCCCGGCCTCAAGCAGCAGCTCGCTCATGTGGGCAACCATGAACGGTTGCGAGATAGTCTGGTTGTGGCCGATCGGCAGCGCGGTGTCTTCGTAGGCGCGATGCGCCAGGGCTTCGTCGACGAACAGGTGGCGCGGGGTACGGCGGATCACGTCGAGCACCTTGGTGTTCGACACGCCCTCTTCGCACAGGCGCTGGATCAACCGCTCCCGGGTCCGCTGGGAAGTCATGCCGATGCCGCGCCGCAGCATATCGTCCTCGCGCATCAGAGCAGGCCCTCCAGCCAACCGTCGAGCTGCTCGAAGGCATCATTGAAGGTGCGGTCGAGTTGCAGCGGGGTGATCGATACGTAGCCCTGCATCACGGCGTGGAAGTCGGTGCCCGGGCCGCCGTCCTCGGCATCCCCGGCCACGGCGATCCAGTAGCCTTCCTTGCCGCGCGGGTTGACCACTTTGGTCGGCGCCGCAGCACGCGCCCGGTGACCGAGGCGGGTGAGCTGTATGCCGCGGATGTGCTCCAGTGGCAGGTTGGGAATATTGACGTTGAGTACGGTACGGGGCGGCAGTGCCAAGCGCGACTGCGCCTCGACCAGGCGACGGGCGATATGGGCCGCCGTCGGCAGGTTGTCCGGCAGGCGCGACAACAACGAGAAGGCCAGCGAGGTGCCGCCGAGGAAGCGGCCTTCCAGCGCCGCGGCAACCGTGCCGGAATACAACACGTCGTCGCCCAGGTTGGCACCCAGGTTGATCCCCGACACGACCATATCCGGCGTGTGCGGCAACAAGCCATTCAGCCCCAGGTGCACGCAATCAGTCGGCGTCCCGTTGAGGCTGATGAAGCCATTGGCCAGAGTCTGCGGGTGCAGTGGCCGGTCCAGCGTCAGCGAACTGCTGGCGCCGCTCTTGTCTTGCTCCGGGGCGATCACCGCGCACTCGGCGTAATCCGCCAGCGCAGCATGCAGCGCGGCGAGGCCGGGTGCGGTAACACCGTCGTCGTTCGAAATCAGAATACGCATGGGCTGTCCGTCTGCCCTGCCGACACCAGATCCACGACTTCACGCACCACCACGGTGGCGAAGCATCCGGCCGGCAGGACGAATTCCAGTTGCAGGATATCAGGCTCGGGATAATGCCACGTCAGGCCGCCAATAGGGAGCCGCAGAATGCGTCGTTCGTGATCCATGCCCGCCTGGGCCAGCCACTGGCAAAGTGCCGGCTGGCGTGCGCCGACGGCATTTTCCAGCGCGGCGGTGGTAGCGCCGGCAGGTGAAGCGCCCTCGCCCCACATCGGGCCGGTCGGGTGCAGGTCGAGAATCGCCAGGCGCGGGTCGGCACACTCCGCCTCACCTGCCGGGAAGAAGCTACGGCTGTCGGTGAATGCCAGCAGGTCGCCGACCTGAGCCCGATTCCAGCTACCTTCGGCGACACGTGCCGCCAGCAGTTGGTTGAACAGGTAGCTGCGCCCGGCCGACAGCAGCCGCGAGCGTACATTGCGCTGCTCGGGCAATGCCTTGCGCCCGGCCCAGTCGAGGGCATCGTGAACATTGCCGCCGCCGTGGCCGAAGCGCTGGGTGCCGAAATAGTTGGGCACACCTTGCTGCTTGAGCTGTTGCAGACGCGCATCCACGGCTTGGTGATCGGCGCTCAAGGCCGTCAGACGCAAGGTGAAACCGTTGGCAGAGTGCGCGCCCCGTTGCAGCTTGCGCTGGTGGCGCACCTGCTTGAGCACGCGCAGGCTGGCATCCTCGGCACGGGACAGGTCAGGGTCGGCTTTGCCCGGCAGGTGCAGGCTGAACCATTGGCGGGTCAGCGCCTGGCGGTCCTTGAGCCCGGCGTAGCTGATGCTGCGCACCGGCACGCCAGCGGCACGGGCCAGGCGGCGGGCGGCTTCCTCGGTGTTCAGGTCACGCTTCTCGACCCACAACCACAGGTGCTCGCCCTGCCCCGACAGCGGGATATCCAGCACTTCGTCGACCTGGAAATCTTCGGCCACTGCCTTGAGTACCGCAGTGCCCAGCGATTGGCCCGATGCGCGCGGGCCCAGCAGTTCCAGTTCGGTCATGCTGGCAGCAGCAGGGCGACCGAATGCACGGCAATACCCTCCTCGCGGCCACAGAAGCCCAGTTTCTCGGTGGTGGTGGCCTTGACATTGACCTGGTCCAGCTCGACCTGCAGGTCTTCGGCGATCAACTGGCGCATGGTTTCGATGTGCGGGGCCATTTTCGGTGCCTGGGCGACGATGGTGGCGTCGACATTGCCGACTTGCCAGCCCTTGGCCTTGACGATAGCGACCACGTGACGCAGCAGGACGCGGCTGTCGGCACCTTTGAACTGCGGGTCGGTGTCAGGGAAATGCTTGCCGATGTCGCCCAGCGCGGCCGCGCCAAGCAGGGCATCGCTCAGGGCGTGCAGCAGCACGTCACCGTCGGAGTGGGCCAGCAGGCCGAATTTGTGCGGGATACGCACCCCGCCCAAGGTAATGAAATCACCGTCGCAGAAACGGTGCACATCGTAGCCATGGCCAATACGCATAGAAAAACGCCCTGAATGAGTCAGGGCGTGATTCTACCTGCTTTTGAGGCATTGGGGCGTGAGGTGATTGACGCTGTATTGGCGGCGCCAGATCGAGCGCCGCGCGGGCGGCGCTCGGTATCACAAACGCTGAAAATGCTACGGCTTAAACCCGCCCCAGCGCCACCGCATGATGGCGCAGGTGGTCTTCGATGAAGCTGGCGATGAAGTAGTAACTGTGGTCATAGCCAGGCTGCAGGCGCATGGTCAGTTCATGGCCGCCCTTGCGTGCCGCCTGCTCCAGCGCTTCGGGCTTGAGCTGCTTCTCGAGGAAGTCATCGCGGTCGCCCTGATCTACCAGCAACGGTGGGCACTCGCCAGCAGGCGTCTCGGCCAGCAGCACGCTGGCATCCCACTCGCGCCAGCGCGCACGGTCTTCGCCGAGGTAGCGACCGAACGCCTTCTCGCCCCACGGGCAATCCATCGGGTTGCTGATGGGTGAGAACGCCGAGACAGAGCGGTAGCGCCCCGGGTTGCGCAAGGCGCACACCAGCGCGCCATGCCCGCCCATGGAGTGGCCGCTGATGCTGCGCTCGGCCGACGCTGGGAAGTGTGCCTCGATCAGCGCCGGCAGTTCTTCCACCACATAGTCGTGCATGCGGTAGTGCTGCGCCCAGGGTTGCTGGGTGGCGTTGAGGTAGAAGCCAGCGCCCAGGCCGAAGTCCCAGGCGCCGTCCGGATCGCCCGGCACCTGCTCGCCACGCGGGCTGGTATCGGGGGCAACGATGATCAGCCCCAGCTCGGCGGCCAGACGCTGGGCGCCGGCCTTCTGCATGAAGTTCTCGTCGGTGCAGGTGAGGCCGCTGAGCCAGTACAGTACCGGCAGCTTTTCACCCTGCTCGGCCTGCGGCGGCAGGTACACAGCGAACACCATGTCACAACCCAGCACCTTGGAGTGATGCCGGTAACGCTTGTGCCAGCCGCCGAAGCTCTTTTGGCAGGAGATATTATCCAGGCTCATGGCACACCTCAGAAGTGGATCACGCTGCGGATGCTCTTGCCTTCGTGCATCAGGTCGAAGGCCTTGTTGATGTCCTCCAGGCCCATGGTGTGGGTGATGAAGGTGTCCAGCGGAATCTCGCCCTTTTCGGACATTTCCACGTAGCTTGGCAGCTCGCTGCGCCCACGCACGCCGCCGAACGCCGAACCACGCCATACCCGACCGGTCACCAACTGGAACGGGCGGGTGGCGATTTCCTGGCCGGCACCGGCCACGCCGATGATGACCGACTCACCCCAGCCTTTGTGGCAGCATTCCAGGGCGGCGCGCATCAGTTGTACGTTGCCGATGCACTCGAAGGAGAAGTCCACGCCACCGTCGGTGAGGTCGACGATCACTTCCTGGATCGGGCGATCGTAGTCTTTCGGGTTGATGCAGTCGGTGGCGCCCAGCTGGCGGGCGATCTCGAACTTGGCCGGGTTGATGTCGATGGCGATGATCCGCGACGCCTTGGCCTTCACCGCGCCGATCACGGCCGACAGACCGATGCCGCCGAGGCCGAAGATGGCCACGGTGTCACCCGGTTTGACCTTGGCGGTGTTGAGAACTGCACCGATACCGGTGGTGACGCCGCAGCCCAGTAGGCAGACCTTTTCCAGGGGGGCTTCCTTCTGGATCTTGGCCACGGAAATTTCCGGCAGCACGGTGTACTCGGAGAACGTCGAGGTGCCCATGTAGTGGAACAGCTGCTGGCCCTTGTACGAGAAGCGCGTGGTGCCGTCCGGCATCAGGCCCTTGCCCTGGGTGGCGCGAATGGCCTGGCACAGGTTGGTCTTGCCCGAGAGGCAGAACTTGCACTTGCCGCATTCCGGCGTGTACAGCGGGATCACGTGATCCCCCACGGCCACCGACGTCACACCCTCGCCTACCGCTTCGACGATAGCCCCACCTTCGTGGCCGAGGATCGATGGGAAGATGCCTTCCGGGTCGGCGCCGGACAAGGTGTAGGCGTCAGTGTGGCAGACACCGCTGGCGACCACGCGCAGCAGCACCTCGCCGGCCTTGGGCATGGCCACGTCGACTTCGACGATTTCCAGGGGTTTCTTGGCTTCGAAGGCTACGGCAGCACGGGACTTGATCATCAAAGGTCTCCAGACAGAGGGTCGATTCAGTCTTGCAGTGTAATTCAGCGCCTTTTAATGAATAATCAGGCCAAAGACAAAACATTATTGCCATACAGGGATAATCCATGAGCAGCCGCTGGGAAGGGATCGACGAATTCGTCGCCGTGGCCGAGTCGGGCCAGTTCACCGCCGCCGCCGAGCGCCTGGGGGTGTCCTCGTCGCACATCAGTCGGCAGATCGCCCGGCTGGAGGAGCGCTTGCAGACCCGTCTGCTGTATCGCAGTACCCGCCGGGTGACGCTGAGTGAAGCCGGGCAGACCTTCTTGCAGCATTGCCAGCGCCTGCAGGATGGCCGCGAGGAAGCCCTGCGTGCCATGGGCGATCTGGCCAGCGAGCCGAAGGGCTTGCTGCGCATGACCTGCGCTGTGGCCTATGGCGAACGTTTCATCGTGCCGTTGGTGACGCGGTTCATGGCGTTGTATCCGCAGTTACGGGTGGACGTGGAATTGAGTAACCACACCCTCGACCTGCTGCATGAAGGCATGGACCTGGCGATCCGCCTGGGCCGGCTGGCCGATTCTCGCCTGGTAGCCACCCGCCTGGCGCCACGGCGCATGTATCTGTGCGCCTCGCCGGCCTATCTGGAGCGATATGGCCGGCCGCATAGCCTGTCGGAGCTGGCGCGTCACAATTGCCTGGTGGGCAGTTCGGACTTATGGGCGCTGCAGCAGGACGGCCGCGAAATCAGCCAGCGGATACAGGGCAACTGGCGCTGCAACAGTGGCCAGGCAGTGCTGGATGCGGCGCTGCAAGGGATCGGGTTGTGCCAGTTGCCGGACTACTACGTGCTGGAACACCTGAACACTGGTGCGCTGGTGTCTTTACTCGAAGCGCACCAGCCGCCGAATACGGCGGTATGGGCGTTGTACCCGCAGCAGCGACACCTGTCGCCGAAGGTACGGCGGTTGGTGGATTACCTGAAGGAAGGGTTGGCGGGGTTGCCGGAATATCGTTTCGGGTGAAGGGATGTGCTGCCTGTACTGGCCCATTCGCGGGTAAACCCGCTCCCACAGTCACTCAACAGATTTCAGACCCGGTGAAGATCCTGTGGGAGCGGGTTTACCCGCGAATGGGCCGGTACAGGAGAACGATGTTCAGCGCCTACCCGCCCAGCGCTGACGCAACCACTCAAGGTCTTCCGGCCGGGTCACCTTGATGTTATCGCTACGCCCTTCGACCAGCCGCGGCGCTTGGCCGGACCACTCGATGGCCGAAGCTTCATCGGTCACCACCACATCGGACACCAGGCACTCAGCCAGCGCCCGGTGCAAGGCACCAAGGCGGAACATCTGTGGCGTGTAGGCCTGCCAGATGGTACTGCGGTCCACCGTAGCGCTTACCCGCCCGTTGCCATCGGCACGCTTGAGCGTGTCACGCGCCGGCACCGCCAGCAGGCCACCCACCGGGTCATCCGCCAACTCCGCCAACAGCTTGTCCAGGTCGCTGCGTGCCAGGTTTGGCCGCGCGGCGTCGTGCACCAGCACCCAATCGCTGTCTGCCGCCCCTTGGGCATGCAGCAGCAGCAAGGCGTTGAGCACCGAGTCGGCGCGCTCACGCCCGCCCGCTGCGCGCTGGATTCGCGGGTCACCGGCACAGCGCAGGCCATGCCAGTACGGGTCGTCTTCGGCAATGCTGACCACCACACCTTTCAGCGCCGGGTGGCCAAGAAAACAGTCGAGGCTATGCTCGAGAAGGGTCTGCCCGGCCAGCTCCAGATACTGCTTGGGGCGGTCGGCAGCCATGCGGGCGCCAACGCCCGCAGCAGGAATCACGGCCCAGAAGGCCGGTAAGGTTTCGATCATTTCTGTGGCAACTGGAAGAGGGTTTCGCCCTCTTTGACCATCCCCAATTCATGGCGGGCGCGTTCTTCAACGGTCTCCATGCCTTTCTTCAGCTCAAGCACTTCGGCATCGAGCACACGGTTACGCTCGAGCAATCGCTCGTTTTCGGCATGCTGGTCGGCAATCTGCTGCTTCAGCTCGGTCACTTGCGCCAGGCTGCCGTTACCCACCCACAGGCGGTATTGCAGGCCTCCCAACAGCAGGAGCAGAACGAGGAACAACCAATAGGGACTGCGCATCACGTTATCCAGGTTAAAAAGGCTGCCGCGTACTTTTACGGGGCCTCGAATAGCACGAAGCCTGGCCGAGGCCAGGCTTCGTCGACAGAAACCCGTTGGAACGCAGTTCAGTTCCGTAAGAACGTCCCTACAGCTCCGGCTACTGTCTTTTTACCATCTCTTGCTTAGCCGCGAAACTCGGCACGACCACGGTAAACCGCTTTGGCGCCCAGTTGCTCTTCGATGCGCAGCAGCTGGTTGTACTTGGAAACGCGGTCGGAACGGCACAGCGAACCCGTCTTGATCTGGCCAGCTGCAGTACCCACGGCCAGGTCGGCAATGGTCGAGTCTTCGGTTTCGCCGGAGCGGTGCGAGATCACTGCGGTGTAGCCAGCAGCCTTGGCCATCTGGATGGCTTCCAGCGTTTCGGTCAACGAGCCGATCTGGTTGAACTTGATCAGGATCGAGTTACCGATGCCCTTCTCGATGCCTTCCTTGAGGATCTTGGTGTTGGTCACGAACAGGTCGTCACCTACCAGCTGGACCTTTTCACCGATCTTGTCGGTGAGGATTTTCCAGCCAGCCCAGTCGGACTCGTCCAGGCCGTCTTCGATCGAGATGATCGGGAAACGCTCGGTCAGGCCCTTGAGGTAGTCGGCAAAGCCTTCGGCGTCGAACGACTTGCCTTCGCCGGACAGGTTGTACTTGCCGTCTTCGTAGAATTCGGAAGCGGCGCAGTCCAGGGCCAGGGTCACGTCGGTGCCCAGCTTGTAGCCGGCTTTTTCCACGGCTTCGGCGATGGCGCCCAGGGCGTCTTCGTTGGACGCCAGGTTCGGTGCAAAGCCACCTTCGTCACCGACGGCGGTGTTCAGGCCACGGGCCTTCAGCACGGCTTTGAGGTGGTGGAAGATTTCAGTGCCCATGCGCAGGCCGTCGGAGAAGGTCTTGGCGCCAACTGGCTGCACCATGAACTCCTGAATGTCGACGTTGTTGTCGGCGTGCTCGCCACCGTTGATGATGTTCATCATCGGCACCGGCATCGAGTACTGGCCCGGGGTGCCGTTCAGGTTGGCGATGTGCGCGTACAGCGGCAGGTCCTGGTCCTGGGCAGCGGCCTTGGCGGCAGCCAGGGACACGGCCAGGATGGCGTTGGCGCCCAGCTTGGCCTTGTTCTCGGTACCGTCCAGCTCGATCATGGCGCGGTCCAGGGCCTTCTGGTCGGAAGGATCCTTGCCCAGCAGCAGGTCACGGATAGGGCCGTTGATGTTGGCGACAGCCTTCAGCACGCCCTTGCCCAGGTAACGGCTCTTGTCGCCATCACGCAGCTCCAGCGCTTCGCGCGAGCCGGTGGAAGCACCGGACGGCGCGCAAGCGCTGCCGATGATGCCGTTGTCGAGCAGTACATCGGCTTCCACAGTGGGGTTGCCACGCGAATCGAGAACTTCACGACCTTTGATGTCGACGATTTTTGCCATTGTTGTAAGCACTCCAGAATTGACGAAAACAACGCAGCTTAGAGAATTCTTGCCGTTCACCTGGCTGAAATTGCGATTGGCAGGCCAAGTGAAGGGGGCCCCTGACCGGCGGGTCAGGGGTGGAACGGGCAGTACTTTACCCGAGAAATGAGCTTTACGCGGTTTCTACCGTCGGAAAACTTTTCACCAGGTCGTCCAGTTGCTTGAGCTGGGCCAGGAATGGCTCCAGTTTGTCCAGGCGCAGCGCGCACGGGCCATCGCACTTGGCGTTGTCCGGATCGGGGTGGGCTTCAAGGAACAGCCCGGCCAGACCCTGGCTCATACCGGCCTTGGCCAGGTCGGTAACCTGGGCGCGGCGGCCACCGGCGGAATCGGCGCGACCACCCGGCATCTGCAGGGCGTGGGTCACGTCGAAGAACACCGGGTACTCGAACTGCTTCATGATGCCGAAGCCGAGCATGTCCACCACCAGGTTGTTGTAACCGAAGCTGGAACCACGCTCGCAGAGGATCAACTGGTCATTACCGGCCTCTTCGCACTTGGCCAGGATATGTTTCATTTCCTGGGGTGCGAGGAACTGGGCCTTCTTGATGTTGATCACCGCACCGGTCTTGGCCATGGCCACTACCAGATCGGTTTGCCGCGACAGGAAGGCCGGCAGCTGGATGATGTCGCACACCTTGGCCACCGGCTCGGCCTGATACGGCTCGTGCACGTCGGTAATCACCGGCACGTTGAAGGTCCGCTTGATCTCTTCGAAGATCTTCAGCCCTTCTTCCATGCCTGGACCACGGTAGGACGTTACCGACGAACGGTTGGCCTTGTCGAAGCTGGCCTTGAACACGTACGGGATACCGAGTTTTTCGGTAACCCGCACGTACTCTTCGCAGACCTTCATTGCCAGGTCACGGGACTCCAGGACGTTCATGCCGCCGAACAGGACGAACGGCTTGTCGTTGGCGATCTCGATGTTACCGACGCGAATGATCTTCTGGGTCATTGATCAGGCCTTGTTCTTCTGAGCCAGGGCTGCCTTGACGAAACCACTGAACAGCGGGTGGCCGTCACGCGGGGTGGAGGTGAACTCTGGGTGGAACTGGCAGGCGACGAACCATGGGTGGTCCTTGGATTCGACCACTTCCACCAGCGCGCCGTCTTCGGAACGGCCGGAAACCACCAGGCCAGCGTCGACCAGTTGCGGCAGCAGGTTGTTGTTCACTTCGTAGCGGTGACGGTGACGCTCGGTGATCACGTCCTTGCCGTAGCAGTCGTGCACCTTCGAACCGGCAGCCAGCTGGCAGTCCTGTGCACCCAGGCGCATGGTGCCGCCCAGGTCGGAAGCTTCGTCGCGGGTCTCGACCGCGCCAGTGGCATCGGCCCACTCGGTGATCAAGCCAACGACCGGGTGGCCGCTATTGCGGTCGAACTCGGTGGAGTTGGCGTCTTTCCAGCCCATCACGTTACGGGCGAACTCGATCACGGCCACCTGCATGCCCAGGCAGATACCCAGGTACGGAACCTTGTTCTCACGGGCGTATTGCACCGCGGTGATCTTGCCTTCCACGCCGCGCAGGCCGAAACCGCCTGGCACGAGAATGGCATCGGCGCCTTCGAGCAGGCTGGTGCCCTGGTTCTCGATGTCTTCCGAGTCGATGTAGCGCAGGTTGACCTTGGTGCGGTTGGTGATGCCGGCGTGGCTCATCGCTTCGATCAGCGACTTGTACGCATCCAGCAGCTCCATGTACTTGCCGACCATGGCGATGGTCACTTCCTGCTCCGGGTTGAGCTTGGCATCGACCACCTTGTCCCATTCGGACAGGTCGGCGCCATTGCACTGCAGGCCGAAGCGCTCGACGACGAAGTCGTCCAGGCCCTGTGCGTGGAGCACGCCCGGGATCTTGTAGATGGTGTCGACGTCTTCCAGCGAAATCACCGCACGCTCTTCAACGTTGGTGAACAGCGCGATCTTGCGACGCGACGAGGCATCGACCGGGTGGTCGGAGCGGCAGATCAGCACGTCCGGCTGCAGGCCGATGGAGCGCAGCTCCTTGACCGAGTGCTGGGTCGGCTTGGTCTTGGTCTCGCCAGCGGTGGCGATGTACGGGACCAGGGTCAGGTGCATCAGCATGGCGCGCTTGGAGCCTACTTCTACACGCAGCTGGCGGATTGCCTCGAGGAACGGCTGCGACTCGATGTCACCCACGGTACCGCCGATTTCCACCAGGGCCACGTCGGCATCGCCGGCGCCCTTGATGATGCGACGCTTGATCTCGTCGGTGATGTGCGGGATGACCTGGATGGTCGCGCCCAGGTAGTCACCACGGCGCTCTTTGCGCAGCACGTGCTCGTAGATACGGCCGGTGGTGAAGTTGTTGTTCTGGGTCATGGTGGTGCGGATGAACCGCTCGTAGTGGCCCAGGTCGAGGTCGGTCTCGGCGCCATCGTGGGTGACGAACACTTCACCGTGCTGGAACGGGCTCATGGTGCCCGGATCGACGTTGATGTACGGATCCAGCTTGAGCATGGTGACCTTCAGGCCCCGCGCTTCCAGGATGGCCGCCAGGGAAGCCGAGGCAATGCCTTTCCCCAATGAAGAAACAACACCGCCCGTGACGAATATGTAGCGCGTCATGAAAAACCCTAGAAGTCTGCGTTAAGGCGGCCAGCGCCGCCGGAGAAAGCGAAGGAAGGCCGAAGCCCCCGATCACCTGCGTCAATCACAGTGCATCTCGAAAAACTGCCGCGTCTGTACAGACCAGGGTTATCCCCGGCATGGAGCTCGCTCGTCATTTTCAGAATCAGCCCAGCAAAAAACTGCTTGGTAATCGGCAACTGCTGTGTTTTCGCGGAACCCACAGAAGTTGTATCAAGAAGGGAGGGTAGTCTACCGGAATGTACCCTTCAGCTCAAACCTTGCGCGTTCGTCGGTAACTGCCAGTGCAGCTGGCAATCCGCCTGCAACAGCCCGGGCAGGTTGGCCACCGCCAACAGGCGCGTGCCGTGGTACAGCAGCGGCAGGCGCGAACGCAGGAAATGCGGGACCTGCTGCTCGTTGAGCAGACGCTTGAGCTCACGTCGGCCTCGGCCGGGAACCTCCAGCACTTCGCCGCCCTGCCGGTAGGCTACGCGCAGCCCGTGCAGCCCGGCTGCGCCAACCAGCCGCACACTGCCGTTGCCTGGCAGCAGCAACGGCAGCCCGGGCACTGGCCAGTCCAGCTGGCCAACAGGATGCTGCAACCAATCGCCGCTCAACCACCAGATGCGCCCATGGCTGCGCAGCAGCTGCCCGTCAGCCAGCCGCCAGATCGGTTGTGCATCGGCAGCGGCATCGCGCAGATCTACCCAACCAGCCCAATGCCGGGTATCGGGCAACCGGCTGCGTTGGCTCAGCCAGTATTGCAAGGCGTTGCGCTGACGCGCCGGGGACAGTGCCCTCAGGGCTGCCAGGTCGAGGGAGTCCAGCCCTGCCCAGGCCGTGGGCGCGCCCTCCCCCGCAAGCGCCAGGTCTTCCTGGGCCAGTTCGTCCAGCATGCCCAGCGCCTCTCCCAAATGCTGTGCTGCACGGGCGAAGTTCTGGCTGGCCTGTGGCCAACGCTGCTGCAACTGCGGCATCACTTCGCCGCGCAGGAAGTTGCGTGCGAATTGTGTGTCGGCGTTAGACGGGTCTTCGATCCAGGTCAGCCCTTGGGCCTCGGCATATTCCTGCAACTGTTGCCGGGAACAGGCCAGTAACGGCCTGACCAGGCTGCCCTGCCCCAACGCCCGCCGCCCCGGCATTGCCGCCAGGCCACGCAGGCCGGCACCGCGCAACAAGCGGAACAACAGGGTTTCGGCCTGGTCGTCGCGGTGCTGGCCGGTGAACAGGATGCCGCCTGGGCTCAGGGCTTGCCTGAAAGCGGCATAGCGGGCGTCGCGGGCCGCCTGTTCCAGACTGGCGCCTGGGGAGACCTGGACGTGGATAACCTGGAGTTCAACGTCGAAATTGTCGCAGATGGCTTGGCAGTGGGCGGGCCAGGCGTCGGCAGCGGCTTGCAGGCCGTGGTGGATATGGATGGCGCGCAGTGGGGGGGATGCGTGGTTGCGGGCGTATTCGGCCAGCAGGTGCAGGAGGACGGTGGAATCGAGGCCGCCAGAGAAGGCGACGTGCCAGGTGGGGGCGTTGAGCCAAGGAGTGAGGTTGATCATCTAGCCCTCGCTCGATTCCAGAAAGCATTCGCGGGCATGCCCGCTCCCACACGTACGGCGCAAGCCTCAAGGGCAGCGCAATACCTGTAGGAGCGGGTTTACCCGCGAACACCGGCGAAGCCGGTGCCATCAATCACAAGGGCCGTAAAACGGCCCCGGGGCAAATCAGAATCAGAGGCCGTAGCTCATCAGGCGCTCGTAACGACGGGCCAGCAGCGCATCGTTGTCGAACTTGCCGAGCATGTCCAGCTGCTGCACCAGGTCGGCGCGGATGCTTTCGGACATCTTGGCCGGATCACGGTGGGCGCCGCCCAGCGGCTCCTGGATGACCTTGTCGACAATGTTCAGGCTCTTCAGGCGCTCGGCAGTGATGCCCATGGCCTCGGCCGCGTCAGCTGCCTTGTCGGCAGTCTTCCACAGGATCGAGGCGCAGCCTTCCGGCGAGATCACCGAGTAGGTGGAGTACTGCAGCATGTTCAGCTGGTCGCACACACCGATGGCCAGTGCACCGCCGGAACCACCTTCACCAATCACGGTGGCGATGATCGGGGTTTTCAGGCGCGCCATCACGCGCAGGTTCCAGGCAATGGCTTCGCTCTGGTTGCGTTCTTCGGCGTCGATGCCCGGGTAGGCGCCCGGGGTGTCGATGAAGGTCAGGATCGGCATCTTGAACCGCTCGGCCATTTCCATCAGGCGGCAGGCCTTGCGGTAGCCTTCAGGGCGCGGCATGCCGAAGTTGCGGCGCACTTTCTCGCGCACTTCGCGGCCTTTCTGGTGGCCAATGACCATGACCGGTTTGCCGTCCAGGCGCGCCGTCCCCCCCACGATGGCAGCATCGTCGGAGAAGTGGCGATCACCGTGCAGTTCTTCGAACTCGGTGAAGATGTGCTCCAGGTAGTCCAGGGTGTATGGACGACGTGGATGACGCGCCAGGCGGGCAATCTGCCAGCTGGTCAGGTTGCCGAAGATGCTTTCGGTCAGGGTGCTGCTCTTGTCTTGCAGACGGGCAATTTCATCGCTGATGTTCAGCGAGTTGTCGTTGCCTACCAGGCGCAGGCCTTCGATCTTGGCTTGCAGGTCGGCAATCGGCTGTTCGAAATCGAGAAAATTCGGGTTCATAGTCATCCGTCTTGGGTCTACGGCCAGGCGGCCGGCCGGTTGATCCGTTTGGCGCCCTACCTTAAGGGATCAGGCGCATTCAGGTCGAGATTAAATTTTTGTCGATTCAACGATATTGCAGGAAGACGTTCTCACGCCCGAACTGGTCACGCAGCGCCTGAATCAGCCCGTCAGCCGGATCGATCGCCCACTGCTCGCCGAACTGCAGCATGGCCTTGGCATCACTGCCGGTGTACTCCAGGGTGATCGGGCACGCGCCACGATGGCGGGTGATCAACTCGCCCAGCCACTTCAGCCGGTCGCCCTTGAGCGCTTCGTGCGCCACCTTCAGGCGCAGGCTCTCGGCCAGCTTGGTACGTGCATCTTCCATGGTCATGACCTGCTTCACCCGCAGGCGCAGGCCACCGGAGAAGTCGTCGTTGCTGACCTCTCCCTCGACCACCACCATTGCATCGTTCTGCAGCAAGGACTGTGCCGCGATGTAGGCATCGGCAAACAGCGATGCCTCGATGCGCCCGGAGCGGTCATCCAGGGTGACGAAGCCCATCTTGTCACCCTTCTTGTTCTTCATCACCCGCAGGGCAATGATCATGCCGGCGATGGTCTGGGTTTCGCGTGACGGCTTGAGGTCGATGATGCGCTGGCGGGCGAAGCGGCGAATCTCGGTCTCGTACTCGTCGATCGGGTGGCCGGTCAGGTACAGGCCAAGGGTGTCCTTCTCGCCCTTGAGGCGTTCCTTGAGGGTTAGCTCGCGCACCTTGCGGTGGTTGGCATAAACGTCAACCTCCGCTTCAGCGAACATGCTGCCGAACAGGTCGACATGGCCACTGTCAGCGGTATGCGCGGCCTGCTCGGCGGCCTTGATCGCCTCGCCCAGCGCTGACAGCAAGGTCGCCCGGTTGAGGTCGATGTTGGCCTGGTAGGCCTTGATCTCGTCATGGAAATGCGGCCCCAGGCGGTCCAGCGCGCCGCTGCGCACGAGCGCATCGAGGGTACGCTTGTTGACCCGCTTGAGGTCGATGCGTTCACAGAAGTCGAACAGATCCTTGAACGGCCCGCCCTGGGCACGCGCTTCGACGATCGCCTCCACCGGGCCTTCACCGACCCCCTTGATGGCGCCCAGGCCGTAAACGATACGGCCGTCGTTGTTGACCGTGAACTTGAAGTCGGAGAAGTTCACGTCCGGCGCGTCGAGGCGCAGCTTCATGCTGCGTACTTCCTCGACCAGCACCACCACCTTGTCGGTGTTGTGCATGTCCGCCGACAGTACCGCTGCCATGAACGGCGCCGGGTAGTGGGTTTTCAGCCAGGCTGTCTGGTACGACACCAGGCCGTAGGCGGCGGAGTGGGATTTGTTGAAGCCGTAGCCAGCGAACTTCTCCACCAGGTCGAAGATGTTACCGGCCAGGTCCGCATCGATATTGTTGGCCACGCAACCTTCGATGAAACCACCGCGCTGCTTGGCCATTTCTTCGGGTTTTTTCTTACCCATTGCCCGGCGCAGCATGTCGGCACCACCCAGGGTGTAGCCGGCCATGACCTGGGCAATCTGCATCACCTGTTCCTGGTACAGGATGATGCCGTAGGTGGGGGCCAGTACCGGCTTGAGGCCTTCGTACTGGTAGTCGGAATGCGGGTAGGCCAGTTCGGCGCGGCCGTGCTTGCGGTTGATGAAGTCGTCCACCATGCCCGATTGCAGCGGCCCTGGGCGGAACAACGCAACCAGTGCGATAAGGTCTTCCAGGCAGTCGGGCTTGAGCTTCTTGATCAGCTCCTTCATGCCGCGCGATTCAAGCTGGAACACCGCCGTGGTTTCGGCCTTCTGCAGCAGCTCGTAGGTCTTGCGGTCATCCAGCGGGATGAAATCGATGTTGAGATCGGGCAGGTTCTTCTTGGCCTGCTCGCGGTTGATGATCTCCATCGCCCACTTGATGATGGTAAGGGTTCGCAGGCCGAGGAAGTCGAACTTCACCAGGCCGGCGGCCTCGACGTCATCCTTGTCGAACTGGGTTACCAGGCCGCCACCCTCTTCATCACAGGCGATCGGCGAAAAGTCGGTGAGCTTGGTCGGTGCGATAACCACACCACCGGCGTGCTTGCCGGTACCCCGGGTCACGCCTTCCAGCTTCAAGGCCATGTCCCAGATTTCACGGGCGTCTTCGTCGCCCTTGAGGAAGTCGCGCAGGATCTCTTCCTGCTCGTAGGCCTTCTCCAGGGTCATGCCCACTTCGAACGGGATCATCTTCGACAGGCGGTCGGCCAGGCCGTAGGACTTGCCCTGCACACGCGCCACGTCACGCACCACCGCCTTGGCGGCCATGGTACCGAAGGTGATGATCTGGCTTACCGCGTTGCGGCCATAGGCTTCGGCCACGTAGTCGATCACCCGGTCACGGCCATCCATGCAGAAGTCGACGTCGAAGTCGGGCATGGAAATACGTTCGGGGTTGAGGAAGCGCTCGAACAGCAGGTCATAGGCCAGCGGGTCGAGGTCGGTGATCTTCAGGACATAGGCCACCAGCGAGCCGGCACCCGAACCACGGCCCGGGCCAACCGGTACATCGTTGTTCTTGGCCCATTTGATGAAGTCCATAACGATGAGGAAGTAACCGGGGAAGCCCATCTGGATGATGATATCCAGCTCGAACTTCAAGCGGTCCAGGTAGACCTGGCGCTTCTCTTCGTAATTGGGCGTGGTCTCTTTCGGCCACAGCACCGCCAGGCGCTCTTCCAGGCCCTCGTGGGAAACATGCCGCAGGTAGTCGTCGATGCCCATGCCGTTGGGCGTGGGGAAATCGGGCAGGAAGTACTTGCCCAGCTGTACCTGGATATTGCAGCGCTTGGCGATTTCCACGGTGTTGGCGATGGCGTCGGGCAGGTCGCTGAACAGCTCGGCCATTTCCTCAGCCGACTTCAGGTACTGCTGGTCGCTGTAGCCTCGCGGGCGGCGCGGGTCGTCGAGGGTCCAGCCCTCACCGATACACACGCGGGTTTCGTGGGCATCGAAGTCGGCCTGCTTGATGAAACGTACGTCGTTGGTGGCAACCAGCGGCGCGCCGAGCTTGTCGGCCAGCGCCACAGCGGCGTGCACGTATTCTTCGTCACGGGCGCGGTTGGTGCGCTGCACCTCGACATAGAAGCGGTCGGGGAACATGCCCATCCAGTCTTGCAACAGGGCCTGGGCTTCATCCTCCCGGCCGGCCAGCAGGGCCATGCCGATGTCGCCCTCCTTGCCTGCGGACAGAGCAATCAGGCCTTCGCTCGCAGGCGCGATCCATTCGCGCTGAAGAATGACCAGGCCATTGCGCTGGCCGTCGGTCCAACCGCGCGAAATCAGTTCGGTGAGGTTGCGATAACCCTTGGGGTCCATGGCCAGGAAACAGATGCGCGACAGCGGCGCTTCCGGGTCGGCCCCGGCCAGCCACAGGTCGGCACCACAGATCGGCTTGATGCCGGCGCCCATGGCAGTCTTGTAGAACTTCACCAGCGAGCACATGTTGCTCTGGTCGGTGATGGCTACCGCCGGCATGTTCATCCCGGCCAGTGCCTTGGCCAGTGGTTTGATCCGCACCAGGCCGTCGACCAGCGAAAATTCGGAGTGGACGCGCAGGTGAACGAAGGGAACCGACATGGAAGATCCTGTAGCAGTGCTGAACGACAAGGGCGGGATTGTAGCCTAACTAGGGGCTTTTTTTGGGGCTGCTTTACAGCCCTTCGCGGGCACGCCCGCTCCTGCAGGTACGGCACCGCTGCTCAGACCGATGAATCCTGGGAAGCGGGCATGCCCGCGAAGGGCCGCAAAGCGGCCCCAATAGGTCAGATCAGGGAATCGGTGACGCCTTCGCGCGCTTCCCAGGCTGCCCGCACCGGGGCGAAGGAACGCCGATGAATGGGCGTAGGCCCAAGGCGCGCCAAGGCTTCGAGATGCACCGGGGTTGGGTAGCCCTTGTGCCCGCCAATGCCATAACCTGGGTAGATCAGTTCGAATGCACTCATTTCCCGATCACGGGTCACTTTGGCCAGGATCGAGGCCGCCGCAATGGCCGGCACCTGGCTATCACCCTTGACCACAGGCGCTGACGGGACTGCCAGTTTCGGGCAGCGGTTACCGTCGATCAGGGCAAGTTTGGGCGTAACGTGCAAGCCTTCGACCGCACGCTGCATGGCCAGCATGGTGGCCTGCAGGATGTTCAGGCGGTCGATCTCCTCGACTTCAGCGCGGGCGATGCAGAAGCTCAGGGCCTTTTCGCAAATCTCGTCGAACAGCGCCTCGCGCTTGGCCTCGGTGAGCTTCTTCGAGTCGTTCAGGCCAATGATCGGCCGCGCCGGGTCGAGGATCACCGCCGCCGTGACCACTGCGCCGCACAGCGGGCCACGGCCTACTTCGTCGACACCGGCGACCAAGTCTTCGACCAGGTTGAAGTCCAATCCAATTTGCATGTCAGCGGTCCTTGAGCAGGGCCAGTACCGCTTCGGCCGCCTGGTTTGAGGCGTCACGGCGCAGGGTGCGATGAATTTCGTCGAAGCGTTCGGTCTGCCGGCTGCCATCTTGCACGAGCGGCGCCAAGGTCTTGGCCAGGGCTTCGCTGGTCGCGTCGTCCTGCAGCAACTCGGGCACCAACTCACGCTGGGCCAGCAGGTTCGGCAACGACACGTAGGGGCTTTTCACCAGGCGTTTGAGGATCCAGTAGGTCAACGGCGCCAGGCGATAAGCCACCACCATCGGCCGCTTGTACAACAGCGCTTCGAGAGTAGCGGTGCCCGAGGCGATCAGGACGGCATCACATGCGGCCAAGGCCTGATGCGACTGGCCATCGAGCAGGGTCAGCGGCAACTGGCGCCCTTCAAGCATCTGCTCGACCTGGGCGCGCCGCGCAGCATTGGCGCAAGGCAGCACGAAGCGCACGCCTGGCACCTGCTGGCGCAAGCGCTCGGCGGCATCGAGGAACAATGCGCCCAGGCGGCCCACTTCGCCACCGCGGCTGCCCGGCATCAGTGCCACCACTGGCCCGTCACCAAGCCCCAGCAGGGCGCGCGCGGCCGCACGGTCGGCTTCAAGCGGGATGGTGTCGGCCAGCGGGTGGCCGACAAAGCGCACCGGCACGCCCTGCTCTTCGTAGAAGCGCGCCTCGAAAGGCAGGAGCGTCAGCATCAAGTCGCAGCCTTCGCGAATCTTCAGCACACGCTTCTGTCGCCAGGCCCATACCGAAGGGCTGACGTAGTGCACGGTCTTGATCCCGGCCTGGCGCAGTTTGAGTTCGATATTGAGGGTGAAGTCAGGGGCGTCGATGCCGATGAATACATCGGGCTTTTCATCGATCAGGGTCTTGATCAGCAGCTTGCGACGCTTGAGCAATTCGCGCAGGCGCCCCAGTACTTCGACCAGGCCCATGACCGCCAGACGCTCCATGGGGAAGTAGGATTGCAGGCCTTCTGCTTCCATCAAGGGGCCGCCCACGCCGATGAAACGGACATCGGGGTGGCGTTCCTTGAGAGCCCGCATCAAGCCTGAACCCAGAATATCGCCGCTGGCCTCACCCGCGACCAAGGCTACGCAAAGCCGGGCCATGTCAGCGGGTAATGCCGCGGGCGGAGTTCACGATCGACTGGCGGAACAGCTCGACCTCAGGATGTTGCGCAGCCGGTTCGGCCAACTCCTTGAGCGCATCTTCGACAGTCAGGCCCTGGCGGTAGACAATCTTGTAGCAACGACGCAGCACATGGATCACCTCGTCACTGAAACCGCGGCGGCGCATGCCCTCGAAGTTCATGCTGCGGGCTTCGGCCGGGCTGCCGAACACGGTGACGAACGCCGGTACGTCCTTGCCGATTGCCGTACCCATGCCGGAAAACGCGTGGGCACCGATATGGCAGTACTGGTGTACCAGGGTATAACCGGACAGGATTGCCCAGTCACCCACATGCACATGGCCGGCCAGCGCCGTGTTGTTGACCAGGATGCAGTGATTACCGATGACGCTGTCATGGCCGATGTGGGCGTAGGCCATGATCAGGTTATGGTCACCCACTGTGGTTTCCGCACGGTCCTGAACGGTACCACGATGAATGGTCACCCCTTCGCGGATCACGTTGTGATCACCAATGACCAGCCGCGTCGGCTCCCCCTTGTACTTCAGGTCCGGGGTGTCTTCGCCGATCGAGGAAAACTGAAAGATACGGTTGTGCCTGCCGATACGGGTCGGCCCTTTAAGCACAACATGCGGCCCGATAACGGTGCCCTCCCCGACTTCTACATCAGGGCCAATGATCGACCAAGGGCCGACCTCGACACCATCGGCCAGCCTGGCTGATGGATCGATAATGGCCCGAGGATCAATCGAATTCATAGGGAGCGTTCCGCGCAGGTGATTTCTGCCGAGCAAACCGGCTTGCCGTCGACCAGCGCACGGCATTCGAACTTCCAGATCATGCTCTTGCGGCTGAGGAACCGGGCCTCCAGCACCAGCTGGTCACCTGGCAGCACCGGCTGACGGAAGCGCAGTTTGTCGGAACCGACGAAGTAGTACAGGGTGCCATCAGCCGGCTTGGCATCGAGCATCTTGAAACCCAGGATGCCGGCCGCCTGGGCCATGGCTTCGATGATCAGGACGCCCGGCATGATCGGGTGCGCCGGGAAGTGGCCATTGAAGAACGGCTCGTTGATGCTGACATTCTTGTAGGCACGAATGCTCTGGGCCTCGAAGTCCAGGTCCGTTACGCGGTCCACCAACAGGAACGGGTAACGGTGAGGCAGGTATTCGCGAATCTCGTTGATGTCCATCATTTCGGGGGGGAAGCCTGTAATAAGAATAGGGAGCGCAGGTGCTGACCACACGCTCCTTTTGCAATCCAAAGAGGAGCCAGCTAGCGACTGTTCACTCTTGCTCAGGGAATGGTATCAGCCTTCTGATGTCGGCAGGCCACCTGAGGTCACGGTATCGACGCGTTTTTCCAGCTGCTGGAGACGCTTGGCCATGTCGTCCAGTTGGCGGATACGCGCGGCGCTCTTGCGCCAGTCAGCCAATGGCTGCATGGCAGTGCCGGAAGAATAGGAACCCGGTTCAGTGATCGAACGGGTAACCATGGTCATTCCGGAAACGAAAACGTTGTCGCAAATATCAATGTGCCCAACCAGCCCCACACCACCGGCCAGCATGCAGTGCTTGCCGATGCGCGTGCTGCCGGAGATTCCGACGCAAGCGGCCATGGCCGTGTGATCACCGATCTGCACGTTGTGAGCGATCTGGATCTGGTTGTCCAACTTGACCCCGTCGCCGATCCGGGTGTCGGACAGCGCGCCACGGTCTACAGCAGTATTGACGCCGATCTCCACGTCATCACCGATGGTGACGCCGCCGATCTGTGCAATTTTACGCCAGATGCCCTTCTCGTTGGCGAAGCCGAAGCCCTCGCCGCCGATCACGGCACCCGACTGTATGACTACACGCTTACCGATGGTCACGTCGTGATACAACGTGACCCGCGGTGCCAGCCACCCCCCTTCACCGACCACACAGCGGGCACCAATGAAGCAGTGTGCGCCGATGCTGACGTTGGCGCCGATGCGCGCACCACTTTCGACGACCGCGAACGGCCCGATGCTGGCGCTGGCGTCCACCTGGGCATCTTCCGCCACCACGGCGCTGGGATGTATTCCCGCCTCAGCCTTGGGTTTGGGATCGAACAGGTGGGAAATCCGCGCGTAAGCCAGGTACGGGTCCGCCACGATCAGGGCATTGCCGGCAAAGCTCTCGGCATCCGCAGCCTTGAGCAGCACCGCGCCGGCCTGGCTGTTGTCCAGGTACTTGCGGTACTGCGGGTTGGCGAGGAAGCTCAACTGCGTCGGGCCAGCCTCTTGCAAGGTGGCCAGCCCGGTAATCTGCAGCGCCTCGGGCCCCTTGAGGGTAGCACCGAGGGCCTCGGCCAGCTGGCCTAGCGTCATGGTCACACTCATATCAACGGGCTTGGTTCATGCGCTCGATGACCTGGCGGGTGATGTCGTACTGAGGCTTGACATCGATGACCGCACCACGCTCCAGGACCAGGTCGTAACCGCCCTTCTTGATCACTTCTTCGACAGCACCGTCCAGCTTCGGCTTCAGCTGCTTGAGCATGTCGCGATCGGCAACGGCCTTGGCTTCGTTCAGCTCCTTGGACTGGAACTGGAAGTCGCGGGCCTTTTGCTTGAACTCGAGCTCCAGGCGCTCACGCTCCTGCTGCTGCATCTTGTCGCCGCCTTTGATCAGGCGGTCCTGGATGCCCTTGGCACTGCTTTCCAGGCTTTTCAGCTTGGTCAGTTGCGGGCCGAACTTCTTCTCGGCATCGACCGCGTATTTCTTGGCGGCATCCGATTCAAGCAGGGCCATCTGATAGTTCAGAACGGCAACCTTCATTTCGGCGAAAGCCGGGGTGGCGACCAGCGCCGCGGCCACTACGGCCAGTTGAGCCAATTTACGCACGATGCACTCCTGGATAAACCGTTGTCATTAAGCAAGGGCCGACCTTAGAAGGTCTGGCCCAGAGAGAATTGGAACACCTGGGTATCGGCATCGTCCGGCTTTTTCACCGGCATTGCCAGGCTGAAGCTCAACGGGCCCAGTGCGGTAATCCAGGTCACGCCCAAGCCGACCGAGCTGGCCATGCCCGAGAAGCCGACTTTTTCGCAATCAGGCTTGTTGCCGCAGTTGGTATCGAACACGTTACCCACATCCCAGAACACGGAGGTGCGCAGCGAACGCTGGTCCTTGACGAACGGCAGCGGGAACAGCAATTCGACGCCACCTTGCACCAACACGTTACCACCGAACGGCAGCGGATCCTGATCCGGGTCGGCGATGGTGCCTGGCTTGCCACCCGCGGCCTCGCCGATGCTCGGTGTACTGCGAGGGCCAAGGCTGCTGTCCTTGAAGCCACGCACGGAGTTGAAGCCACCTGCGAAGTAGTTCTCGTAGAACGGCAGGCCAGAGGTGCTGCCGTAACCATCACCATAGCCCAGCTCGGTGTGCAGGCGCAGGGTGTAATCGTTGTTGATCGGCTGGAACAGCTGACCACGGTAGTCAAGCTTGAAGAACGACAGGTCGCTGCCTGGAATGGTCGATTCCAGGGTCAGGCTTTGCGAGTGGCCACGGGTGGCCAGCACGCCCTTGTTCAGGGTCGACTCGGACCAACCGATCGAGGCCTTGAAGTTGAGGAAGTTGTCGCCTTCCTGCTCAAGGAAGTCGAAAATCTCGTCAACGGTGTACTTGCCGGTCTTGATCTTGTCCTGCTGCACGCTCAGGCCGTAGGTCAGACGCGAGGTTTCGCTGATCGGGTAGCCCAGGCTGACGCCGGCACCGTAGCTGTCCACCGCATAGCTGGCCACGTCGACGTCGAGATCGTCGTAGTCGGTGCTGCGGTAGAAGGCGTTGTAGCCCAGGCTGACGCCATCGGCCGTGAAGTAGGGATCAACGAAGCCGAAGTTGTAGCGGGTCTGGTATTCCGAACGGGTCAGCCCGATGGACACCTTGTTACCGGTACCGAGGAAGTTGCTCTGGCTGATCGAACCACCCAGGATCAGGCCCGCACTCTGGGCGAAGCCGACGCTGGCGGTGATC